>DBOW01000103.1:2390-7312 GCA_002299675.1 Solobacterium sp. UBA636
AATAGCCTGTTGTCATTGCTGAAAACAGCAGTTTTTAAATAAGCTCTAAGCAGAAAACTTATAAGTCTTTTATGGTCAGCTCACAAACTGGAAGATATAGACAGAGTAATTTTCTTTGTCTATTTTTTTAATATATAGTTGAAAAAGCTGTTTATGGGGCTTACTATACTTGATATGGACAATAAAAAAGAATTATTTGAGACAATGCCTTTGAATAAGGCACTATTAAAACTTGTGATACCTAATATTGTAGGATCTCTGGTTATGATACTTTATAATCTGGCAGATACCTATTTCGTTGGGCTTTTGAATGATCCTGTGCAGACTTCAGCTGTTACACTGATTGGAGTACTGCTGCTGCTGTTTAATGCGGTTAATAATCTGTTTGGAGTTGGCTGTTCGTCTTTGATGTCGAGGTTTCTTGGGGCAAAAGATGAGGAAAGTGCCAGGAAGGCTTCTGCAACCGGTTTTTATTTTGCCTTATTTTCATCAGTGGTTTTTATGGCATGCAGCTTTGTGTTTAAGCAGCAGATATTAAGTATTGTGGGTGCGGACGAATTTACTCACGATGCCTGTTACCGTTACATGTTCTGGACTGTTAATCTTGGCGCTATTCCGGCTATTATGAATGTTGTGATGGGCTATATGGTTAAAAGTGAAGGTGATGCCTTCAGGGCTTCGCTTGGTACTGTTTCAGGCTGCATTCTGAATATTATTCTTGATCCATTCTTTGTGCTTCCGCAGTTTCTTGGTTTAGGTGTTGAGGGGGCAGGTCTGGCTACTTTTATTTCCAACTGTTTTGCGTTTGTTTATTTTCTGCAGCTTATTCTTATTCGCAAAAGAGGGAAGACAATTGTTTCTCTTGATATAAGAAAGATTACTCTCAGCAGAAGTATCCTTGGTGGAATCTGTGTGGTGGGTATACCCGCTTCTATTCAGAATATTTTAAATGTTACCGGACAGACCATTCTTAATAATTTTGCCTCTGGCTATGGGCCTGCCGCCATTGCCGGCATCGGTATAGCCTACAGACTTTCCAATATCTGTTTTGGTCTTGTGATGGGCACATCACAGGGTGTTATGCCGCTTGTCAGCTATAATTATGCCTCGGGCAATATTAAGAGAATGAGAGATGCAGTAAATAAAACACTTAAAGCCGGCATAAGCGCTTTAAGTGTTATGGCTGTGTTTTATTTTGTTTTCTCTGAATTCTTTGTATCTTTATTTATCGATACTGAGGAAGTAATACAGATTGGCGGTGTAATACTTAAAGGCTTTGGACTGGCTTTGCCTTTTATTGGCGCTGACTTTATTGGTGTAGGTGTTTTCCAGGCTACCGGCTATGGCAAGATGTCGCTGTTCTTTGCGATTGCCAGGAAAATTATTCTGGAAATACCATTCTTAATAATATTTAATAAAATCTGGCCTTTATATGGTTTAGGCTATGCCCAGCTGGCTGCCGAAATTATTCTGGCTGCTGTCTCTTCCTTTGTGCTTAAGCATCTGTTCGCAAAGTGGGAGAATCAAGCCGCTTAGCTATATCTTCCTTTAACAGCGCATAGATCGAAGCGATAACTGGAATAAAGAAAATCATACCGAAGACCCCAAACAGTGAACCGCCGACAAATACCGCAATCAGTGTCCATAGAGGTGAGAGCCCAACTGATGAGCCAACAACGTGCGGATAGATAAACTGTGTTTCGATAAACTGAGTAATCAGATAGGCAATTATGCATATAATGGTTTTTTCAGGTGCAGTTATCATAGTTAAAAAGGCAGCTGTGATACAGGACAGGGTAGCTCCTATATAAGGTATGAAAGCACAGAAACCGGTAAGTACCCCAATCAGACCAGAATAAGGAATCGCCATAAGCGACATTACTGCCGTAATAATAATACCAAGCACAATGGCTTCAAAGCACTGTCCAGACAGGAAGTTTGAAAAGTCTTTCTGAAACTGTGATGCGATATGAATAATTTTTGGTGAGAATTTTGGCATATAGGCATTTAATATTCTCAGGCATTGTTCACCCAGATGTTTCTTGTCCAGAAGAACATAGATACCGATAATGGTGCCAACACAGAAGGTGGATAATGTGGATAATACGCCACTTGATACTCTGGCAATGGAATTTATCAGTTCTCCAGAAATCCCTGAAAGAGAAGATAAAATGGTTTTATAATCAAAATCTTTTACCCATTTTTCGATTGATGAGACATCGATATTATATGATTCTAAAGTATCAAGAAGTCCTGGCAGCTGTTTTTGAATCAGGCGGCTCAGTTCGATTATAGATCTGCTCAACTGAGGCACTACAATTACGGCTACAACGACAATAACCAGAATTACACTTAATAAAGTCAATAAAAAAGCCAGATATGAAAGCTTTTTTGAGACTTGTTTATGCAGATGCTTTGACAGAAAATTTTCAAAAAACTTCATCGGCACTGAAAGAATAAAGGCAAATATCAGACCGAAAATAATAGGCATCAGCAGTGAGAAAAAAGAAGAAATAAGATTTATTACTGAATCAATGTTTATCGATACCGTCAGAAGCAGCATTGCGAATGCAATCAGCAGCATTCCATTTTTAAGACTTTTATCCATAATTTTCCTCCAGATACAAGCTTATATTAATATGTTTAAATGAAGTTTAAGTGATGTTTTGGACAGGCTGTTATATAATGACTGTTATATTTGAGTAAAGGGAGATTGAAGATGTTCAAATATTATTTAAACGAAAGAATTGATTCAAATAACGCAGCGGAATTTGAAGCTGATGTATTCAAAGCATACAGAGAAAATGGCGACCTGGAACTTGATGGCCGCAATCTTAAATATATTTCCAGTGCCGGTTTAAGAGTAATTCTGAAACTCAGAAAGGCTCAGAGCAATCTGGAAATAACTCATGTTGACAATGATGTATACCAGATTCTGGAAGTTACCGGTTTTACTGAGCTGGTTAAGGTTAAAAGACAGCTAAGAGAAATCTCGGTTGAAGGCTGTAAAATCCTGGGAAAAGGCGGAAGCGGCACTGTTTACCGTCTTAATGAAGATACCATTGTCAAGGTATTTAAAGAAGGCAAGGAGTATGGCGATATCGATAAGGAAAGAGGCTATGCCCGTACAGCCTTTGTGGCTGGTATTCCTACCGCCATTTCCTTTGATATAGTCAAAGTAGGCAGTCAGCTTGGTGCAGTATTTGAGTGCATGAATTCTGATACTCTGTCCAATGCCTTCAAAAATCATCCTGAGAAGTTTGATGAATATATTGATAAGTACGTAGAGCTTTACAGGCTTTTAAGCACAACTGAAGTAAAGGATACCTTTGAAAACATCAGGGAACTTTCACTTGAGCGTTTAAACCGTATGGAAAAGTTTCTGGGTGCTCAGGACACTGATATCTTAAGAAACTGTGTAAATGCCATGCCAGATTCCAATACCCTGGTACATGGCGACTTCCATCCTGGCAATATTATGCTGCAGGGTGATGAACTGATGCTCATTGATATGGCTGATCTGACCAATGGTCCAGCTAAATACGATCTTCTTACTTTATATCGTGATATTGTAGTAACAACTAAGACAGAAGTTGGTATTAAATATCTGGAGTCATCGGTAAATATTAATGCTGAACTGGCTATAAAGATCTGGGATGCCTTTATGGACAGGGTTTATGATGGCGATAAAGAAAAGATCGAAAATGTCACCAAGGCTTTCGGCATGATGTATCTGGTAAATGCCCTGACTGCCGCCGGCGGTGAGTCTGAAGGCAATATTGAAATGAAACTGCCATACTATAAAAATATGATGGAAAAAATAAGGCCATATAAGAACGAACTGCCTGATTTATTCAAGAAACTTTAAGGAGCTATATGTCAGAAATCAAGTGTCCAAACTGTGGCAAGGTGTTTAAAATCGATGAAGAGAGTTATTCACTGATTCTTCAGCAGGTCAGAAACAGCGAGTTTAATAAAGAAATAGATGAACAGCTTGAAAATAAACTTAAGCTGGCTTTAAATGAGAGCGAAAATGGTTTCAGGGATAAACTTTATTTAAAAGAAAATGAAATCAGTAAGCTTAAAGAAGAAGTGAAGCTGTTAAAAAAGGAAAATGATAATAAGCTTAATGAGCTTCTGTTTTCTAAAGAGAAGGAAATTAATGAGCTTAAAAATCAGCTTTCTTTAATGGAAGGCAATACCAGACTGGAGATTTTAAATGCCCTTAAATCCAAGGATGAGGAGATTTCCAGACTTAAAGAAGAAAACTCTAAATTTTTAAATCAGAAGGATCTGAAGATTTCTGAGCTGAATAATAAGCTGGCACTTAATGATTCTTTAAATAAGGAAAAGAATGAGGAAATAAAGAAGAACTATGAAACATTATTAAAGGCTAAACAGGAAGAGGTGGACTTCTATAAAGACTTTAAGGCCAGACAGTCAACTAAACTGGTAGGTGAATCTTTAGAGGTGCATTGTGCTACCGAGTTCAATAAACTTCGACCTTTGTTTCCCAATGCCTATTTTGATAAAGATAATGAGATATCAAAGAGCGGTTCCAAGGGTGATTTTATCTTTAGGGATTATGATGAGGATAAAACCGAAATTGTATCAATCATGTTTGAGATGAAGAACGAGAATGATACAACGGCTACCAAGCATAAGAATGAGGACTTTCTTAAGGAACTGGATAAGGACAGGAATGAGAAAAACTGTGAGTATGCAGTGCTTGTTTCGATGCTTGAACCAGACTCTGAGCTTTATAATGGTGGCATAGTAGATGTTTCCTATAAGTATCCAAAGATGTATGTAGTGCGTCCGCAGTTTTTTATTCCGATTATTACTTTAATCAGAAATGGTGCACTCAATGCCTTAAGCTATAAGAAGGAACTGGAAATTGCCAGAAATCAGGATATTGATCT
>DBOW01000103.1:7379-8396 GCA_002299675.1 Solobacterium sp. UBA636
CGTATTGCCTCGGAGAAGTTCAAGACGGCAATTGAGGAAATTGATAAGACAATTGATCATCTTGAGAAGACCAAGAAGGCTTTAATGTCTTCAGAAAATAATCTTCGCCTGGCCAACAACAAGGCGCAAGAGGATTTGACCATCAAGAAGCTTACGAAAAATGCCCCAAGCATTGCGGAGAAATTTAAAGTATAATTGAGAGAGGAAAAGCTATGTTAGATGATTTATATGTAATGGAAAAAGATAACTGTCTTTTTATTGGCGTTAACTATATAGTTGGCGGTCGAGAGGCAGAGAGTGAATATATATTAGAGGGTGAAAACGTAAAAAAGTTTAAGGAACTGGTTGTTCTGGATGGATTTGATGTTGTAACTTCCTGTGAAAAGCGTTTTGGAAATACACTTGATCAGCCAAAGCTGAGAGAATTTTTTGAAAACAACTCAATAGAATATACATCTAAATTCTGGGTTTGTTAAAAGGAGGCATAAAAATGGTTATACTGTTGAGCAGAGAGTATGGCTCAGGGGGCAGAGTGATTGGTGAAGAAGTCGCCAAAAGACTTGGCTACAGTTTTTATGACAAGGAAATGATTGTAAAAGTAGCCGAAGAAACCGGTCTTGCCCAAAGCTATGTCAAGGAACATAGCGAACATTCGAAGGGTTCTTCTATCTTCGCCTACGCTTTTTCTCCAAGAGACGAAGCGGGTGTATCTTTAGAGGATACTCTGATGAACGCACAGACAAAGGTTATCAAAAAAATCGCGGAAGAAGAAAATGCGGTAATTGTAGGGCGCTGCGCTGATTATGTTTTAAGAGATAAGAAGGATAAGCTGACAGTCTTTATTTATGGCAATGAGCCAGAGAAGATTGAGCGTATTTCTAAGCTCAGAAACATATCAAAAGAGGAGACTCTGAAGTTTATTAAGGAAATGGATAAGCGAAGGAGTATTAACTATAAGTACTACACCGACCAGAAATGGGGTGACAGAAAGAATTATGATATTATGCTTAATTCTTC
>DBOW01000103.1:8492-9380 GCA_002299675.1 Solobacterium sp. UBA636
TTTATTCAATCTGGAAAAAGTCTGTGTGGAGTTAGTCTGAACTAATTGATATATTATATTTGTAGCAAAGCTACAGCACAGAAGACTTATCCAATTTTGTGCATAATATGTATTCCTTGATTTAACACAAAAGGACAGTTTGGGGACTGTCCTTTTGTGTTGTCTTATTTAATTTTTGAATCAATAATTCTGAGTAAGCCAGGGGCCAGAAGAATGTTTGTCAACAGTTCAATCAGGAAATTGACTGACATGAAGGCACCAATCATAGCGGCAAAGGTACCGGAGAAGAAAATAATAATTACGATATAAAGTGTACCAGTGTTTACTGCAGGTGTAACGGCGGCTGCCAGCACAATGGCCAGAACCTTGTTCTTTTTGTTTAGGGCTTTATAAACAAGTGCGCCAGCTAAACCACAGAAGGTTCCCTTTAAAACACAGGCTGAAATAGTTACAACCGGATGCATTGCCAGCATTGTTGCGCCAGATGGATCGGCACCAGTAATAACCATTAAGGCAACTACGACACCAAATACAGTACCCATCAGTGCACCGATTTTTGGTCCATACAGTGCTCCGGCAATGATGATTGGGATTAGCGTTAAAGTGATAGGGAAACCACCAAAGTTGATGAAGGTTGCCACTACCTGCAGTACTACAACCAGTCCGGCAAACATGGAGATGGCTGTGATCTGTTTTGTATTTTTCATTTGACTTTATCTCCTTTGTCTATAGCGGGTATATTATAGCGCTATCTTTTGAATATTTCTAATATGTGAATATTTTACAAAATACGGGTATTGTATAGAAATTATCAGAATTCATAAAAAGTTCTGTCTATACAAAGATATCACCATAACAAACATATTAGCAGCATAGCGATTGTTATAT
>DBOW01000103.1:9478-19219 GCA_002299675.1 Solobacterium sp. UBA636
TATTCAGCAGAAAAATCTGCGGGTTGTTTATGAACTGTAATCATTCAATAGGTTTTAAATAGAAATTGCCATAGAAGTTTTCGGTTTTGAAGGTATTGATTATGACCTTGGAGTCTACCTGTCTGATGAATCGGGCTATGTCTTCTACTTCATAGCTTGATACTACCGTTATCAGCATGGATACTGGTTTTTTTGAGTAGCCGCCTGTGCCGTTGAGTCTTGTCATGCCGTGTCTGAACTGTTTCATGTAGGCATCAATTACTTCATCGGGCTTAGAGGTTGTAATCTGCATGGTCATGCGTTCATATCTGTGATAGAAGGAATCGATTGTTTTGGTTGAGATAAACTGAAACAGAATTGAATAGCCGGCATACTGAAAGCCAAACATGATACCGAAAATAATCAGGAGTGTGGCGTTGAAGATAAATACCTGGGACCAGATAGAGCGGCCAAGCCTGTTTGATATATAAAGCGCAATGAAATCGGTACCGCCGGTTGAGGCATTGCCTTTCAGGGCAATCAGTGCTGATATGCCATAGATGAAGCCACCGAAAATGATATTGAGAAGCTGATCATCAAAGAGCGGATTAAAGTGCATTACTTTAAGACATAACGAAACAGTGAATACCTGAATCATTGAAAAAAAGACAAAGCGTTTTGAAATCGATCTGCTGCAAAGAAGGGCTACCGGGATATTCAGTATCAGCATGCCCAGTGAAGTTGAGAAAGTGAAACCGAAGAAGCTGCTGGTTATTCTTTCGATAAGTATCGCAAGACCGGTAAAGCCGCTTGACAGCAGGTTTAAGGGCTCCATAAATACTCTGATTACCGCTGCCTGCAGAAAGCCGGAAATAAGGACACAGAACAGGGTAAATAAATTGCGTATATCTTTGTTTTCTTTTATTGTTTTCCACATAGTGAATCTTTAAGCTCCTTTACTTTGATAGAACTTACCACGTCATACTGATCTTTGCCATTATAGCTGTATGAGACATTTGTGTTTGAGGTTGTTGAATCAAAAAGCCATTCTTTGCAGGAGGAATGGACCTGACTGATTTTTGTATAGTTTATAAGCTCTATGGCATTTGTGCTGTTAATACCTGAACCGGCCAGTATTTCAATCTGATTTCCATATTTTGACTGAAGGTCTTTGATAAGTTCTTTGCCTTCCATGGCTTTGTTTCTCTGGCCTGAGGTGAGTACTCTGTCTATTTTCAGTTTTATGAGTGTTTCAATGCTTGAATATGGATCGTCTGTGCAGTCAAAAGCTCTATGGAAGACTGCTTCTTTATTATATTGTTTAATGATGGATACCATATGCTCAGTTTTTGGTATATCAATTGTATAATCTTCATTTAAAAATCCAAAGGCTATGCCATCAGCACCATTTTCTAACAGCAGCTTTGCATCGGCGTACATGGTCTGTGTGTCTGCCTCACCATAACAGAAGCCGCCGCCTCTTGGTCTTACCATGCAGATTACTTTAAGGTCAGTACTGGTTTTTGTGAGTATCAGTGAGGCAAGTGAAGGGGTAAGGCCTCCAAGATGGAGGGCTGAGTTGAGTTCTATTCTATCTGCCTGACCTTTACAGGCTTCAAGGGCGTCATAATATGAGCCGGCACATATTTCCAGAGTGTATTTCATGAGTTCATTTTATATCAAAAGTGGTATAGAATAGAACAGTACTTTGTGTACCAAGCAGTTCTACTCCGATATCCTGCTTGTAAAACATTAAAACCAAAGGAACACATCTTTTTTGTAGTGTCCTTTGCAGGTCGTTTTTTATTTTAGGAGGTTTTATGAAGACAAAAACACTTGTAATGCACGCACTTGTAGCCGGTATTTATACGGCACTCTGTATCGTTCTTGGAGCTTATGCCTTTGGCCCTGTTCAAATCAGGATAGCTGAGCTGTTGATGGTACTATGTATTTTTGATAAGAAATTTATTTATTCTTTGACTTTCGCCTGTTTTGTAACCAATATTTATGGGGTTATGAACGGTATGGATTATTTTATGCTCGATATTATTTTTGGTACACTGGCAACGCTGTTATCTGGAATATTGATGTATAAGTTAAGGAATATCAGATATAAGGGACTGCCGCTTCTGTCATTTGTGATGCCGGCAGTATTTAATGGGATTATTGTTGGAGCTGAGCTTACTTATTATTTTATGGCTGAGGGTTCCAGCGTACTGATGCTTTTTGGTGTAAATGCTTTATCGGTATTTGCCGGAGAGATGATTTCAGTATTTATACTGGGCATTGTTTTCTTTAAGCCTTTTGAGAGGTTTTATCAGCTGCAGTTAAATAAATAGAATAAAGGCCTTCGGGCCTTTTTTGTGTTATATAATAGTTTTATGCGTAATATTGATATTAAAGAAGTAGAAGGAATAAAGAAACAGCTTGAAATGCTTGGCGATGAGGATGTTGTCTTTATCGATGAAGATGGACAGTCTAAATATGCAGTTATGAATCTTAATTATTTTGAGAAGCTGGATTCTTATCGTCAGCTCAGCGAGAAAAATGGTCCGGTGTTTAACACCCAGGTGAAGATTTTTTCGGGTGGTTCGCCAATGGAAGATCTGAGCTATGATGAATATGAGAAGATCAGAAATCAGCTTCTGGAGATTTTTGATAAGTCTTTCAGACCTAAGAACGATAAGCTGAATTAGTTTTATGAAAAAAGGCAGTTTTATAGTAATAGAGGGACCGGACGGTTCTGGGAAGACCACAATAGCCCTGAGGCTTAAGGAAATACTGAGTGAGAAATATGATATTGTGCATACCAGGGAACCTGGAGGCATCGATATAGCTGAGCAGATAAGAAACATTATTCTTGATCCTAAAAATACCGCTATGGAAGCCAAGACAGAGGCTCTTTTATATGCGGCTTCAAGGCGTCAGCATCTCGTTGAGAAAGTAATACCCGCATTAAAGAGGGGTTCGATTGTGCTGTGCGAGCGTTTTGTTTATTCTTCGCTTGTATATCAGGGTTATGCCAGGGGTCTTGGAATTGATGCAGTTTATGATATAAACCGTTTTGCGATTGGTGATACTATGCCAGATCTGGTTTTATATCTGGATGTTGATGAGAAGACTGGTCTTTCGCGTGTTAATTCAAGAGGCAATAAGGACCGTCTTGATGGGGAATCAAGCGATTTTCATAAGAAGGTTGTTGAGGGCTATCAGCTTATCAAGGAGCGTTTCAGCGATTTTAAGGTGGTTGATGCTTCAAGGAGTGCTGATGAGGTTCTTGAGGACTGTTTAGATATTATTTATAAGTTTTTGAATGATTAAAGATGTTTTGAAGAAGCAGGAGCTTACAGCCTATCTCAGTCTTAAGCATGATCTGGAAAGCGGTAAGCTTGCGCATTCTTATTTGTTTTATGGTGAACTTAATCCTCTTAAAACAGAGGCGGCTTTTTTAATGGCTCAGTCAATTATTGAGGGAAGCGGTACTTTTGCGTGTGAGGAGTGTGAGCAGTGTAAAAGAATAAGACAGCTGAAGCATCTTGATGTGATTTATATAAATGGCTATAAAGCCTCTATCAAGGTAAATGATATTGAGCAGCTGATGATGGAATTTTCAAAGACGGCGGCTGAGCAAAGCGGCAGGAAGGTATATATTATTGATAATATAAATAACTCTTCGCAAAAGGTGCTCAATATGATTCTGAAGTTTATGGAGGAGCCTGGAAGCAGGAGTACTTATGGTATTTTTCTGAGCGATAATATTGATGGTCTTCTGCCTACAGTTGTCTCACGCTGCAGAAGGGTGGAATTTAAGACCCGTGATTTTTCATATTTGATAGCTGAGTATGAGAAACATGGTTTTGAGAACACGGATGCTTATCTTTTAAGCCGTATTAAGCACTGTTATGAGGATATGGATCTGAATGATGAGTGTTATACAAATGCCAGGGAATATGTTTATAAGACAATAGGCAATCTTGACAACAGGGACTATCTGCCGGCGATGTTCTTTAATGAGTTTTATACTTGTGTTAATAAGGATGATTTTAAGCTTTTGAGTGATTATTATCTTTCGATTATGCAGATAGTTATTTCTGATGCGCTTATTTTTAATACTCGCGATGATAATGAATATAATAATTGTCTCAATATTTTAAGGAACAGGGATCTTGTGAAGCTGATGGAGATATTTATGGATGCTTCAAAAAAGGCGAAAACCAATATAAACAGGCAGCTGCTGTTTGACCAAATCGGGGCACATTTAATATCATTATAGAGGAGTTTTTATGTATATAGCGGTTAAATTTGATTCAACAAATAAGACATATACCTTCAAGGTTTCGGACTTTGAAGTTAAAAGTGGTGATAGAGTGGTAGTGGAAACTGCCAGGGGTCTGGAAATAGGCAAAGTGACTGGTTCACCTTTTGAAAAGCCGGATATCAATCTTGAGATTAAGGAAATTCTGCGTCTGGCTACAAAAAGGGATCTTCAGGATTATGAGGAAAATAAGGAAGATGCCGCAAGGGCAAAGGATATTGCCCAGAAGGAAGCAGACAGGCTTAACCTGGGCATGAATATTATTGCCAGTGAATATACTCTGGATCGTGCCAAGATAACTTTTACTTATCTGGCTGATGACAGAGTTGATTTCCGTGAGCTTTTAAAGGTTCTGGCTTCTATTTTCCATTGCCGTATTGATTTAAGACAGATTGGCACTCGTGACAAGGCTAAGATGGTTTCGGGTATTGGCTGCTGTGGCAGGGAGCTTTGCTGTGCAAAGTTTATCTCGGATTTTGACCGTATTTCAATCAATATGGCCAAGAATCAGCTGCTGGCTTTAAATATTCAGAAGCTAAGCGGGCAGTGCGGCAATCTGATGTGCTGTCTTAAATATGAAGATGAGGCTTATAAGGATCTGAGGAAGGATCTTCCAAAACTTAATTCAAACGTTGAATATGAGGGTGAGAGATATAAGCTTGTTTCAATGAATGTGATTAATCAGACCTGCCGTATAGAGAATGGTGATACTTCTCTGACTGTTGATCTGAAGGATTTTAAAAAGAAGGCAAAATATAATTTAAATAGAAAAGAAGGAGAAAGGGAAAGTGTCAAATAGTTTTTATGGGACACTTTTTATTGTCTCTACGCCGATTGGGAATTTAAGCGAGGCTTCACCCAGGGTGATTGATACGCTGAAAAGTGTGGATATTATTGCCTGTGAGGATACAAGAAATACTTTGAAGCTGCTTACGCATTTTGATATACATACGCCAATGGTGGCTTATCATAATTTTAATGAAGATGAGGAATCTCTAAAGCTTATTGAGCAGCTTGAAAGCGGAAAAAATATTGCGCTGGTTTCTGATGCCGGCTATCCTTTAATATCTGATCCAGGCTATACACTGGTTAATCGTCTTTCTGAAAGAGATATTAAGATTTCGGTTATTTCTGGGCCAAGTGCTTCAATTAATGCGCTTGTAGCTTCCGGGCTTGATACTATGCATTATCTTTTCTATGGTTTTCTAAGCTCCAGGACATCAAAGGCCAAAGCTGAGCTTGAGGGGCTTAAGAATTTTCCCTATACTATGATTTTCTATGAGGCACCTCACAGAATAAACAGAACGCTGTCAATAATGCTGGAGGTACTCTCAGACAGAAACATCTGTGTTGCCAGAGAACTGACCAAGCTTCATGAGGAATTTTTAAGAGGCAGAATAAGTGAATTAAAGGATCATGAGTTTAGAGGGGAACTGGTGATTGTTGTTGAAGGCTTTAAATGCGAAGATAGGGAAACCGATATTGAAGAGGTATATTTAAAGATTGATGAATATATCAAAAACGGTATGAAGGTTAAGGAAGCGGTTAAAAAGGCCTGTGATTTATACAGTTTAAAGAAGAATGAAGTATATAATGGCTATATAAAAAGCCGCGAGATATGAGAAAATAAAAGGGATGGGAAGAGGTTTTTATGAGTATTTCAAATGTGCTGGCGCTGTTTAGCGGCGTAGCTTTGTTTCTTTATGGTATGACACTGATGGGTGACGGTTTAAAGAAGGTTGCCGGTAATTCGCTGGAAGTTATTCTTTATAAGCTGTCATCTAATCCGCTCAAGGGTATTGCCCTGGGTGCTGGAGTTACAGCGGTAATTCAGTCTTCAAGTGCCACTTCAGTAATGGTGGTTGGTTTTGTAAACTCGAAAATGATGAAGGTTAAACAGGCCATCGGCATTATCATGGGTGCCATCATCGGTACTTCTATTACCGGCTGGATTGTTTCGCTTTCTTCAATTGAGGGTTCAAGCGGTATACTGGAACTTCTGTCTACTGATTCTCTGACCGCTATTATTGCGATTATCGGTATTTATCTGAGAATGTTCTGTAAGCATACCAGGCAGAAGCAGATTGGTGATATTATGATGGGCTTTGCCGTTTTGATGTTCGGCATGAAGGCTATGTCATCTTCTGTATCAGGACTTAGAAACAGTGAAGTATTCATTAATATGCTGACTAATTTTTCTAATCCACTGATTGGTATTCTGGTTGGTGCACTGTTCACAGCGGTAATTCAGTCGGCTTCGGCAGCTGTCGGTATCCTGCAGGCTTTATCCGCTACTGGTGCCATTACATTTGAAGTAGCTTTCCCAATGCTGATGGGTATTGCGGTTGGTGCCTCTTTGCCGGTACTGTTAAGTGCGCTGGGTGCTTCAAGCGATGGTAAGCGAAGTGCCTTTGCCTATCTGCTGGTAGATGTTCTGGGCGCGGTAATTATCGGTGTGCTGTTCTATTCTTTGAACATGTTTATGCATTTCTCATTTGTGGAAATGTCTTTGAATACTGTGTCTATTGCCCTGCTCAATACGGTTTATCGTGTAATTATGGTACTGATGCTGGCACCATGTATTGGACTGATCGAAAAGATCTGCCGTATTATTGTCAAGGATGATGAAGAGGAAGAAGAGCTGTACGAGGAAGACAGACTCGAGGAAAGATTTATTGCCCATCCGGCTCTGGCTATTGAGCAGTGCCGTATTACCATCAACAATATGGCTTTAATTACCAGGGACAACATCTGTAATGCCTGCGCTTTACTGGATGGTTTCAGCGATAAGGGTTTTAAGAAGGTTGAGAAGAAGGAAGACATTATTGACCGTTATGCCGATAAGCTTGGTACCTATATGGTAAAGGTTACCCGCAAGGAACTTAATAAGCAGCAGAATTCTGAGATTTCCAAATACCTTCATACCATTGAGGATTTTGAAAGAATTGGTGACCATGGAATGAATATTGCCGAGGCTATAAGGGATCTTGATCAGAAAAAACTTGGTTTTACTGATGAGGCCAAGAAGGAGCTTTCAAGTCTGGTACTGGCGGTTGAGGATATGCTTACTCTAACTGCTGAGGCTTTTATCAACAATGACCTGAAACTGGCATATTCAATCAATCCTTTTGAATCAGTTGTAGATGATATCTGTGAGAAACTGAAGCTTAATCATGTTGAGCGTTTAAAGAAGGGCAACTGTACAATTGAAGCTGGTATTGCGTTTAATGATCTGATTACTGATTTAGAGAGAATTGGTGATCACTGTAACAATGTGTTTATTTCCATGCTGGAACAGGAAATGGATGATTATGATATGCATCAGATCAAGAATACATTTACAACTGATCAGATCAGAGACTATAATCAGCTTTTAGAGACTTATAAAGTTAAATATTCTGTTGAATCAAAGTAAAAAAGGTGTACAATTAAGCCATGTTAACAATGACAGTTTATTCTTATTATTATTACTTTAAGAAGGCTAATGGATAAGTAGACTGTTTTAATGCATGTATATATTAGGGCAGTCTTAAGGGACTGCCTTTTTTTGAGAATTAGAGGTAATTTATGAAAAAACTCCACATGAATCTTGAAAAGGGATATGACATTACTATAGGAAGAGGTCTGTTAGACAGAGCGGACAGCTATTTTGATCTGAACAGGAAGGTACTGATTATTTCGGACACTGGTGTACCCAGAGAATATGCCGAAAAGCTGAGGTCAAAGTGTAAAGAAGGACATATCATAGTATTTAAGCAGGGTGAGGCTTCCAAAAATATTGAGACCTATAAGAAATGTATTGAGAAGGCAGTTGAATGTTCCCTGGACCGTAAATCGGCAATTGTAGCTGTTGGCGGTGGCGTAGTTGGGGATCTTGCAGGTTTTGTGGCTTCCAGCTATATGCGCGGCATTGATTTCTACAATGTCGCCACTACAACTCTTTCATCTATTGATTCTTCAATCGGCGGCAAGGTGGCAATCGACTATGAGGGCTATAAAAATATTGTCGGAGCTTTCTATCAGCCAAAGGGCGTGCTGATTGACCTGGATACATTAAAGACACTTGATGCAAGGAATGTGCATAATGGTCTGGTGGAGGCAATAAAGACTGGACTTATTGGTGATAAGGCTTTGTTTGAGATGTTTGAAAATGAAGATGTCATGAATAATCTTGAGGAAGTTATTTATCGATCACTCTGTTTTAAGAAGAGGGTTGTTGAAGAAGATGAAAAGGAAATGGGAATTCGAAAGATTCTGAATTTCGGTCATACAATAGGCCATGGCATTGAAAGCTTTAAAAAGGGTGAACTGCTCCATGGGGAGTGTGTGGGACTGGGAATGCTTAAGGTTATAGATGATGAAAAGATAAAAGACAGGTTAAGGAAGGTACTTATTAAATACAGTCTTCCTGTCGATACTGAATATGATGAGGACAGGCTTATGGATATTATTCGCCACGATAAGAAGGGCAAAGGCGACAGAATAGATCTTATTAAGCTTAAAGGAATAGGCGAGGCTGTAATAGAAACAGTAGATTATGAATATATAAGGGGGCTTATACATGGCAGACTGGACAGGCAATAATATAAAGTTGAGTATTTTTGGCACATCGCATGGGCCATATATAGGTGCTTCGATTGATGGACTTCCAGCTGGCATAAAGGTAAACGAAGACAGCATAAGGAAGGCGCTGAGTCTAAGAAGACCGGGCGGCAGGATTTCAACAGCCCGGGTTGAACAGGATGAATTTGAAATAATCTCAGGTGTGTTTAATGGCTATACTTCAGGTGATTGTCTTACCGTGATTATCGCCAACAGTGATACAAGGTCAAAGGACTACAGTGAACTTAAAATTAAGCCCCGTCCTTCACATGCCGACTATAGCGCAAATGTGAAATATGATGGTTTTAACGATTATCGGGGTGGCGGTCATTTCTCTGGCCGTCTGACAGCGGCAATAGTGGCCCTGTGCGCTATTATTCGTGATGTTCTGAGTTTTAAAGGTATTACAGTTGGATCACATATCAGGTCTATTGGCGAAATTGAGGATGACAGACTGAGTTTTAAGAAAGAGGAACTTGATTATCTTAATGAGCAGTATTTTGCGGTATTGAATGAAGAAACAAAGGATAAGATGTTAAAACTTATTGAAGAAGCCAGAAACAGTCAGGATTCAGTTGGCGGCATAATTGAAACGGCTGTGCTGGGACTTCCCTGCGGCATAGGCGAACCTTATTTTGATTCTGTTGAAAGCAGGCTTGCATCTCTTATTTTTTCCATAGGAGGTGTCAAGGGTGTGGAATTTGGTTCAGGATTTGATATTTCCCGGATGTATGGGCATGAGGCTAATGATGAATTTGCATATGATAATGGTACGGTTATAACTCTGACAAATCATAATGGCGGCATAAACGGCGGCATTACAAACGGCATGCCGCTTGTAGTTT
>DBOW01000118.1:0-1198 GCA_002299675.1 Solobacterium sp. UBA636
GAGTAAATGTATTGCGTCGTCTAGATTTATCGATTCCTGCAGGCAGCAGTGATGATGCAGTGAGCTATATTAACCTTCTGCATGATCAGGACGCCTGGATTAATCGTTTAGAGAACAGAAATAAGATTTATGCAAAGGCTGAAGACTTAAGAGCTATGTTTTTTGAAGATAGAATGCCTAAAAAGCTCAAAGATCGCTGTTGCGATTTTGTCGAACTTGAAAATGAGTGTAATAATTACAGACCATAACAAGATATAACCGGTTTTTCCGGTTTTATTTATGAATTACAATGAAAAAATTTACATAATATGTGAAAATAATGTAAGAAAGTTATGAAAATATATTGAAATGATGGAGAAAGTGATTTAAGATTAAAGCATCCAAAGAAAAAGGGTAGTAGTTTCTTAAAGAACTTAAGCGAGGTTCGATAGGTGAAAGGAACCAGTAAACTGAAGGGGCGAACGCACTTTGTAGGATTCTGTATGAAGTAGTAGTATTACAGGACGTATATCCGCGTTAAGGGTTAAGGCATAAATTAAGGTGGTACCGCGCTGCATGCGCCCTTTTGGTATCGCCTTTTTTGTTTGAAGAGAGGGAAGTTGTTTATGAAAAAAGTTGTTGTAATGTTAATCACTGTATTAATGATGTTAAGCCTTGTGGCCTGCGGCAAGAAGAGCGAAGAGGAACCTGTTGTGGCTGATGATGGTAACGAAACTGTTGAAACTGGCTATAAGCTTGTGAGCGATGGTGTTCTTACTGTTTCAATGTCTACTGACTTTGCCCCAATGGAGTTTGTTGATCTGACAAAGACTGGTCAGGAGAAATATGTTGGTTCTGATGTTGAGCTGGCTAAGTTTATTGCCGACTATCTTGGTCTTGAGCTGTTAATCAAGCCTATGGATTTTGATACCTGTCAGGCTTCAGTAGCCAATGGTATTGTCGACTGTTCAATTTCAGGTTATTCTTATACAGCACAAAGAGCTGCATCATATCTGTTAAGTGAGGATTATTTCTCAGAAGGTGATTCTGGTCAGGTTGCCTTAATTGCCAAGGAGAATGTTGAAGTTTATAAGGATCTGGCAAGTCTTAATCAGGCTGGAGTTGAAGTAGCTGCCCAGAATGGCGCACTGCAGCAGGAAATCGTTGAGGAACAGCTGCCTAATGCTACACTTAAGGCTATTGATGATTTAAATGCTGC
>DBOW01000118.1:1253-8487 GCA_002299675.1 Solobacterium sp. UBA636
GAAACACTGGTGGCTTCTTATCCTGAGAAGTATGCGATTGTTCCAGAGGCTTTCGATGATTCTAAGTATACTGGCTATCATGTTCTGATTGCCTTAGGCAACGATGAGCTGAAGGATGCCATTAATGAGGCTATCGCAGCTGTACCTGAGGATCAGTATAAGACATGGCAGGATGAAGGTCAGGCTTTATTCTTATCATTAGGTGAGAATGCCGCAGAAGATATTATTGCGGAAGAGGAATAATTATAAATAAAGGGGAGTCAAAACCTCCCCTTAATTATTAGCTTTATGGATAAGAAAAAATTAAAGACTGGAATTATTTCCATTGTTGCCCTTATTTTGATTGTCTTTGCGTTTAAGGATGGTCTAAGCTACAACAAAGTAACGGAAACGGTGGATGATGGAAAATATACTATTACCGTGGTTAATACAAGTCCTCAAAATGGTGAGCTTACTATTGCGGTGAAACAGGGCGATGAGTATATCGATATGGAAGGAAATTCTGTTGAAGTAGAACCTGGCACCAAGACCAAGACTTATTTTAAGGATGGAAATAAGGGTAAGACAGCTTTCTGGGCAGTGAATATAAATGGAGTCATGAACTATGTTTATTCTTCTTCGGTGGAGAAGACTTTATATAAGGAAGATAAGTTTATTAAGACTGTTGAAGGCGATATTACTGTTTATTATTTTGGTGAAGTAGAAAATGGCCAGCTGGTTTCTTTCTATGATACTTCGGTTGAAGGAAAAAGAAATCTTGTTGGTCTGGACTATGTGAGTTATGGTGATGCAGCTGATGATCTGGGTGTAATTGAACAGGTCAGAAAGGGTTTCTCACAGACTGGCTGGTCTGAGGATCTTTCGTGCATTAAAGAGGATACCGAGGTTTATCCTACCTATAAGTCAAATATTTATACTATCTGGCGTGACTATCATTCGTTCTTTATGCATGGTCTATTGATTACACTGCTGCTGTCGGTGGTATCAGTATTCCTGGCCATGTTTATGGGAGTTGCCATCTGTCTTGTAAGACTGGGAGATAATAAGTTTTTCTCCTTTATCGCAACCATTTATGTTGAAGTAATACGTGGTGTACCACTGCTGCTGCAGCTGTTGCTGATTTATGTAATACTGGGTCCTACCAAGATATCCTTTGGTTCTTTCTTTACTACCGAGGTATTGTCCTGCATTATTACTTTGACTATTAATTCAAGTGCCTATTCATCAGAAATATTCAGATCTGGTATTCAGGCGGTTGATAAGGGTCAGATGGAAGCTGGACGTGCACTGGGTTTAAGCAAGTGGCAGGTTTATAAGAAGATAGTTATTCCTCAGGGTTTAAAGAATTCTCTGCCTTCGATTGTTAATGAACTGGTTCAGATGATCAAGGAGACTTCGCTGGCTGTATCGGTAGATGCGTCTATTGGTGAGCTGATGTCGGTAAGAAAGAATATAACCGCCGCTACCTATGTGAATCTTCCGCCATTTATTATTGTCGCAATTATTTATTTTACGGTGACTTTCTCACTTTCTAAGTGTGTAGGTCTTTTGGAAAAGAGGTTGGCAAGTCGTGATTAAGGTTGAGAATTTATATAAGAACTTTGATGAACTTGAGGTACTTAAGGGTATTAACTGTCATATTGAAAAAGGTGAGGTTGTATCAATTATTGGTGCTTCTGGATCAGGCAAGTCAACATTTATCAGATGTCTGAATATGCTGGAGACACCAAGTGCCGGCAGGATTGAGTTTGAGGGAAATGTTTTATATAACAGTAATTCTTTACTTTTAAAGAAGAAGCTGGATGTTTTAGATAAAGGTTCTGATGAATATAATAAGCTGAAACAGGAATATAAGAAATCGGTACAGCTTGATAAACAGAATGAAAAAAGCCGTGAGAAGATTATCAATGAACACCGTCAGAAGATGGGTATGGTCTTTCAGCACTTTAATGTCTTTAATAATCTTAGTGTAATTGACAATGTTACTCTGGCTCCTGTTCAGACGGGCAGAATGTCTAAAGCTGAAGCTGAGGAAAAGGCCAGGGAACTATTAAAGATGGTTGGTCTTGAAGATAAAAAAGATGGTTTTCCCAAGAAACTTTCTGGTGGTCAGAAACAGCGTCTGGCAATAGTCAGAGCCATGGCGATGAACCCGGAAGTAATGCTGTTTGATGAACCTACCAGTGCCCTGGATCCAGAGATGGTTAAGGATGTACTGTCTTTAATTAAACAGCTGGCTGATTCAGGAATGACCTGTGTAATTGTGACTCATGAAATGGGCTTCTGCAGAGAGGTAAGTGACAGGGTCTGGTTTATGGATAATGGGGTGATTGCCGAGGAGGGTACGCCTCAGGAAATATTCACAAATCCAAAAACCGAAAGATGTAAAGAGTTTCTTTCGAAGGTGCTCTAAGTGGATAAATTTAAGCAGTTATCAGATAAGCTCTGGGAATATGCTGAACCCGGTATGAGGGAATATAAGAGTGCCAGAGCTTATGCTGAATTTCTTAAAAATGAGGGCTTTACAGTCAATGAAAAGATCTGTGGTATGGATACGGCCTTTGAGGGAGTATTTGGTTCAGGTTCACCAGTAATCTGTTTCCTGGCTGAATATGATGCCTTAAGTGGTTTAAATCAGAGGGCCAATATATTTAATCAGGAAAAAGATTCTGACTCAGATACCGGACAGGGCTGTGGTCATCATCTGTTAGGTGTTGGTTCTTTGTATGGAGCCTGTCTTTATAAAGAGTATCTTGAAAAGAACGGTTTAAGCGGTACCGTCAAGTTTGTGGGCTGTCCTGGCGAAGAAGCCGGTTCGGGCAAGACTTATCTTGCCAGAGATGGCTACTTTGATGATTGCGATATAGCGCTTACCTGGCATCCTGGTATATTTAATCAGGTAGTAACCGGTTCAAGTCAGTCCTGTACGGCTATTTATTTCAAGTTTAAGGGTATAGCCTCACATGCTGCTTCAGCACCACATTTAGGACGTTCAGCTCTGGATGCGGCAGAACTGATGAATGTGGGAGTCAACTATCTAAGAGAACATATGGAAGATTCTGACAGGGTTCATTATGCCTATATTGATGCAGGAGGCAAGGCTCCCAATGTTGTGCAGAATCTGACTATACTTAAATATTTTGTCAGATCAAAAAATAATCATGACTGTTCATCGTTAACCGAAAGGGTTATTAACTGTGCTAAAGGTGCTGCCTTGATGACGGGTACAGAAGTGGAAGTTATTTTTGATGAAGGTTTATCCAACACCATCAGTAATCAGACTTTAGAAAATGTTCTGTTTGAGACCATGAAAGAGGACTATGATTTAAGCTATGGTCTTGATGAATGTGAGTATCTTTCTAAATATAAGAGTTCATTTGATGGAAAGATTAATATTCCTTTAATGGTTAAGGATGAAAATAAACTTAAGGAAGACATTAAGAATAATGTTATCTGCAGCTACATAATAGAAAAGGAACATCATGACATCTGCCAGATGGGTTCTACTGATGTAGGTGATGTTTCATGGTGTGTGCCTACCGGTCAGTTTAATACCGCCTGCTTCGCCTATGGGGCCAGTGGCCATTCATGGCAATGGGTTGCCCAGGGCAAGAGTTCAGTTGCCGATAAGGGCATGAAGTATGCAGGAAGAGTATTATGTGATGCGGCAATTAAGCTGCATAATAATCCAGAACTGATTGAAAAAGCTAAAAGGGAACTCAAACTTAAGCTTGATGGAGAAAGCTATAAGTGTCCTATTCCCAAAGATGTTAAACCCCATGTCTATGATTTCTAAAAAAATATACTGCCTGTGTTTTACAGGCAGTATTTAATATTTAATCTAAATCCTCACCATTAGAGGCAATGACTTTCTTCCACCAGTAGAAGGAGTCTTTTTTATATCTGGCACCATCACCTGAACCATCATCCTGGTAGTCAACATAGATGAAGCCATAGCGCTTATGCATTTCGCCGGTTGAAGCTGATACCAGGTCAATGCAGCCCCATGGAGTGTAGCCCCAGAGTTCTACACCATCAATGTTGATGGCATCAGCCATGGCGTTGATATGGTCTCTCAGGTATTCAATGTGGGCACTGTCATGGCATACTTTCTGGCCGTTTTCTTCAACCAGTACATCCTGGGTACCCAGTGAGTTTTCGACGATGAAGATTGGCTTCTGATATCTTTCCCATAATTCGTTTAAGGCAATTCTTAAGCCCAGAGGGTCAATAGTCCAGCCCCAGTCGGAAGCCTTGAGGTAAGGGTTCTTTAAGCCACCCAGTCCCATATTGCCGCTGGCTTTGTTTTTGAGAACTTCTGGATCAACAGAGATAACACCTGACATATAGTAGGAGATTGAAAGGAAGTCAACGGTTCCTTTTCTTAATACTTCGGCTTCTTCATCGGTTAATGAGAATTTAACACCTTCTCTTTCATATTCCTTTAATTTATACGAAGGATAGTAGCCTCTGGCCTGGACATCTTCATAGAAGTGGTAGCCATGCATAGACTGCTTGGCAGCCAGAACATCTTCAGGGTTGCAGGTATTGGCATAGTTTGCACCATAGGCAACCATGTTTCCGACTTTGTTGTTAGGGTCGATTTCATGCAGAGCCAGTACCGCCCTGGCTGAGGCAATGAGCTGGTTCTTGGAGATATCAGCTACAATCTGAGCTGAACGTCTGCCAATTCCGGCTGACATCCATGGTGACATGGCTGCGATATTGATTTCATTGAAAGTGAGCCAGTATTCTACTTTTCCTTTATATCTTTCACCAACTGTTTTTACATATCTTAAGAAACAGTCGATGGTTCTGGCGTCAGTCCATGAACCCCAGGCATTAGATAAGCCGATAGGTGTTTCATAGTGTGATAAGGTTACTAATGGTTTAATGCCATATTTCAGGCATTCATCAAAGACATTATCATAGAATTTTAAGCCTTCTTCATTTGGGGTTTCTTCCATGCCGGTAGGAAAGATTCGGGCCCAGTTGATTGAAAGTCTGAATGTTTTGAAACCCATTTCGCCAAACAGGGCGATATCTTCTTTGTAGTGATGATAGAAATCAATACCCTGATGTGATGGGTAGTCATAACCTTCAAAACAGCCAAATACTGCATCTTCAGGAGCGTTTAAGCCAAACATTGGTTCTTCATGGATTACACCATCACTGGTTTTGTAGGTTACGGTTCTAAGTTTTGTACGTGAGCCTCTGGTTGTGCAGTCGGAAGAGTTAACGCCTTTGCCGCCTTCCGCAAAGCCGCCTTCAAACTGGTTTGCGGCTGTTGCGCCACCCCAGAGGAAGTTTTCAGGGAATTTTGCCATATGTTTTTCTCCTTTATTTTTTACATTTTTATTGTAACTTATTGCGTTTCACTGTGCAGAAAATAAACAGTTTGTTCAAAAATAAAAGTTCATAAGATAATACTTATGAACCGAATAAGCTTATTGATTAAGCATCTTTACACAGCATCTCTTCTTACAGAAAGAAACACCATAGGCCCTGATATTCTTATAGCCATAACTATTTAAACCCTCAATGTATTTCTTTTCCTTTATCTGTTTCATAGCTTCATCAGCCGCTTTTGAAAGAAGCAGCAGATCTTTAGTTTTCTTTATCTCTATTAAGACTGTAACCGAATTGTCTAGTACTACTATATCAGGTCTGCCATAGCCAAACTCTCTGTTGGACAGACTGGCAAAACCATCAAACATACTGTTCAAAGTACCATGATAGAAAGCCTCACTGTAGTCCATAGAGGAAACAGACTCGAACAGATAATCATTAATTAATTCTTCTGCCTTTTCTCCATCTCCATCAAATAAGCTTCGACAGATCTTTAAACTGTATTTCTTTTTCAGACCTTTAGTGTATTTAGAGAAATATTTCTCATATACCGTCCTAACTTCCTTGTTTGGTATAACCAGATTATAGGTACCATCTTCATTCTTGCCAAGAGCCTTAAGATAACCGGTAGTCAATAGATAAGAATATACCATCTCATCATCTTCCAGTTCCCTATAAGTCATCTCTGGATATATGTCTGCCTTAATAGCTTCACCATTCACAAGTTTTGTGAAATTATCTTTTAATTCACTGTCTGACCTCTTCAGGAAGTCATAGATTATTTCATTTCCTGAAGTATTTACCCAGTATGAAACGGGTTCTGATACCAAATCTTTCCTAGCCTCATCGATATAGTTCAGCATAGACCAGGGATTATATACTTCCTTGTTTCCAAAAAGATAGCCATCATACCAGTCTTTAATGTGAGAGAACTTATCTTGCATGTTATATTCAGCTAATATATCTTTAACTTCGTCCTCAGTAAAACCAAAATATACTTCTGGATTATTGGTAAGAATTGAATCATTTCTAAAATTGTTTAAACCAGTAAATACTGATTCCCTGGCAATTCTAAGACAGCCAGTCATTACACCTTTATACAGGTATTCATTTGTCTTGAAGGTGCCCGAAAACAAAGACCTGATAAAATCCAGCATATCGTCATAATAACCATACTGCTGAGCATGTTTTAGAGGAACATCATATTCATCCACAAGAATAATAGATTTTTTCTTAAAATGCTTATACATCATTCTTGAAAGATTATATAAAGCTGAAGCTAGTTCGCTCTCATCTGCGTTATTTTCCAAATACCTGTCAAAAAGTTTTTTCTCTTCTTTTTCCAGATTGTCGCTGTTTAAAAGATATCGATGTTTGTCATAAAGATTATAAATAATAGTTTTAGAAAAATCAGACATCTGCAGTGAAAAGTTCTTTCTAGTTAGAACTTTCAGGGACAGGAATATTACCGGATACTGATTAAGATGCTTCATAGCTTCTTCATCTTTTGCGATATTCAAATCCTTAAACAGATTATAGCTCTCTTCCTGATTGGAGAAGAAATAATACAGCATATGCATATTTAAAGTCTTGCCAAATCTTCTGGGTCTGGTATACTGAACAATATCTTTACTTATTACTTCTTTAATAAAAGTGGTTTTATCTACATAGATACAGTTATTTTCTATCAGTTCCTTAAAATCTTCTGTAAGATATATTCTCTTAGACATAATATCCTCCTGTATCCGATATTATATCTTATTATCTTTATGTTTATCAGGACATATTCAGACATTATATCTGTTTATTGGGTAGATTCATTCAAGCAGCCTTTTTGTTAAGAATGTTAAAAAAGAGTCTTTTATGATTCTGAGTGTTATCTTTC
>DBOW01000080.1:0-122 GCA_002299675.1 Solobacterium sp. UBA636
GTATAGCTTCTCTATCTGTGGACAGTACTTGATGAATTCCCTGCATAGTTCTGGATCAAAGTGACTTCCAAAAAGATTCCTCAATAATGCTGAAAGCTAATCAAAACTGTACTGTTTCTTGT
>DBOW01000080.1:244-2262 GCA_002299675.1 Solobacterium sp. UBA636
AAAAGACATAGCCAGTCGAAATCATTAAAAGGATAAAATATCATAGATGTATTACATCCAAAAAAATCTCATTCGAGACTTTTAAGCAATATTCTGTTTAAAGAAATCAACCGCTTCTTCCATTGGCAGAGGCTTAGAATAATAATAGCCCTGAATGTAATCAATGTTTTCTTTATACATCGCATCAAGTTCATCCTTGGTCTCAATACCTTCAGCTACCAGTTTAAGACCCATATCATGAACCATCTTAACTACCGCTCTTACAACCTGTTTAGCCTTAGAAGAAGTAAAGAAGGCTTTAGACATATCTTTATCAAATTTCACAATGGAAACCGGCATATCAACGATATACATCAGATTCGACTCACCTTTGCCAAAATCATCTAATGAAAATGTGAAACCCTGCTGAATCAGACGGTTCATATTGCCAAGAAGAATGCTCTGTGAGCGAATTGATGCTGTCTCGGTTATTTCGAGATTGATCATCTGTGGATTAATGTTGTACTTATTCGCTATTTCTGTCAGCCTGTCAGCCAAATCTGGCTGATCACACTGAATAACTGAAAGATTAATTTCGACATAATGAAGACCCAGCTTATAATCCCTGTTTTTGACCAAAAAAGAACAGACCTTTTCAAATAATAATTCACCAAGCTTTATTATCTGTCCTGAATCCTCAGCCACTGGGATAAAGACAGCTGGCGAAATCATAGTTCCATCTTCCTTTTTAATCCTCATAAGTGCTTCAGCACTGGTAAAAGCTTCATCAAGATTTGAATAAATAGGCTGTAGATATACCTCTACCCTGTCCTGCTCAATAGCCTTTTTTATTTCGTCTTCAATTATTTTGCGGTTCTTATATTCCTTGACAAAATTAAAGTCCGCATAGAAGACATAGCGATCATCAAAAGAAACACGAGACTTCACATACGAAAGAAACTGATAAAGATCTTCACCATTATCCAGCATGTCACCATACTGATTAAAAATAATACGGCTTTCTCTTTCCAGATAAGGCAGCATTTTATTTAGCTCCTCAGCAATTCTCAGTAAAACATTGGTGTCTAAGCTGATAATCACAATACTGGTGCCAATATTTTTAAAAACATTAACATCTTTATATTTATCAAGAAAATGCAGAATACGGCCAATCAGCTCATATGGACCAGCCGAAGCAGCATCATTTTCATCAAAAAACAGCTCTATAAACGAAAACTTTTCATTCTTCTCTTTCTTCTGATTAACATATTCATTCAGTGCAAAACTATTGAAACAGCCCAGTTCCCTGTCCAGATACACCTCCGGATTCTCCATTATCGCATAAAGAATAAACATGCCTAACGCTGAGGCAAAACCAACTACCAGCAGACCATCGTTTAAAAGCTGAATGACAGCTGCCCCAATCCAGATAAACATCCAGATATTAATGCAGAACTTTCTTCTGGGATTAATCTTGTTGCGAAATTTAAATGTAACAAAAATAGTAGAGAAAATAAAAATTGCCACAAAAAGATAAACAAGAGTAATCGATGGACCATAAGTATATACTTTAAATCCATCATCAAAAATATAAATAGGCAATAAATACACCAGAGCACTTTCAATAAAACAGGCCAGAATTAGATGATTGTTCATTTTTTTATGTCTGGACTCAGGATAAACATCGGCAAGCACATAGGCAAACGCTGACCTGGTCGCCCAGACCAGAGAAACGACGTAGAGCTTGCAGATAAAATTAACCAGGTGAATATTTAAAAAACCCTTAAAGTCGATAATAATCAGCGACATAATATCCAGAATTAAACTCAGGATAATTGCACATAAAGACTTAAAGAAAACCCTTTCCTTATATAACTTTAAAGTCTTGTGACTTTTATATAGAATAAGCAGCACTGTAAGCAAGACCAGACCACATATCTGAAACTGTGTATTCATCTTTCCCCTCTTTATTTTGGTAATATTGTACTATTTTTTTATCTAAGTTCAAATAAAAAGCCATGCCAGAGCATAGCTTAAAT
>DBOW01000080.1:2368-2499 GCA_002299675.1 Solobacterium sp. UBA636
AATCTGATTACCGACTTAGAGATAATCTCGATGTTAGTGATAATCTCTGCCGGTAGACATGATAGTAATGGGCTCATGCACCTATTCCTGGGTTTCTGCAGCATTTTGACAGGCTGTCATACTTATCGTAA
>DBOW01000080.1:2576-4757 GCA_002299675.1 Solobacterium sp. UBA636
CCCAAAAAACCTGGGGAGTGTTTTTATTTTTCAATTGTTACATAGTCGCTTGTTTCTAAAAGCTGACCACAGCCTGTAATGGCGGCTACACAGTTATCATAGTAGTTGCCTTCCATTTCACTGAATTTTTCCTTCAGATTTTCTGGCATTGGATGGTTACAGTAAATAGGATCGTCAATATATTCCGGTTCACCCACAAGTGCTATGTTGTAAACCTTATTTTCATCAATAGCTTCACCATTAATTGTAGCTTCTAAGAAAGTATAGGTTCCATCACCATTATCCTTCATCTTATACTCCATGCCAGAACATGATGGAATCAGATTATAATGACGTATTGGATTAGAACCATCTTCGCCCACATCAATCAGCCACTTAATGGTTTCAATTACTTCTTTACCGCTCAACTGAGCTTCATTTGTAAAAGCTTTAAAGGAAATCAGATACTTAAGTGTCTTTAAAGTATAGTCCTCAGGATAGATATCAGTTGTGGCAACATTGCCAAAACCAATCACAATATCCTTATTCATTCCTTCACGATATGTATTAAGCAAAGAAGAAACAGCTGGAATTCCATGTTCCATCAGATTATGTGAATAGCCCTTTTCCTGGGTAAAGAGTACTTCATCTTCAGCGGTTGGCTTAGGTGAAATAAGCTGTTCATTAAAATCTGCGTAGGCTTCTTCAATAGTTTCCTCACCCTTAACCAGCTTATGACCGACATTCTTGGAAATAGAGAAGAATTCAGTCGAAGCCAGACGCATATACATGTGGTTGGAATCAATGGCATCCTGAATATATCTCATTGAAGGACCCAGATCGATATTTACATTCTTGTTGTAGCTGAGTACAGCGGTGCCATTCGCAGCTTTTTCCTGGCCCTCTTGAGAGAATACAGCTTCCAGAATTCTCATAACTGCTTCCTTTTTAGCCTCATCTTCTTCAACTGACTTATTTACGGCAAACTGACATACCGGATAAGTAAGAATCCAGCTGTCTTCACTTGTTTCACCAAAATATGGCAGCATTGCCTTGTTACCACCATAGTTTTCCATTGAATAAATACAGTCATGAGCGGTACCGCGCATTAAAGGTAAAGTACCCTCATGAAAAGGAGTGGACACTGTTGAAAAATCCCATTCTGTCATTTCTGGAGTTATGCCCAGATCATTGCACAAAGTCATAAACTTCTCAAACACAACCGGCCATACTGCATCATCTAGTCCAACAGGCTCCTCGTCAGTTTCTGATTCATATTTCATACGCCATTGGGTGCCCTCACGTGACATCAGTTCAGGAATAGCTGAACCCTGCATCAATTCAAGAACAGTATAGTCAAAACGGAAATCCGAAATAAATGGAGTTACGCCATTCTCCTTAAAAACATTTAAGGCATTCGCAAACTCCGAATAGTTTGTAGGCACCTCTATACCATATTCCTCAAACAGATCAAGATTGGCGATTAATCCATCAACCTCTGCGCAGATTGGAAGCCATCTGATAGATCCATCTGATTCGCGATTGTTTTCAAGATATGAACTGTAGAATGTACCAGCCAGTTCTGTCTTAGATAAATCCATCAGCATATTGGACATATGAGCTGCATCGTTAATCGAAAAACGTCGGCAGGTAATAATATCCGGCAGATTATTATGGTTATAAAGATAAGTATAATAATCCATATTATTGTAGGCTTGCACAAATTCCAGTTCATACTCAGGGAACTTCTCCTGCAGCCATGGAGTCAGATTTCTGGATAAAGACTTATCCCACAGATACATGGTTACATGTACCTTCTCCTCCTTTTTTGTCGTCTTGCCAGTGCATCCCATCAGCATTAATAAGGCACAGGCAACAATTAACAGTTTTCTTAGTTTCATTCTTTTTCCCCCTCAATCTATATCTTAAAGAAATTTTTCCAGGACTCTTACAAGTTCAGCTGTATTGATAGGCTTGCTGATAAAGTCATCCATTCCGGATTCCAGAGCTTTTGCCCTGTCTTCATCAAAGGCATTGGCCGTCATGGCAACAATTGGAACAGCTGATCCAGATTTTCTGATTATGTCTGTAGCCTCATAGCCATTCATAACTGGCATCTGAATATCCATCAGCACAATATCATAGCCACTGTTATCCTGAAGCATATCACAGGCTATCTTACCATTTTCGGCCGTATCAACA
>DBOW01000080.1:4851-5129 GCA_002299675.1 Solobacterium sp. UBA636
TTTAATGACTTCCTGTCATTACTCTTGTGTTCCTGTTTTCCCAGACACTCCATCAGTGAGTCTCTTAAATCGGACATGAACATCGGCTTGCTGCAGAAGGCTGTAACACCAGCCTCTATTGCTTCTGTTTCAATATCAGTCCAGTCATAAGCTGTAAGAATAATAATCGGAATAGTCTTTGATACCTGTCTTCTAATCTGCCTTGTAACTTCAATACCATTCATATCCGGCAGACGCCAGTCAATAATATAGGCTGAAAACTCATCATTCATTTCTAT
>DBOW01000060.1:0-594 GCA_002299675.1 Solobacterium sp. UBA636
TTAGGAGGCGGATGCTCTATCCAGCTGAGCTACGAAGACATAACACATATATTATACCAAAGAAAAAAGGGCTTGCGCCCTATTTTTCATTTTTGAAGGATTTAAATGAAAAAAATCTATTTACGTTATTAAGTATAATCAAGAAATGTGTTAGAAATGTGAAAACTTTACACTTTTTATGAATATTTTTACATTAATTATTTACATCTAATTAAGATATACTAATTGTAAGAGGTACTAACATGAAGAAACTGATAATAATTATTGGCTTATTTCTGCTTACAGCCTGTGCAACTGTCAAAATGAGCCCAAAACAGGCTATCGATAAAATGTCAGAAGAAGAAAACTACATCATAGTTGATGTCAGAACTAAAGAAGAATATGATGAAAAACATATTAAGGATGCCATAAATATCCCTCTGGCAAGTATTGGTGATAAGATGCCGGATGAACTCCCGGATCTGGATGAGAATATCTATGTCTACTGTCGAAGCGGAAACAGAAGCCATCAGGCAGCCAGACGGCTGAACAAACTTGGCTACACCAATGTAATTGATATAGGCGGTATAAACAGCTGGCCAGGAGCAACAGAAT
>DBOW01000060.1:664-7417 GCA_002299675.1 Solobacterium sp. UBA636
CTGAATCTTGAAAACTTTATAAAGTTTATGGAATCATCTTATCCAAATATCAGACCAAAGATATCCTTCTCCATGCCAATGTGGCTTAAGGGAACAAGGATGAATGAAGGCTATATAGCCATATCTCATTCAAAAAACTATTTCTCTATTCATTTCTCCGATGAAGAAACAGTAAATCATCTTTCTGATATTACAGGCTGTAAACATGGTAAACGCTGTATCAACATTAGCTATGAAGATACAAGTTCATTTGATACCGCAAAGGAAACAGTAAGACAGTATTTAAAAAATGCCAGAGATTAAATCTCCGGCATTTTTTAAACTGTTTGGTTAATTAGTGAATCTTGCCTAAGTTGTAGTAGCAGTCAGCACCTAAGTACTCAGCTACATCACCAAGTTCGTCTTCGATTCTTAATAACTGGTTGTACTTGGCAATTCTATCAGTTCTGCTCATAGAACCAGTCTTGATCTGACCAGCATTTAAGCCTACTACCAGGTCAGCGATTGTTGTATCTTCTGTTTCACCAGATCTGTGAGATACTACGCAAGTGTAACCGTGCTGAGTAGCCATCTTCATAGCGTCTAATGTTTCAGTTAATGTACCAATCTGGTTAACCTTGATAAGGATAGAGTTTGCAAGACCCTTTTCGATACCTTCCTTAAGAATTGAAGGGTTAGTAACAAACAGGTCATCACCTACTAACTGAATCTTCTTACCTAAACGATCAGTAAGCTTCTTCCAGCCATCCCAGTCGTTTTCTGCAAGACCATCTTCGATAGATGTGATAGGATACTTTTCAACCCATTCAGCAAGCATATCGATCATTTCATCAGTAGTCTTCTTGCCCTGACCAGACTTAGCTAAGTTATAAACGCCATCACCCTCATAGAATTCAGATGAAGCAACGTCCATACAGATAGAGATATCCTTACCAGGAACATAACCAGCCTGTTCGATAGCTTCAACAATCAGCTTAAGAGGCTCTTCATTACCTTCTCTACAAGAAGGAGCGAAACCACCTTCATCACCAACGTTAGTGTTGTAGCCCTTAGCCTTTAATACTTTTCTTAAAGTATGGAAAGTTTCAGAACACCATCTTACTGCTTCCTTGAAGTTAGGAGCACCAAGAGGGAAAATCATGAATTCCTGGAAGTCAACAGTAGAGTCAGCATGTGAACCACCGTTTAATACATTCATCATAGGAACTGGTAAAGTCTTACCATTAGCACCACCTAAATACTTGTAAAGTGGCATGCCATAGAAATCAGCTGCAGCTCTAGCACAAGCTAAAGATACACCTAATGTAGCGTTAGCACCTAAATTTGACTTAAATGGAGTACCATCTAATTCAAGCATAACCTTATCGATTGCAGGCTGATCAGTTACATCCATACCTAATACTGCAGGTGCAATGATTTCGTTAACGTTCTTAACAGCCTTTAAAGTACCCTTACCTAAGAAACGTGACTTGTCACCATCTCTTAATTCTAATGCTTCTCTTTCACCTGTAGAAGCACCTGAAGGTACCATAGCTCTACCAAAAGCACCAGATTCAGTAGTTACTTCTACTTCAACTGTTGGGTTACCACGAGAGTCAATTACTTCTCTAGCATAAACATCAATAATTCCAGGCATTTATTTAATTCCTCCTTATACCTATTCTTATTTACTTAGTAGCATCGATAATAGCCTTGAAAGAATCTACCTTTAATGATGCACCACCAATTAAGGCACCATCAATATCTTCCTCAGCCATATAATCTGCGATGTTCTCTGGCTTTACAGAACCGCCATACTGAATTCTAACTTCATCAGCTGCATCACCATACATAGATCTGATAACATCTCTTACCATCTTGCAGCAGTTTTCAGCGATTTCCTTAGTAGCTGACTTGCCAGTACCGATAGCCCAGATTGGTTCATAAGCTACAACAACCTTGGCAACCTGCTCAGCAGTCAGATTAGCTAAACCAGCTCTGATCTGGCCGCCAACTTTTTCTTCAGTCTTGCCGGCATCAAATTCTTCAGCTGTTTCACCACAGCACATAATAGGTGTCATACCAGCTTCAAGAAGCTTAATAACCTTCTTGTTTACAGCCTCATCAGTCTCACCGAAGTATTCTCTTCTCTCTGAGTGACCGATAATGCAGTGAGTTACACCTAATTCCTGCAGCATAGGAATAGAAACTTCACCAGTGAAAGCACCGTTATTTTCAAAATGGCAGTTTTCAGCAGCGATTACTAAATTCTTAGCATTCTCTGTGCAGGCAGCAAGTGCTGTAAATGGTGCACCGATACCATAAGTACAGGCATCGATACCCTCAACATATGAATCAACAGCGCTCATGAATTCTTTTGCATCAGCAACTGTCTTGTTCATTTTCCAGTTTCCAACGATAATTGGTTTTCTCATTTCTTATTTACCCCTTATTTATCTGAAATTACATCTACACCTGGTAAACCGTTACCCTCTAAGAATTCAAGAGAAGCACCGCCACCTGTAGAAACATGTGATACCTTATCAGCATAACCTAACTGCTTAATAGCTGCAGCTGAGTCACCGCCACCGATAATAGTAGTACCATCACACTCTGCAAGAGCCTTGGCAACTTCATTTGTACCCTTAGCCAGTGTAGGATTTTCGAATACACCCATTGGTCCATTCCATACAACAGTCTTGGCAGCCTTAACTTCAGCAGCAAACAGTTCTGCAGTCTTTGGACCGATATCTAAGCCCTGCTTATCAGCTGGGATCTTATCTGAATCAACAACTTCTGTTTCAACTGGTGCATCAATTGGATCAGGGAAGTTAGTGCATACAACTGTATCGATAGGTAATAACAGCTTCTTGCCCATCTTCTCAGCCTTTTCAATCATTTCCTTACAGTAGTCAAGCTTTTCTTCATCAACTAAAGATGTACCAATTTCATAACCCTTAGCTTTTAAGAAAGTATAAGCCATACCACCACCGATAATTAATGTATCGCACTTATTTAATAAGTTGTCGATAACCTTTAACTTATCAGCTACCTTGGCACCACCCAGAATACCTACAAATGGTCTTACTGGATTTTCAACAGCATCACCTAAGAACTTCAGTTCCTTTTCAACCAGATAGCCAGTAGCGTTTGGCAGGATTGATGGAATACCTACAGTTGAAGCATGAGCTCTATGTACTGAACCAAATGCATCAATTACAAACATATCACCTAAAGAAGCCCAGTATTTAGCCAGTTCAGGATCATTCTTTGACTCACCCTTTTCATAACGAGTGTTCTGCATTAAAAGAACCTGACCATCTTCAAGAGCTGCAACTGCATTTTCCAGTTCCTCACCACGAGTAGCATTCACAAATACTACCTTAGTTTCAGGCAGATACTCAGCCAGTTTCTTGGCAACGATAGACATATCGTTCTTCTTCTTGGCAGCTTCGATTTCTTCAGGAGTCTTCTTATAGTCAACCTTTCCTAAATGTGACATCAGGATTGTCTTGGCGCCATTTTCTACCAGATACTTAATAGTAGGAAGAGCGGCAACAATTCTGTTGTCATCGGTGATTACTTCACCTTTGTGAGGCACATTAAAGTCAACTCTGACGATGACTTTTTTGCCTTTAACATCTAAATCAGATACTAATCTTTTTGCCATTTTTGTTTTCCTCCATAGACATATAAATTATAGCATTTATTAGCTTTTTTCAATTAAAAACTTAAACAAATCAACAATTTCACAAAAAAGAAAATCAGTTCCCTGACTTATCTTCCTTAACTTCATTATCCTTATTTAAAGACTGAGCCTCCTCATAAGCCTTCTGCTTAGCCTCAAACTCCTCAAGCTTATCCGCAAATTCTTTTTCAGCCTTCTTTAGATCAACAAGCACTTCATCCAAACTTCTCATAAATCAGATTTTAACATAAAATAAAGACATGTATATCAAAGAAGAATGCACAAACACTATTGTCATCGAAAAATCCAGATTCATAACCTACCTTGAATACTGCGAAAACGAAGAACAGTATAAAGAATATCTCAAAACAATCAAAAAGAAACACTACGATGCCACCCATGTCTGCTCCGCCTTCTTAGGCAAAGACACAAGAAGAAGCTCAGATGATGGCGAACCATCTGGCACAGCAGGTGTACCAATGCTTTCGTGTTTAGACAAACACGGCATGGAAAACACTGCGGCCTTTGTAGTGCGCTACTTTGGCGGCATTAAACTTGGTGCCGGCGGCTTAATTCGAGCCTATTCTTCCTCAGTATCCGAAGCTATTAAACAGGCAGATCTTGTAGAAGACAGGATATTTAATCAATATACCATTACCCTAAATTACGAAACAGCCAACCGTATTGACTACCTTCTGAATAAAGAATGCGAAGAAGTAGAAACCGAATACTCCGAGAACGTAAAATATACCTTTCTGACCAATGATGAAAAAGTATTAAACAGAATTGAAGAACTTACCTCGGGACAAAAAGCCCTCTTTATAGCTACCAAAGCCATACAGATAAGTGTAAAATAAAACTATGAAATTTCTAAACTACATAAATGAACACCTTATTATCTATTTATATATAATAGCCATAATAATTCTTATTGCCTTTTCATTTAGGCTCTACAAAGAAATAAAAAACACCCTTAAAGAAATCAAAATCTTTAAAACTCAGGGAGAAAAAATCAAAAACCAGCTCAACCTGATAAATGAAAAAACAACCAGAATAAAATACACAATGACAGACTCACTGCCACTGTTTATTCAGATTACACTTGTCATTAACTTTATAAAATCTCTTTTCTCAAAGAAAGCCAGAAAAAGAAAAGATTTCGTAAGAAAAACATCTGAGGCAGTAAGTGCCATCAGTCCATTAATAAACATGATTAAATAAGGTTCTTAAGAACCTTTTAAAAAGGAGAAAATATGCATACATTTGAAAACGACTACTCAGAAGGCGCAGCCAGAGAAATACTTGATGCCCTTTGTAACACTTCCCCGGAAGAAAGAAGAGGATATGGAATGGACAGCCATTGTGCAAATGCAGCCTCTCTAATTAAAAAAGAAATTAAAGATGAAAACGTTGATGTCCACTTCGTACCAGGCGGCACACCCTGCAACACTCTGGCCTGTTCACTTATTAAACCTTATGAAGCCATTATTTCGGCTGATTCTGGACACATCAACGTTCATGAAACCGGCGCTATCGAACATACCGGCCACAAGATTATCGAAGTACCAAATGTTGACGGCAAACTGACGGCAGAAGAAATAGAAAAAGTCATGGCAAAACACACTGATGAACATATGGTTAAGCCAAAACTGCTGTTTATATCTAATCCAAGTGAATTTGGTACTATCTACTCTAAAGAAGAACTTATTAAACTAAGAGAAACGGCAGATAAATATAACTTATATCTATATATGGATGGCGCCAGACTTGGCTCAGCTTTAACTTCTTCAATGAATGATCTCACTATGGAAGATATCAATAAACTATGTGACCTCTTCTATATCGGTGGAACCAAGAATGGAGCACTGTATGGCGAAGCTATGGTTATTTCCAATGATGAACTTAAGCCATATTTCCGCTACCTGCTTAAACAGGAAGGCTTCATGATGGCTAAGGCTTCTATCATGGGCATTACTTTTGAAGAATTCTTTAAAGAAGACCTCTATTATCGTTTGGCCAAACATGCCAACATGATGGCCTATCAGCTAAAGCATGCCTTTAAGGTACATGGCATAAAAGAATATATGGAATCCTATACCAATCAGCTGTTTGTCATCATGGATAATGAACTTTACAGCAGGATCAAGGAAAAATACATCATCTCTTTCTGGGATAAATATGATGATAGCCATTCCATTGTCCGTTTTGTTACCTCATGGGCAACAAAACAGGAAAAAGTTGATGAATTCATTAAAGATCTGGAAAAATTTACAGCCTCTAAATAAGAGGCTGTTTTCTTTGTGAAAGTTATACTCCGGAATGGTTTTGTACCAGGATTTGTTGGACGGTGAACGGTAATGAGTAATTATCAGGTGATTTAATCCACGTCACAACTTTTTTAAGGAATCGGCTTTTTTATTCCAGAGTATACATTTTGCCAAATCCTCCAATATCATTATACAATATTTTTTAGCCATAGATATCGTAATTATGATAAAATATATCTGCAGCCACTTCAGGCACTCTGCCTGAAGTTTAAAGGTTAAGGGCTATTCTGGTCGGTTGAGCCAGGAACCGTAATCCTGTTTACATAGATTTTTAACTCCATGTAGAAAGGAGGCGGCGGTTATGTCTTATTACGAAATAATTATGATTATTATTACCGCATTTAACACGGTAATAAATCTAATTAAATTACCTAATAAAAAATAGTCCTCATCTCTCAAATTTTTTGCGGACTATTTTTTTCCAATAAAATCCAGAGATAGCCTTTAATTGGCTGCCTCTTTTTTTACATCTTTATTATAACAGTTTTTTGACAGTTAACAATAATAATATCCGATAATACAAACAGCCACATCTGTGGCTGTTTAACTGTTTTAGATCATTGATTCATCCCAGCACTCTGGAACATCTAAACCTAAGAGATTGAATACGGTTGCGGCAATATTTGATAAACCAAATTCCTTGCCTTCCTTAATCTTCACATCAGCACCATAGATAATGAATGGAACCTTGTTTAAAGTATGTGAAGTCTTTGGCTTAGGTGCAGCATTAGGATCCTTAGACTTCTGATACATCTCATC
>DBOW01000060.1:7567-7695 GCA_002299675.1 Solobacterium sp. UBA636
CCAACCATATCGCCATTTGGATAGTTACATCTTAAGAACTTATATTCACCTGATTCAATTGCTTCAATTAACAGATCAGTTACTTCAGCTGACTTCATCCAAGGTCTCTGGTCAAATGGAACTACATC
>DBOW01000060.1:7785-9774 GCA_002299675.1 Solobacterium sp. UBA636
CCAAACTTCTGAGTTTCAGAAATTGCATAAGTCTTTACGTTATTCTTAACCAGATATTCAGACATAGTGTTCTCAATATGTGGAGGAGCTGCCAGATACTTGTTAGGAATCTTTAAGTCAGCATCATACTGTAGCATACCGGCATAAATTACATCTGGTTTTCTTACTCTGTCAAATCCTGCAAATTCATCACCTTCATCAAATGCTCTGGAGATTTCAAGAGCTCTGTCACCTCTGAAGTTGAATAATACAACTGAATCATGATCTTCAATTGTGCCAACTGGCTTGCCATCTTCACAGATTACAAATTCATGCATCAGCTGGTCAGTTGAATTGTCTTCTTCCTGGTATGTCTTAATAGCTTCAAGTGCGGAATTGAATTTTCTTCCCTCACCTAATACATGAGTATGCCAGCCTCTTTCAACCATCGACCAGTCAGCTTCGTATCTGTCCATGGTGATATACATTCTGCCACCGCCTGAAGCAATTCTGGCATCAAAGCCATCACCATTGAGTTTGTTCATTACTTCTTCAATCTGCTCAACATACTTAACTGAAGAACCCTCTGGTACATCTCTTCCATCTAACAGGATATGAAGTCTTACTTTACCAGCACCCTCTTTCTTAAGCTCTTCAAGCATAGCGATAAGATGCTTAATATTTGAGTGAACATTACCGTCAGATAAAAGACCAATGAAGTGGAAAGTATGACCCTTGGCATTTTCAGCAAGTTCCTTCCAGGTATCAGATTCAAAAATCTTGCCGGTTTCAATAGATTCATTTACAAGCTTGGCACCCTGTGAATAAACCTGGCCACAGCCGATGGCATTATGACCTACTTCAGAGTTTCCCATATCATCATCGCTTGGTAAACCTACAGCTGTACCATGGGCCTTAATGGCAGTCCATGGACAAGTATTAAAGAAATTGTCTAAATTTGGAGTATAAGCATTATAAACAGCATTGCCTTCATGCTTGTCGCTTAGACCAACACCATCCATAACAACTAATACTACTGGTTTTTCGTTCATTTTAATCACCTCTTTACTTCACAATTATACAATAAGGCTTCCTTTTCATGTGAAAGAATTATCTTGTCTTGCAAGAAATATTCTTTGGTGTTATAAATATATTAGCACTCCGAAAGGATGAGTGCTAAAGGAGTGATAAAATGGCTATAAAAGAATTTAAAACAGAATCCAAAAGACTGCTGGATCTAATGGCAAACAGCATTTATACCAATACCGACATCTTCTTAAGAGAAATAATCTCTAACGCCTCAGATGCGATTGATAAAAGAAACTTCCTGTCATTACAGAATGAAAACATCTCTAAAGTTGATGGTGTAATTGAATTATCTGTCGACAAAGACGCAAAGACTATTACTATTTCCGATAACGGTATCGGCATGAATAAAGAAGACCTGGAGAACAACCTTGGTACTATCGCCAAATCAGGTTCCTATGATTTTAAACAGAACATCGATGAAAAAGATGAAATGGATATCATCGGTCAGTTTGGTGTGGGTTTCTATTCTGGTTTCATGGTAGCTGATTCCATTGAAGTAATTACCAGAAAATGTGGCGAAGAAAAAGCCTACAGCTTCACCGGTACTCTTGAAGGCTATGAAATCAAGTCTGCCAAAAAAGATGAAGATGGTACAAAGGTAATTCTTCATATCAAGGAAAATACCAAAGAAAAGAAATATGACAAGTATTTCGAAGAAAGCGAAATCAAGTCTTTGGTAAAGAAATACTCAGATTTTATTTCTTATCCAATTAAACTTAAAGATGAAACTCTCAACACCATGTCCCCTATCTGGAAAAAGAACAAGAAAGATATCAAGGACAACGAATATGAAGAGTTCTATGAACAGACCTATTACGACTACAACAAACCACTAAAGACACTGCACTACAAGGTAGAAGGAAACACTTCCTATACTGCTCTGCTCTATATTCCATCAAAACGTCCTTATAACTACTTTAC
>DBOW01000060.1:9825-10526 GCA_002299675.1 Solobacterium sp. UBA636
TCCCGTGGTGTATTTATTAAAGATGAAGCCAAGGAAATTGTTTCTGACTACTTCAAGTTTGTAAGAGGTGTAGTTGATTCCGATGATATTTCTCTAAATATCTCCCGTGAAATTCTTCAGGAAGATCACCAGATGGAAGTCTTAAAGAAATCCATCGATAAAAAGATCAAGTCAACTCTGGAAAAAATGCTCAAAGATGACAGAGATACTTACAACTCCTTCTTTGAAGAATTTGGTCAGCAGCTCAAATTCGGCTGTTATGACAACTTCGGCATGAACAAGGATGTCCTGATTGACTTAATCATGTTCAAATCAACAAAAGAAGACAAGTACGTTACTCTTAAAGAATATGTTGCGAATATGAAGGAAGACCAGAAAGAAATCTATTATGCAACTGGTGAATCTATTGATTCAATTAAGGAACTTCCTCAGATTGAGAAAATACTGGATAAAGGCTATGAAGTATTATACTTCACCGACAATATTGATGAATTCATGGCTCAGATTGTAAATAGCTATGACGGCAAGACTTTCAAATCAATATTATCAGGTGATCTTGATATCGATACCGAAGAAGAAAAGAAAGATATCGAGAAGAAGAAAGAAGATTCCAAGGGCCTGATTGACACCATCAAGGAAGTACTGAAAGACGATGTAGCTGATGTAAAGATTTCCAACCGTCTTAAATCACAGCCAGTCTG
>DBOW01000060.1:10595-10840 GCA_002299675.1 Solobacterium sp. UBA636
ATGAATCAGGATGTCAAAGCCAACAAAATACTGGAAATCAACCCTGATCATGAACTGTTCAAGGCTCTGTCAGCTGAGTTTGACAAGGGAGGCAATATTGATGAATATGCCAGACTTCTATATGATCAGGCACTGCTGATTGCGGGATTAAATGTCAAGGATCCAGTTAAATATACTGAACGCATTACTTCATTAATGCTTAAGTCAATGGAAAAATAAGGGGCTGTATTAAAACCTATTGATTA
>DBOW01000113.1 GCA_002299675.1 Solobacterium sp. UBA636
CCTAATAACATGGTCTTCTTATTGGCAATGAGCGGTCCAAAGTCAGTTGTTGCGCCAATGCCTAAGAAAATAAGACATGGATAGATTTCACATTCCACACCTACATGAAGCCAGCCAAGAAGCCCTCTTTCGATTACCTCGCCAGCCTCGTTATAAGTGATATAGATTTCTGGAAATAAATTTACAAGGATGATTCCAAAAGAAATTGGAACTAGCAGATATGGCTCAAATCCCTTCTTAATAGCCAGATAAAGGAAGATACAGCCAATCGCAATCATTATTAAGTTCATCCAGCCGTTGCCGGTAAATAATCTGACAATTCCGGTAGAACTTAAGAATTCACTTAAAAACTGTCCTAAGTTCATATGATTAACCTAAAACGATAAGTACATCCTTATTGTTGACTGAGGCACCCTTGTTTGCCTTGATCTCAACAACCTTGCCGTCAAACTGGGACTGAATTTCATTTTCCAGCTTCATAGCTTCAATAATTGCCACAGTCTGTCCCTTCTTAACTGTATCACCAACATTTACCTTAACATCGATAACCTTGCCGGCAATTGGAGCCAGGATCGAATTTGAGCCTGAGCTTACTGGAGCTGCAGCTGGTGCAGCAGCCTTGATTGTTTCATTATTTTCAGTAACTGCTTCAAGTTCTACTTCATATACTTTTCCGTTTACTTTAACCTTATATACTTTCATTTACTTAACCTCTTTCACGCTTAATACCTTAATATTCATATGTGTCTGTTCACGATAGTCAACTGACGCAACTAGAGCTGCCACCATGGCATCCTCATCGTTTTCATCTAATGGTGTGTATGCATTTGAAGCTACAGCACTAGCTTCTTCCTTAACTGGTTCAGCTGTTTCCACAGCACTCTTGTTTAACAGCTTACCTACAATTTCAGTCAGGCCAATAATTACCAGCAGGATTACAAAAACCATTAATATAGAGACTAGAACTACGACACCGCCAGTGACAAAGTCACCCTTAATGGCACCATCAATAATCATTAATAGATTCATAGTTTACCCCTTAAATATACATATCGAAGCTGTCTACTTCAACTTCTGGTTCAGGATTATACTTCTTGGTAAGGAATTCAGTTGCCACCTGTTCAAACAGTGCCAGTGACAGTACATCTTCATCACATCTGGCAATATCCTTATACTTCTCCTTTAAACCCTCAAATTCAGGCTTGAGAAGATCGGCTGGACGGCAGGTAATAACCTCATCATCACCAATAATCTTCTTCTTAATTTCCTCATCAACTGGGGCAGGAGACTTACCATATTTGCCATGGAGATAATCCTTAATTTCCTTGGCACACATCTTATATCTTTCACCTGAAAGAATATTTAATACTGATTGAGTACCAACCATCTGTGATAATGGAGTTACAAGTGGTGGATAGCCCATATCCTTACGAACACGTGGGATTTCCTTTAACACTTCCTCATACTTATCCATTGCACCCTGGTCTGTAAGCTGCTTAATCATATTTGACAGCATGCCGCCTGGTACCTGATAAGTCAGGATATTTGGATTAATCTGGAATGACTTAGGGTTTAATAAACCATTCTTAACATATTTATTGACAATCTCAGTCACAATTGGCTCAGCCTTATGAATTTCATCCATATTGAGTTTTGGATCATATTCAGTACCCTTTAAAGCCACATTCATAGCCTGAGTTGATGGCTGGGCTGTACCATTTGATAATGGTGACATTGAACAGTCAATAATATCTACGCCAGCCTTAATGGCTGCCATATAAGTCATTTCACAGATGCCGGCTGTACAGTGTGAATGAAGTTCAAGCGGAATCTTTACTTCCTTCTTTAAAGCTGTAATAAGCTTAGTGGCATCTTCTGGTGTTAAGACACCAGCCATATCCTTGATACAGATTGAATCAGCACCCAGCTTTTCAATATCTTTAGCCAGATTTACATAATATTCAATTGTATGCACAGGTGAAGTAGTATATGAAAGCGCAATCTGACATTCGCCACCATATTTCTTAGTTGAAATAACGGCCTGTCTTAAATTGCGGATATCATTCAGGGCATCAAATACTCTGATGATATCTATACCATTTTCAATTGATTTCTTACAGAACATATCTACTACATCATCACTGTAGTGACGATAACCCAGAATGTTCTGTCCTCTAAATAACATCTGCAGCTTGGTGTTTTTACAAACCGCTCTTACTTTTCTCAGTCTCTCCCATGGATCTTCGTTCAAGAAACGCATGCAGGCATCAAAAGTCGCGCCGCCCCAGACCTCGATAGCTGAATAGCCAACTTTATCATAGATCTCACAGAGCTTGACTACCTCTTCGGTAGTCATACGGGTAGCGAATAATGACTGATGACCATCACGGACTGATGTTTCTACTATTCTTACCATATCTCTCCTTACTATTAAGGCAGTTCAAATGAACTGCCGATTGATTATTTATTAAAGCTTTGGACCAGCTTCTACTAAAGCCTTGCCAGCTTCGTTTGTTGTATACTTCTCAAAATTCTTAATGAATCTTGAAGCCAGATCCTTAGCCTTTTCTTCCCACATTGCAGGATTTTCATAAGTGTTTCTAGGATCCAGGATATTTGTATCTACACCCTCAAGAGCTGTAGGAACTTCGAAGTCAAAATAAGGAATCTTCTTAGTTTCAGCCTCATTAATGGCACCTGATAAAATACCGTCGATAATACCACGAGTATCCTTAATAGAAATTCTCTTGCCTGTACCATTCCAGCCAGTATTTACCAGATATGCCTTGGCACCAGACTTGTTCATCTTCTTAACCAGCTCTTCAGCATACTTTGTAGGATGCAGTTCCAGGAAAGCCTGACCGAAACATGCTGAGAAAGTTGGAGTTGGTTCAGTAATTCCTCTTTCAGTACCAGCCAGCTTAGCTGTAAATCCTGATAAGAAGTAGTACTGAGTCTGTTCAGGAGTCAGAATTGATACTGGAGGAAGTACTCCAAAGGCATCAGCTGAAAGGAAAATTACATTCTTGGCAGCAGGTGCACTTGATACTGGAGTAACAATCTTTTCAATATGATTGATAGGATATGATACACGAGTATTTTCAGTTACTGACTTGTCAGCAAAATCAATCTTGCCGTTTTCATCTACTGTAACATTCTCTAACAGAGCATCTCTTCTGATTGCGTTATAAATATCTGGTTCAGATTCCTTGTCCAGATTAATAACCTTGGCATAACAGCCGCCTTCAAAGTTAAATACACCATCATCATCCCAGCCGTGCTCATCATCACCAATTAATAAACGCTTAGGATCAGTTGATAAAGTAGTCTTGCCAGTACCTGATAAACCAAAGAAAATAGCTGTATTTTCCTTATTCATATCAGTATTGGCTGAACAGTGCATTGAGGCAATACCCTTAAGTGGCAGATAGTAGTTCATCATAGAGAACATACC
>DBOW01000028.1:0-1034 GCA_002299675.1 Solobacterium sp. UBA636
CCAATAGCCTGACTTTAAAAGGAGGCTAGTAGCCTCCTGCTTGATTGTTATTTAAGTTCTGGCCAGTATCCCTTGTTGGCTTCAATCATCTCATCAAGAATTTCTTTAGCCACCTTCATACTAGGAACAGTCTTATTTAATGTGAATGCCTTTAATACCTTTTCGTAAGATCCCTCAATGCATCCTTCAACCAGAAGTTTCTCACAGTTTAGCTGCTGCATCATCAGACCCTGTTCAAATAAAGGTATATTATTCTGAGCTATTACCTCAGGTCCCTTCTTTCCGATATAAGCAGGTACTTCAACCATAGCGTCATAAGGCATATTTGGAATAGCACCTCTGTTTTCTGTGATAACCAGGAATCTGGCCTTTGTATCATTCTTTAAGGCAATTGCCAGATCTGCAATCCAGTCACCATGGCTTCCGGCATAGAATGTCTTTTCGTCAACTACACCAGTCTTTAAGTAGTTATCAATTCCATCAAAAAGGTTCTTTTCTCTTGATTCCATAACTTCATTAGCTCTGGTGTGAGTTGGATCAGAATGCTCAACAAATTCCTTGCACTGCAGATAATAGTTGAGGTAAGTATTTGGAAGTGTTTCAGGGAAATTAGACATAATTTCATAAATACCCTTCCATACATAATACCAGCTTCCCTTTGTGTGACGGTTTTCATCCTTTGGTTTTACATTCAGCGCAGCCTTATCTTTCAGATAGGCATCTGGAAGAAGAATCTGGTTTTCCATGATGTATTCACGAAGCTTAGGCATAATATCTTCACCCTTATATTCAATAGAAGTGAACCAGCCAAAGTGATTCAGTCCAAAGTAGTCGTAAACAATATTTTCCCTGTCTTTAATATTCATGGCTGCCGCAACTACATCAATAATAGCGATTGGCATATCACAGATATTAATGATTCTGGCATTTGGACGAAGCTTTCTGCATGCTTCTGAAACAATAGATGCTGGGTTAGAATAGTTTAAAATCCAGTATGTAGGCTTGGCATATTTTTCGGCATCATCAATCACCTT
>DBOW01000028.1:1121-3082 GCA_002299675.1 Solobacterium sp. UBA636
CCATGTTTCAGAGGAATCTTTTCATCTAATTCTCTTAATGCATATTTACCTACACGCATCTGAGCGAAAATGAAATCTGCATCCTTGTAGGCAGTTTCTACATCAGTGGTAGTTGTAAGTTTAATTCCTGATTTTAATTCTTCATCAAGTACCCACTTTACAACTACCGCAACCTTATCCTGCCTTTCAGCATCAAGGTCAAAAAGTCTTATTTCATCTACTTCAAGTTCATCTTTTCTAAGTGCGATAGATTTTACAATACCGGCAGTAAATGTACTGCCACCACCAACTATAGTTATAATCATTTTTTCTCCTTTAAGCCTTAGCTATATATTCTTCAACCGCATTTCTAACTTCTGGTACCTGTAAACCAAAGATAATCTGAATATCAGTTCCTTTCTTTACAATACCGCTGTTAGCTGCCTTATTAATCAGTTCATCTTTAATAATAGTTTCATCCTTAACTGTGACACGAAGTCTTGTAAAACAGTTTTCAAGAGCCAGAATATTATCCTTACCGCCAAGTCCTTCTACCAGTGATGCAATATCGTTTTTAACATCTACAGCCTTGGCTGGTTCCTTATCCTTCGAATAATCGGCTGCTGATTCCTCGGCCACTTCTATTTCTCTTCCTGGAGTCTTAAGATTGAACTTCTTGATTAGGAAAGTAAATACTACAAAGTATACTACAATCTGTACAAGGCCTAAAACATACATCATTGGCCAGTTAGTTTTTGATACACCAGCTGCCAGGTTCAGTAATGTTGATGCGATCAGGTTACCGCCACAGAAAGCAGTTACATTGAATATCTTAAGCAGGGCAATAAATAAACCGGCAATCACAGAATGTACTACATAAAGAATTGGAGCTGAGAAAATAAACATAAAGTCCAGAGGTTCAGTAATTGTGGCAAGTACAGAAGTTACTACCAGTGGAATTACCATTGCCTTTACCTTAGCCTTATTTTCTTTACGTGCTGTATAAATAAATGAAGCACCAATACCTACATAACCAAACATCTTAACAAATCCAAGGCAATTGTAGTAGATTGAATCTGACAGCTTTTCTACTGGCAGATTAAGTTCTGTCATGGCAATTGGGTATGCACCGACAATAGTCTTTTCTCCCAGCTGTAATACGCCACCAAGATCAGTAAACTGGAATGGTGTATATACAAGATGGTGCAGACCTGTTGGAATTAACAGTCTCTCCAGGAAACCATAGATAAATAATCCAAAGGTACCAGTATTCTTGATGAAAGTGGTTAATGCTGAAATACCTTGCTGCGCAAATGGCCATACATAATTGCCAAAGAAGCCAAAAGCAATTGATACAAGAACCATAATCAGGAATGAGAAACGCACGCCTGAATATACCTGAAGAGCGCCTTTAAACTGCTTGGTACAAGTCTTGTTAAAGACATAACCAGTCAGACATCCTAATACTATACCGCCAAATACTGACATATCAACAACCTGAATACCCAGGATTGTAGCCTGGCCTGTACCATATAAACCAATCAAGGCATTAGGCTGTGCCAGTGTTTCAGTAACAGTAAGCAGAATATTTGATGTCTTTAAATACATAAGGTAGGACATCAAACCAATTAAACCTGCCTGATGTTTATCACGTTTGGCAAGTGCAGCTGGAATACCAATCACAAACAGCACACCAAGGTTGTTGATAATCATCATCATGGTTTCATACATCAGCTTGCCAACAATCTGAATTGGTTTTGCCTGTAAAAACGGAACTAAATTTGTGATGGTACTGTTAGTTAATAGAGCACCAACAGCCAGTACAATACCTGCAACTGACAGATACATTAATGGCTGAATCATAGCCTTAGAAAACTTTTCTAAGGATTTCATTATTTTTTCTTTCATTTTTTCCCCTAATGTAAAATCTTATTTAAATGAACTAATAAATATACCTTTTCCTGAGTGTTTAAAGTGTAATT
>DBOW01000090.1:0-3695 GCA_002299675.1 Solobacterium sp. UBA636
AAATATAAGAGAGTTTGTGATAAACTGTGTATGTCTATGAGATTTAAGGAGCCTTATTTATGATTAAAATATTATTTCTGTGTCATGGCAATATCTGCCGTTCGCCGATGGCTGAATTCATTATGAAAGACAGGGTGAAAAAAGAGGGGCTTGAAGATAAATTTGAAATTAATTCTATGGCTTTAAGCTCTGAGGAAACAGGCAACGATATGTATTATGCTGCCAGGGATATTCTGGACAGACATAATATACCCTACAACAAAAGAAAGGCAAGGAAATTTGTTAAGGCCGATTACGATTATTATGACCATATCTATCTGATGGATCAGTCCAATATGCGATTAATAATGGACATTGTTGAGGATTATGATGATAAAATTGAATTGCTTAATGGCTATATATCTGACCCCTGGTATACAAGAGATTTTGAAAGCTGTTACAGGCAGATAGAAGAAGGTGTTAGGCGAATCTTGGAGGAATACAGATGATTAATGAACTTATGAGCTTTCTGGATAATTCCAGAACAGCATTTAATGGTACAAGGAATATTGAAAACAGATTAAAAGAAAACGGCTATCTTAAGCTTGAGGAATATGAGAGTTTTAATGTAGAAAAGGGTGGCAGATATTATATTGTCCGCAATAATTCAAGTATTCTGGCTTTTAATATCGGTGAAAAACTGGATGAGCCTTCTTTACATTTATGTGCATCGCACAGTGACTGCCCAGGCTTCAAGCTAAAACCTAATGCGCTTATTAAAACTGAAGCTGGCGTGAAACTGAATGTTGAACCTTATGGCGGTATGCTGATGAATACCTGGTTTGATATTCCTCTGGGTATTGCCGGCAGGGTATGTACTAATGATAATGGCTATGTAAAAGAGAATATCTTCGATTCTGAAGAGATGTTCTGTCTTATACCAAGTGTAGCTCCACATCTTACAAGGGGTACTGATAAAAAAAGTGAGCCTAATCCGCAGATTGATCTGCTGCCGCTTGCTGGTCTAAATAAAGATTTCTGTCTGGAACAGTATCTTGCAGCTAAGCTTGGTGTTGATAAAGAAGATGTACTTTCTTTTGATCTGTATCTTTATCCTTTGATGGAAGCCAGAAACTGGGGCAGTGACAAAGAACTTATTTCCTCTCATCACCTGGATAATCTTGAATGTGGTTTTGTTTCGCTTGAGGGCTTCATTAATAATTTCAATGAAAACAATATTAATGTCTATGCCTGTTTCGATAATGAAGAGGTTGGATCTTTAACCCGCCAGGGTGCTTTCTCTGATTTTCTGTTAAATTCTCTTATCAGAATCTGCAGGAGTCTGGATATTGATTATTATTCACTGACCGGAAGGGGAATGATGCTTTCGATTGATAACGCTCATGGATTACATCCAAATCATCCGGAGCTTTATGATGCCAATAATCATCCTTTGCTTAATGAAGGTGTAGTAATTAAGGTTAATGCTTCACAAAGCTATGTATCAGATTCTTTGAGTATGGCACTGTTTAAGAGGATGTGTGATGAGAAGAATATTAAGTATCAGCTTTTTGCCAACCGTTCAGATTCAAGGGGTGGCTCAACACTGGGCAATATTTCCAATTCCAATATTTCTTTACTGTCAATCGATCTGGGTCTGGCAAGTCTGGCAATGCATTCAAGCTACGAGACAGCAGGAGCCAGAGATGTCGAATATCTCTATTCTGCTGTAAAGGAATTCTATAGTCGTCATTTAAGTATAAAAGAGGGTAAATATTCGCTTTAAATGAAAAATTTTTTTGAAGCTATGCTTTTTGAACATGAAGATAAATTATATGAAGGCGAAAGAATTGATTTAAGGCAAAGGTACAGTGTATCTGAAAAGGAAGCCTTTGATGGAGTAGCGACAGTGTATTATGATATTTATCTTCATGGAAGAGGAAAAATTATCGGCAGCATCGATCTTCGTTTAACAATGAATGAAGACATGTATTATTATGGTCATGTTGGCTATGGAATCATCAAAAAATTCAGAGGTCATCATTATGCCTATGATGCCTGTGAACTTCTTTTTAAGATAGCTAAAGAAGAATATAAAATGGATGAACTGTTTATTACCTGCGACCCGGAAAATGTTGCTTCCTATAAAACGCTGGAAAAACTGGGAGGTGAGCTTCTGGAGGTTGTGGAGGTTCCTCACGACCATGAGCTTTATGGCAAGGGTGAGCGTTTTAAGTGTATATTTCGCTATAAAATTAATCTATGAAGCATAAGAAACATGTAGTTAAGAGTTTTTTTAAATCAAGGTTTTATTTCATACTGACGCTCTTTATTCTGGAGCTGGCTTTCATAATTGTTACAACCATGTTCCTGTCTTCTTTTGGCCAGTATAAGTGGATTACTACAACGTTCAGATTTCTGTCGGTAGTAATCGATATGTATTTTATTATCTATATTTTAAACAGTGATAAACATCCCCGCTATAAACTGGCCTGGATACTTCTGGTAGCCATATTTCAGGTTCTTGGTGTTTTTATGTATCTTATTTTTGCGGACAAGAAGATACCTCATGAGCTTACAAATGAGTATATGAAGGAACAGGGACTTCTTGTTCAAGATGAAAATGTAAATCAGAAAATAAAAGACCGGGATATTCTGAAACAGTATATTTCTACCTCGGAATGTGGCTACCCATATTATCTTAATTCCGCTCTTAAGTATTTTTCTATTGGTGAAGAATACTTTGCGGAACTTTTAAAGGATATTGACAGGGCAGAACACTTCATTTTTCTGGAATACTTTATTGTCAAAAACGGAGAGATGCTTGACAGACTGGTTGAAAAACTCAGTGAAAAAGTAAAACAGGGAGTTAAGGTCTATCTGATGTATGATGATGGCGGCTCTCTGGAAGCTTTGCCTGATGGCTTAAACAGACGTCTGAATTCTCTGGGCATCAATGTAGCTGTTTTTGGACCGGTTAAGATTTCTTTGCTGCTGCTGTCTATGACAAATCACAGAGACCACAGAAAAATAGTTGTAATCGATAATAAGATAGCTTATTCGGGTGGAGTCAATATTGGTGATGAATATATTAATGCTGAGGTCAGATTTGGCTGCTGGAAGGATTCTGGTATCAGGGTAGAGGGTGAATGTGTAAGAAACTTTACGCTTTCTTTTATTCAGTTCTATAATTTCTGTTCCAAGAACAAACTTGATTATAAGGATTTTCTGATTGAACATGAATTTGAAAAAAAGGACAATGTTGTACTTCCTTTTGTGGATTCACCTACTGATAATATGAATACCTGCAAGAATATTCATCTGAATATGATTAACAGCGCAAAAGATTATATTTATATGTGCACACCCTATCTGGTTATAGATGAAGAGCTGGAGAATGCCCTGATCAATGCCGCCAAGTCAAACGTAGATGTCAGAATTCTGGTTCCCTATATCCCCGACAAGAAGTCGGTATTTATGGTTACCAGATCACATTATTCTAAGCTTGTAAGCAACGGGGTCCGCATTTATGAATATACGCCTGGTTTTGTGCATGCCAAGGATTTTGTCTGCGATGACAGTATTGGCCTTGTTGGTACTGTCAATATGGATTTCAGGTCCTACTATCTGCATTATGAGTGCGGTTTTCTGATTCATAATGATGATGTACTTCTGGATGTGAAAGATAATTTCCTGAAAGCTCTTGAGCTTTCTCA
>DBOW01000090.1:3776-3945 GCA_002299675.1 Solobacterium sp. UBA636
CCACTATTGTAAGGAGTATTATGGAAAAAATAGATTCTTTTGAAGAAACACTGATGTATCTTAAGGATAAGGCGGTTATCACCAGTGATGGACGTAATCTTTTTTATCTTTCTAATGGCTATGTGGTTAATAAGTTTAATGGAAGCAGTGTGAAAATGAAAAAAGAAGA
>DBOW01000090.1:4024-7643 GCA_002299675.1 Solobacterium sp. UBA636
TTCATCGATGATGAAAAAGATGAAGATTATTATCGTTACTATAAAAAATAAGCTATTTCTTAAAAGCCAGGCCGATGATGCCACCGGTCAGACCACCGACTATATGGGTGAGCTGTGACACTGAATCGGCTGTAGTAATACCGGTGTAGATTTCAGATCCAATCCATAACAGGGCTACGATAATCAGGGTTACTGGAATGCCTTCTTCATTTCCGGTAATAGAAGCCAGAATTATGAAGGCAAAGACAACACCTGAAGCACCCAGCAGCATGGTATTGGGCGACAGGAGATTATGAACTATGCCGGTTACAGCGGCAGTTGAGAGTATTACAATAATCAGTCTTTTGCCATATTTTTCTTCCAGCATTGGTCCAAGCAGCAGTATATACAGCAGATTTGATACCAGATGATCTACATTGGCGTGTCCAAAGATATGTCCTAACAGTCTTATATAGGTCATTGGGCTTAACAGGGATGATCCATAGGTGGAGAAAAACAGCACGTTGGTTTTTCCAGAGCTTACCATGTTTAATAATAAGGCTATAATACAGATTAATGAGAAACCTAAAGTTATTGGTGCATTAAGATATATTTTTCTTTTTTTCATATGTGCTCCTTATTTCATAAACAAATGATACCACTTTGTAGGTTGAATATTTTTTCATTTATATTAAAATAGACATATCGGAGTAATTATGGAAAAAAGAAAAAGAATTGCGTTAGTTCTGGAAGGGGGAGGCCTTCGAGGAGCTTATACAGCCGGATGTTTGTCCTGGCTTATAGATGAAGGCATTGAATTTGACGGAGCCTATGGCATTTCATCAGGTGCTGTTCACCTGACTGCCTTTTTAAAGAAGAGAAAAGACTGGCTCTTCAATATGACTATTGATTATTTCTGTTCTAAGAAATATCTGGGTGTACAGGGGGTTTTAAAAGAAGGCTCAGCACTGGCAGTCAAACATCTTATTAAGGATTTAAAGAAGGAAATAGGCTATAACGTTGAAAACTTTGATGAAAATGTAAATGCCAAAGTTGGCATATATGATCTTAATGTCGGCAAGACCATCTATATCCCTGTACAGGAGCTGGATGATGATCTGATCATTGCGGCCTGTTCATTGCCTATTCTGCAGCACAGGGTAAAGAAGAATGGCCATGAATATCTGGATGGCGGTATTACTGATATGATCCCAATTGAAGAAGCTGAAAGAGATGGCTATGATGGCTATCTGATCATAACTACCAAGCCTAAGGATTATGTAAGAAAAAAGACCAATAAACTAATAGTAGCTTTAATGAAACTGGTATATCCTAAATGTCCTGAATTGGCAAAGGATTACTCAGTCAGATCTGATAACTATTATAAACAGCTGGATATTATAGGCAAACTTTGTAACGATAAAAAGGCTATCTATCGCTATCCTACCGGTCATGCCAAGGTATCAAGGCTTGGAGGAGACAGGGAAGAACTTGTCAAGCTTTATGAAATGGGCAGATCCGATATGGAAGCTATAAAGGAAGATATTTATAAACTTATTAAATGAGAAAGATTTTACTGATTATATTCACATTATTACTTTCTGCATGTTCAAATAACACTATTAGCGATAATAGTGTTTTATATATGGAGAGCATCAGTGAGGGAAATATTTATTCTTACTTAAGCGAAGACCTGAAAAAGGAATTTAAGCTTATTAATGACAACAAAGAGATACCTGACTATGTATTGAAAGGCATCGGCAGGGATTTAAGCGACATTACTGTAACTGATATTGATGGAAATGAAATAAGTTTTAACGGCAGCGGCAAAACTGTTATTGAGGTAGTAGCCTACTGGTGTCCGCACTGTAAAAACCAGATAGCCAATAATGAAATACTGGCTGAGAATTATTCAGATATTTCTTTCTATCAGTATTTCAATGAAGGGGATAATGAACAGATAGCTGAGTTTTATGGGGAAAATGATTATCCTTCAAAGATGACGCTTATACCTTATAATGAGGAACTGAGTTCTTATTTCATGTCTTTTGATCCGGAATATTATCCTACTTTCTTCTTTTTTGAAGATGGAAAGTGTACCTATATCTGTCATGGGGATATAGATCTTGCCAGAATGGACAGGCTGTATTACCATGCGTTTGGTTTTATGAAAGAAAACCTGCTTACTGATGAAGGAATAAATGTTTTTGAGGTATATCGTGACAGCGATACTCTTTATAATGAGCTGTCTGATCTAAGCAGAAACAGGATTGAACAGTTGAATAATTCAAAGAATCTGACTTTGCGCATTATGTCAAAACCTGTTGACTTTAATGATCTGTACGAGGCTGAAGCTGGTGTTTATTCTGTTAAGTCTTTTAATGACTATATTAATTCAGATGTAACGGTATTCTATCTTAGTATTTTTAATCTGGAAAATGATATAGGAATAATAAACAGATATATTGATGAGCATCCTGATGTTAAGGTTTTAAGTATTCTCTGTGATAATGATGATATGAATACTTCCGAGGAATATGATAAACAGACTGTTAAGTTAAAGGGGGATGTAAGTTCTTCCAGGGGATATCTTCCTAAAACTTTGAATGATCTTAAGGTGGAATATCCCGCAGCGGTATATATTAAGGATAATCTGTTTATGGGAGCTTTCTCAGATCTGGATACTGATAAGCTTAATTTTGGCTATATTACATTTTTAGGCGATGAATGTATTGCGTTAAAGGCAAACAACTAAAAAAATCAGAGAAATCTGATTTTTTTAAATATTGAATGGATACCTGTCTATTTCTGAAGTAAAGGTCAGTATTTCCTTAGTGACCGGATGAGGGAAAGACAGTCTGTAAGAGTGAAGGGCAATCTGCTGCCCTTTTTTAGCGTTTGAGTTATAGCGCTGATCTCCCCACAGAGCGTGGTTTCTTGATGAGAACTGTACTCTTATCTGATGAGATCTGCCGGTTTTAAGGTAGATATGAACCAGGGCCAGATTGTCTTTTCTTTTGACTGTTTCATAGGCCAGTTCAGCCTGTTTTCCTCTTCTGTCTACTTTTACGGTATTGGTTTTTTCGTCTTTAAGAAGATTGTCCAGGAGAATATCTCTGTCTTTTAAGCCATTGTCTTCTACCACTGCCAGATATTCTTTGCGGAACTTTTTTTCGTTTATGGCTTTCGAGAGTCTTGAGGCTGCCTTGGATGTTTTGGCAAAGACCATAATACCGCCTACCGGTCTGTCAAGTCTGTGCACCAGTCCCAGAAAGACATTGCCGGGTTTATTGTATTTTTCTTTGAGATAGTCTTTGCATAAGGATAATAAATCATAATCTTTTGATTCGTCTTCACATGTTGGCATATTTTCTGGTTTTTCTACTACCAGCAGGTGGTTGTCTTCATAATATACTTTTAGGTCAGTCATGGAAGATACCTCTGGTTGTGAAGCCACATGGAAGGTCATAATCACTGTCTTCAATATGGATGCCTATTTCATCGGATACTATATCAAATTTATAGGCTGTTTTTTCAAGATTGGCCCCAAGTACCTGTTTAATTACACTGGCTGAATAACCGGTGGTGTAGGTGTTGATAATCAGGAATACAGGTTTATCACTGAGGATATCGATTGCGG
>DBOW01000090.1:7743-19024 GCA_002299675.1 Solobacterium sp. UBA636
CCTCTTCTTTTTTCTCTCTGCATGAATTTGAGGCAGTCATCGACGATGAAGCGGATTTTTCTGTCCTGAAATTTATTCAGGTCTCTGTTTTCCTTGGCCCATTCGTTAATGGATTTGGACGCATCAACATGCACTACTTCGGCTCCAGCGCTTAAAGCCACCATTGAGGCTGCGCCAGTATAGGCGAAAAGATTTAATACTTTTGCGTTTTTTCCTTTCAGCGATTCATAGATAAAATCCCAGTTGGCAGCCTGTTCAGGGAAAAGGCCGGTATGTTTAAAACCGGTGGGACTTACCTTAAATTTCAGGTCGCGATAGCTGATGGTCCAGAATTCTGGCAGTTTCTGTTTAAACTCCCAGTTTCCGCCACCTTTGCTGGAGCGATGGTAGACAGCTTTGGCTTTTTTCCATTCAGCTGTTTTCTGTTTTGGCCATAGAGCCATTGGGTCTGGCCGGTCTAAAATGATGCCGTTCCAGCTTTCCAGCTTGGCTTTATCTCCGGCATCAATCAGTCTGTAATCTTTAAAGTTATCTGTTTTAATCATCTTTTAAATTATAACAGATGGTACAATAAGTGCATGGTCAAATTTAGCGAATTAAATGATGCACAGCAGGAAGCTGTGATTTCGGATGCGAAGCATCTAAGAATTATAGCTGGAGCAGGCTCTGGCAAAACCAGAGTTCTTACTATGCGTATTGTCTATGAGATAGAGGAACTCGGGGTGGCTCCCTACAATATTCTGGCAATTACTTTTACCAACAAGGCTGCCAATGAGATGAAAAGCCGTATTAATCAGATGCTGGGGGATAAGGGCACAGGCTGTTTTATTTCGACTATTCATTCTTTATGTATGCGAATTTTATCTCAGGAGATAGAGGTTCTTGGATATCCAAAGAATTTTACGGTAGTTGATCAGGATGATCAGAAAACAGTTTTAAAGGAAGCCTATAAGCAGTTTAATATTGATAAGAAGGATTTATCTTATGGCAGTGCGCTGGATTATATTGCCAACAATAAGTATGAGCATATATCTCCAGAAAAGGCCATGGGTATGGCCTATGGCAATCCCAATCTGGAAGTTAAGGCCAGAGTATATGAGTATTATGTAAACAGGCTTAAGCAGATTTATGGTCTTGATTTTGATGATCTGATTCTTTTTACAACCCGTATATTTTCTATGTATCCAGATATTAAGGAAAGATGGGCAAGGAAGTTTAAGTATATTCATGTGGATGAGTTCCAGGACATTGATAAGGAGCAGTATCTGCTGATTAAACAGCTTTCAAGCTATTATGACAATGTCTATGTGGTTGGTGATCCTGATCAGACGATTTATACCTGGAGAGGTGCTGATGTAAATATTATTGTGAATTTTGACAGGGATTTTAAGGATACTAAAACTATTATTCTTAATCAGAACTATCGTTCAACCAATAATATTCTTTCTGGTGCAAACTCTTTGATCAAGAATAATAAGGCCAGACTGGAAAAGGATCTTTTCTCACGCAATGGTGATGGTGAAAAAATAAAGCATAAGTCATTTTTAAGCGAAGCCGATGAATGTATATTTGTTGTGGATGAAGTTAAGAAAAGACTTAAAGAGGGAAAAGACATTAATGAAATGGCGGTTCTTTATCGTTCTAACTATCTTTCCAGAGATATGGAAAAAATTCTAATTGAATCCAGACTTCCGTATGTAATTTATGGTGGTTTAAGGTTCTATGAAAGAATGGAAGTAAAAGATATTCTTTCATATCTGAGAATGATTGTGACCGGTGATGATCTGGCTTTTCAGAGAATTATCAATACGCCAAAAAGAGGAATTGGTCAGAAAAGTATTGATTCTATCTATGAAATAGCCCAGAAGAATCATATGACAATGTATGATGCTGTAAAACAGGGTCTTTATGCCAAGAATCAGAATACTATGGACAGTTTTGTCAAGATGATAGAGAACTGGAGATGCTACAACTCTGAAAAGCCAGAAGAACTTGAAAAGCTGCTGGAAGCGGTGCTTGACGATTCGGGATACAGAATGATGCTTGAGGAGGAAAAGGAACATGAGAGACTCGAGAATATTAAGTCTCTGATTGATGATATTATTGAATATCAGAACAATTATCCTGGTTCTTCACTGGCTGATTATCTTTCAATGATTTCTCTATATACCGACAGAGCTAATGAGCAGCAGGGTGAGGCTTTAAAACTGATGACTATTCATGCGGCCAAGGGTCTGGAGTTTGAAACAGTATTTGTGATTGGCATGTCTGAAGGTATTTTTCCAAGTCAGAGAAGTGTACAGGAAGATCCAAAAGGACTGGAGGAGGAAAGAAGACTGGCTTATGTTGCCTATACCAGAGCCAAGAAGGAGCTTTATCTTCTGGAGAGTTCGTCTTTCTCTTATGTGCTGAGTGATAATAAGTCTGCTTCGCGTTTTATTAAGGAAGTAGATGGCAAATATATTGATCATTTAAACGAAAATCAAAGAACAGGTATTTTTGATATTCCAGTCAAGAAGACCAATAATTCAATATTTACGGAAAATGTTAAATCATCAGCATCGCTTAATAGAACAAATGCTCCAGTCTACCGTAAGGGTGACAGCGTTATCCATACAATGTTTGGAGAGGGTGTTGTCGTAAGTAATATCAATGGCATTATGACGGTGGCTTTCAGCTATCCACATGGTGTTAAGAAGATTTCCACCTCTTTTAAGGGCATTAGAAAGAAGAATAAGAATGATTGTAGCTAAGGCTGATATAAATGACCTGGAAAGCATTATCGAGCTTGTAGACAGCCAGAAAGCCTATTTAAGGAATAATGGAATTCCTCAATGGCAGAATGGCTATCCGGATGAGCATACTTTTAAGGAAGATATTGAATTAAACAGACTTTATGTTTTAAAAGATGAGGATAAAGTAACTGGCATCTTTGCCCTGATTTATCCCGATGAATGTTATGACTATATCGAGAATGGAAAGTGGCTGAGTGATGAACCGTATATAGCTGTACACAGGCTCTGCATAGCTGATGAATATAAACATCAGGGTCTGGCAACATTCATCTTCTGTTATCTCAAAAATATCTATAGCCACATCAAAGTAGACACTCATGAACTGAATACAGCTATGAACAGCTGTTTAATTAAAAATGGCTTTATCAGAACTGGAATCGTTTACATGAAGGACAAAACACCAAGAAATGCCTATGAATGGCTTAGATAGCGCTTACAGATTTGTAATAATTGTTTTAAATCGGTAAAATAGATAGGTATGAAAAAATTAATATGTTTATTTATGGTCCTATTTGTCTTTAGTACAAATACTATCATTGCGGATGATATATTAGTTGAAAAAAGACAGCAGGAACCACTTGTTACTTTAAGTACTGATTCTATTACCGTTAAAGCTGGTGAAGAAATCAACTATGAAGAATATCTGGAACTTGATACAAAGGCAAGAATCATCTCGATTGAAGATGAAGATATAGAAGAAGAAGGAGAACATCTGGTTAAATTTCTCGCCGCAACTCTTTCCGGTCAGACACTGTGTCTTGAAATGGAAGTGAATGTATTAAGCGAAGAAGACTATGCAGCCTATATTAAAAAGAAGAATACCCAGACTTATTCCTCAAATGCAGACAGCGTCTGTATCGCAAACAGCGGTGGCGATGCGATGTCTATCGCTCAGTGTTTTGTGGGACTCAGCGGCTGGTGTACTACTATAGCCCAGAACTTCATAAACGCCTATCTGGGAAGTGGCTACAATATCTATGATACTTATGATATAAGCTATTCCGAGGCTCAGCCAGGTGACATTATTTATTATGTAAATGGTGGCTGGGGCATGCAGCATTATGCGGTATATCTGGGAAATGATACAGCTTTACAGGGCAATATGTCAGGGGGACTGGCCAAGATTGGTTCTATCTATCTGACCTATGGTTCCGAGCCAATATTTAAAAGACTGAATGGAAGATAAAAAACAGCAGTAGTGCTGTTTTTTATTCGGCTGTTTCTATATTTGTTTCGATATGAGCATTATTGTTTATGATTTTTGTATCATAAGTTTCCTTAGAACATTTGATTGAGATATCCAGTCCATCATAGCTGTAATATTCAGATTTGAACTGACCATTTTTTAGATCGTCGATTGCCATTTTGACAGTGCTTATATCATCCTGCCAGACATGATAGGAGTAGATGATGTTTTCACCTTCATAATACCAGTGCTTATAGACTCTGGTGTTTACGGGATGTTCAATCTCTACCTCAATACCTTTTACATTTTCATCGATGGTAACAGAAACCTTTCCATATTCCAGATCAAGCTTTTCGTCATCATCAAGCTGCAGTGTCTGAGTATAAACCGTATTCTCGATTGGACTATAATCCTGTTTAAGATTAAGTATTGATGCAGCTGTAAAGCCACCGCCTGTTCCCGTGATTAATAAACCACCAATTAGAATACAAAGAAATATTCTGTATGGCTGTTTCTGCTTAAATAAGAAATTATAGGCATAATGAATAATGATGTAAGTTAATAGCAGCACACCAAGTATGCAAAGGGCAATCCAGTAAAAGACCTGACCGCCCTGAACAAGACAGAAAACGGCGGCAGCTACACCAAGTACAAACATAATGATTACTGGAAGTACAACAATAACGACACCACATTTGATTAAGAAAATCATTATGTTGGCCAGACCGGAAAAGAAACGGCTTGATGAATGAGCGGGGTCTCTGATAATGATTTTTGGATTCTTATTTACTGTCAGTTCAGATTCCTGTTTATTCTCTTTAATGGGTTCTTCTACTTTCTGTGTGACTACGTTGTTATCGGTAATTGTGACATAGTAGTCAAGATATCTGATCTTAAATAAGTGAAGAAAGACGATTACTCCTAGAACCAGAAGCAGCCCCATAGATATCGCTTCAAGGATACGGCGTAGTGGGTAGCCAATGACACTGGGAAGGATGGATACAAAGAGATCTATCAGTACAGTTATGCCTACATAGAAGAGAGCACCAATACCCAAAAGGACAAGGGCTATAAAGCACATTTCCAGCAGAAGCACAATTTTTGATTTAAAGGACATATGAATAAACATATTATAGGTTTTGGTTACATAGTCCAGGAAATCACTTAAATAGTTCTTTTTTTCTTCTTTTTCGTTTTCTTTTTCATTAGGTTCTATTTCACCCATTACTCCATCGTCCATCAATTCATTTAATGAACAGTTGAGTATTTTACATAGCTGAATAATCTTTGCCATATCGGGATAGGATTCACCCGATTCCCATTTTGATACGGCCTGTCTTGTTACATTAAGTTTTTCAGCCAGCTGTTCCTGTGACAGGTTGTTGGCTTTTCTTAGTTTAGATAGTTTTTCATAAAACTGCATTTTGTTCACCTCACGGCTGTATTATTTCATTATAACCCGGTTGCATCCACCTATTATGGCTATCATTTTGTAACATATCGGTTGCATAAACTTAAAAATAGAGGTTTTTTAGAAAATAACCTCTATTTTTGTACCAATACCTGGCGTTGATTTAAGATTTACTGCAGCTCCATGTATCTGCACAATATGTTTGACTATCGCCAGTCCAAGACCTGTACCACCCATCTTTTTGGAACGGCTTTTATCTACTCTGTAGAATCTTTCGAATATTCTTTCCTGTTCAGATAAAGGTATACCTATGCCATTATCCTCAACACTTAAACATACCTTGCTGTTTATTTCATTGACAGTTACTTTGACATAGCCATTTTCATTTCCATAGCGTATCGCATTCTGTATAAGGTTATCAGCAAGTTCTTCAATAAGTACTTTATTGGCTCTGATTATTTCTCTATTTCCTTCGAAGATAAGCTTTATGTTTTTCTTTCTGGCTTCTATTTCAAAGTTTTTCAGCTGACAGGAAACTGTTTCATAAAGATCAAGTTCTGTAAATTCATAATTCATATCACTGGATGAAAGCTGAGATACTTTCATGATGTCGTTAATCAGATTAAGGAGACGGTCGACGTTGTTTTTGATTTCGGCAATGAAATGTTTTTTCTTGGAATCATCTGTTACATCACTCTCCAGCAGTTCGGTATAGCCCAGTATGGAAGTTAAGGGGGTTTTCAGTTCGTGTGAGACATTGGCGGTAAATTCCTGACGCATCTGCGATGCCGATAGAATATCGGCATGCTGCTTACGGATTTTATCGGTAATTGGAACAAGTTCTTTGTAGGGAACTGAAAGATTTGGAGAGTCCAGATTATCAGCCAGATCATTTATCGGTCTGACCAGCTGTCTTGTCAGAAGATTGGATATTAACAGACAGGCAAAGGCTACGACTATCATTATTATTAGTGTATAGGGTACAGTATGGAGAAAAATCGCCGTAATACTCTGAGCATCTTTGGCAACTCTCAGTACTGTGCCATCACTTAGTTTCAGGGCAAAATAGTAGGTTGAAAGATTAAGGGTATCTGAGGTTCTGATACATTTTCCCTCGCCATATTTGAAGGCATCGGACACTTCCTGACGGTTAAGGTGGTTGTCTAAAGCTGCGTTATCTACGTCATTGTCGTAAATTACACTGCCGTCTGTGTCAATCCAGGTTACACGTATTTCGTTTTTGACAAAGGAGAGATCAATTTCATCATTAACAAAATCATTTGAGGCCAGCACATGGGCGGTAAGACTCAAATCTTTTTCTACCTGCTGACGGAAATTGGTATAGTACACAATTGTAAGAAGCAGGGCGGTGATAATGATGGAAAAGACAGATAAGCCAATAAGACGGCTGTTTATTTTGTTTTTCATTCAACTATATAGCCAACATTTCTGATGGTCCTGATTATATCGCCATATTCACCCAGTTTTTTTCTGAGGGTTTTTATATGCATATCCAGGGTTCTGGACTCACCCATGAAGTCAGTTCCCCAAACATAATCCATTATTTTTTCACGGCTTAAGACAATACCTTTGTTTACCAGTAAATATCTTAAGAGTTCATATTCTTTATAGGTCAGATCAATATTTTCTCCAGAAATGGATACCTTCCTTTTTTCATCGTTTAAATTAAGATCTTTATAATTAATGACAATGTGTTCATCCTCATTTTTGTTTGTACGTCTCAGTACCGCTTTGACTCGGGAAGTAAGTTCCATAATGGAGAAGGGCTTCTTTATATAGTCATCACTTCCTTCATCGAAGGCCTTAATGAGATCTATTTCACTTGATTTGGCAGTTACCATGATGGCCGGTATTCTGGCGGTTTCCGGATTTTTGCGGAGATTTCTTAAAATCTGATTGCCGTCTTCATCCGGCAGCATGATGTCAAGAAGAAAGAGATCTGGTTTTATTTTTGAAAGTTTCTCATACATATCTCTGGCACTGGAAAAGCCAGATACCTGATAGTTGGCATTTCTTAAAGCTATCTCTTCAATTTCCAGGATGTTTTCATCATCTTCTACTATATATATTAGAGCCATATTATTTTTCCAGCTGGTACTCCTTTTCTAAGGCCAGATATTCTTCATGGAAGAACGAGCCTTCTTCTTTGTTTAAGTGTTTAATATATTCATGTGCGCCATAGTCATCAGTTCTGATTTCGATAATCGCAATACCCACATTTGAACAATGGTCAGAGATTCTTTCAATGTTGGTAATCAGATCTTCCAGAAGAAGGCCAAGCTCTATAGTGCATTTTCCTTCTCTTAGTCTTATTATATGTTTTTGTTTGGCTTCTTTGTTCAGTTTGTCGATTATTTCTTCCAGCGGTTCGATAGTTCTGGCAGCACTTTCATCTTCTCTGATAAAGATGTTTACGGTTCTTGTGGTTATATCGGTCAGAGCACTGCACATAACTTTAAGATCTTTTTTTGCATAGTCAGAGAAAACGAGCTTCTTTTTGGACATGTCTTTCATTATTCTATTGATATTGAAGGCGTGATCAGACATTCTTTCAAAATCATTGATGGAATGCAGAATGATTGACATTGTCTTAGAATCATTGTTTGAAATATTTTTGGAAGAGAGTTTAACAAGGAAAGCCGATATATAGTCTTCGTATTTGTCTATTTCATCTTCCATCTTCTTTATCTGTTCGTAGCGTTCATTTGAATAATTTTCTATCTGTTTTAAGGACATGCCGATTATTTCACCGGTTTTAAGGGCCATTGATGAGGTGATTGTACGGCATCTTTCCATAGCAAAGGCTGGAGTGTCCAATAGTCTTTCATCAAGAGTATATTCGAAGTTTTCTTTCTTTTCTTCGCCTTTATCTTTGATGGTAAGTTCGGCCAGTTTGAGCAGGACTTTATCGAATGGATAAAGAACAATCACGGTTACAATATTAAACAATGAATGGATTACCGCAATACCAAGTGGTGTGCAGGCATCATTTAAAAAGGCAAAATGAACAAAGCTGTTAACTCCATAGAACACAGCCATAAAAAGGATGGTACCAATCATGTTGAAATAAAGATGAATTAAAGCCGCTCTTTTAGCATTTTTGCTGGCACCGATAGATGAAAGCAAAGATGTAATGCAGGTACCGATATTCTGTCCCATAATAATTGGAAGGGCAATGGCGTAGTTGATTGATCCAGTAAGACACAGGGCCTGAAGTATGCCGACAGATGCCGAGCTTGACTGAATTATAGCGGTAACCAGAGCTCCGGCCGCCATACCTAATAGCGGGTTATGAAACAGGGTGAGAATAGAAACGAAGGTTTCGTTCTCGCTTAGACCGCTTACTGCATCCGACATGGAGGTCATGCCAAACATCAGTATCGAAAAGCCCAGGAAGATATTGCCGATATCTTTCTTTTTGTCGTCTTTGCCAGACATGATCATAATAATTCCCAGAACCGCAAAGACAGGGGAGAAGTTGGCTGGTTTTAACAGCTTAACCAGCAGGGAATCGCCCTGGATACCGGTTAGAGAAAGAATCCAGGAAGTGATTGTTGTACCAATATTGGCACCCATTATGACACCAATCGCCTGTTTCAGGGCCATGATACCAGAATTGACAAAGCCGACAACCATTACGGTTGTGGCAGAACTTGACTGAATGATGGCAGTTACCACAACACCCAGAAGCACAGCCATAAATTTTCTGGATGTCAGTTTTTCAAGAATTTTTTCGAGCTTTCCGCCAGCCATTTTCTCCAGGTTGTCGCCCATAAGAGACATTCCATACAGGAAAAGGGCCAGACCGCCTACTAAGTTTAATGCAGAAAAAATATCCATATATTTACCTCTTCATGTAAATATTAGGATATCAATGTAAAGCCAAATGTATACTTATGTAAAATCTGTGTAAATTATTTTACTTTCGATTATAGAGCCAGACTGAAGCGTAGACAAAAGATAACAGAATTCCATAGCCGGTACTTACCAGCACATATTTAAAATTGAAACTGATCATCATTGAAAATAGAAGACTCAAAGCGAAAACGGCCAGAGAAATCATTAATACCGTTATCGCAATAAAGATGTTCTGTCTTTCTTTAAGCTTCATATTTTTTTCTTCAAGGTTTTTCCAGATCATTTCACACATGCTATCACTTCCTTTTACATCTTTAATTTATCCAACTACTGTAAAATCAGAAGGTGCCTGAAAGTAAAATAAATGTAAAAAAACACCCCTGAGGGTGTTTTAGTCTGGGGCGATCGACGAGACTCGAACTCGCGGAATGCTAGAGCCACAATCTAGTGTGTTAACCAACTTCACCACGACCGCCATGCCTTGCAATTATATAATATTCTTTTCCTAAAAAGCAATATCTTCTATAATAATTTTATGAAATATCAAATAGTAGTTGAAAGAAAAAAGGTTAAAGCTATCCGTATATCAATTAAAGAAGGCGTAGCTCATGTGAGCTGTCCATATTTTGTTTCTGATTCTTATCTTAAGAAAGTTATTGATGATAAAAGAGACTGGATAATTGAAACCATTAATAAACAGATAAATGATTCAAAGGTTTATATTGGTGAGTTTATATACTACAGGGGAAAGAAATACAGACTGACTGTAAAAGAAGGCAACAGAGCTGTAAGAGTTCTGAAAGATGAACTTATTATTTACTGTCGAAACAACAATTATGAAAAAGCTCTATATGAATGCGGCAAAAAGGAAATAATGAGGGTGGTTGAAGAAAGACAGGATAAGTATCTTGGAATTCTAAGAGATTATGGTTATAATCAGACACCTGAATATCATATCAGTCATCTTACTTCCAAGTGGGGAGTGTGTTACTGTAACCGCAATGAAATAAGACTCAGTGACCGTCTGATTCATTTTGATGATGAACATATTGAGGCGGTGTTATGGCATGAACTGCTTCATCTGGTCATACCCAATCATTCTAAGCGCTTTCATGAAGTTTTGAATCTGCATATGAGAGATTATGAGCGATTAATTAAGGAAATTAGATAATAATTAGTTAAATTAATAACAAGCTTGTTTTATAATAAAAATGAACAAGGAGAGTATTTTTACATGATTAAACTAAAGTATGTTGTTGAGAGTCCTGATGGTATTCACGCAAGACCTGCAGCCCTGCTGGCTAATTCCTGCGTTAACTATAAGAGCTCAGTAACTTTGTTATGCAATGGCAAGAAAGCTGAAGGAAACAATGTTCTGTCAATTCTGGCTTTAGGTGCAAATAAGGGTGATGAAGTTGAATTCGTGATTGATGGTGAGGATGAAGTAAAGACTGAGGCAAAAATCAGACATCTGCTTGATACTAAGTTCAACAGAGATGATAAACCTGATCAGCTGAATATCGTTTTCTTCGGTACAAAGAGTTATGACCGTACATTCTTCGAAGAACTGGCCAAGGATAAGGGTGAGGGTACTTACAACGTAAATATCAAGTTCCTGAAGTCAAGACTGACACTTGAATCTGTATCACTGGCTGAAGGTTTTGATGCAGTATGTATTTTCGTTAATGATGAATGTGGCAAGGATATTGTTGAAAGACTTCATGGCTATGGCATTAAGCTGATTCTGTTACGCTGTGCCGGTTTCAACAACGTTGATTTAAATGCCTGCAAGGAATGTGGTATTACAGTACTTAGAGTACCTGCCTATTCTCCATACGCAGTTGCAGAACACGCAATGGCTACTTTACAGGAAGCTAACCGTCGTTTGAATAAGGCTTACAACAAGATTAGAGAAAACAACTTCGATCTGTCTGGCCTTTTAGGCTTGGATCTGCACAATAAAGTTGCCGGTATCATGGGTACTGGTAAGATTGGTGTCTGCATGGCCAA
>DBOW01000111.1:0-1554 GCA_002299675.1 Solobacterium sp. UBA636
TTATATTCATGCCACCCTTACATTCAATGGTTTCCAGTATGTCATCACAGGTTTCTACAAACTGTGAGCTGTATGAATTGTTAACATCGTTTTTAAGATATATATCCACATTCACTGTTTCATTAATACTCTTCACCGTTTCATATGACGAATTAAAGAAAGAAATAAAAACAAATACCGTAACTATCGAAACAACATAGATAATAAACAGTGTAAAAGTATCCTTACGATGTCCAGTAAGCGATTTAACTACATTCATAATTAACAAGTTTCCTTATATTCTGGTCCATATAGAGAACCTTATCACACATCATAGCCAGCTTCTCATTGTGAGTAACCATGATTACTGTTCTGTTATATTCACCTGCCAGTCGCTTAAACAGGCCAAATATCTCGATTGAAGTACTGTGGTCGAGATTGCCAGTTGGCTCATCTGCCAGAATTAAACTGGAATTTACCGCTACAGCACGGGCTATGGCAACTCTTTGCTGCTCACCACCTGATAATCTGGTAACTTTTTTAAAGGCCATTTCTTCATCGATACCCAGTATTTTCAGAAAACCAAGTACTTCCTCTCTGTGTACTTTTCTGTCCGCTATTTTCATAGCTGTCACAATATTGTCATAGACGGTCAGGTATTTAATAAGATTGTAGTCCTGAAAAACAATAGACATATATTTCTTTCGAAATTCGCTGTAGCCAATATCTTTAATATCATAGCCTTTATATAAAATCTTCCCTGAATCTGGATATTCCAGCCCCGCCAGAAGTGACAGAAATGTCGTCTTGCCAGAACCAGAATCTCCAAGTATTGAGTAGAACTTTCCTTCTTCAAAACCAAGAGATACATCATCCAGTATTATTCTGTTTCTTCCAGCATTATCCATATAAGAAAAGCTCAGATTTTTTACTTCCAGTATATTATTCATTATTCAGAATCTCCTTTACAGAAAACTTATTAATACTTATGAAGGATATTAACGCCGATGCAGTAAATACCAAAACGATAATTGAACCCAGCAAAAAATAATCCATCGCCATCAATTTAAACTCAAAGCCAAAAACAGTACTCATCCTGTTAATCAGAACATTGCTTATAGGCAAAGACACAACAAAAGATAACAGACAGATAAACAGATACTCCAGATAAAACTGAACCGAAATCATTCTTCCGTTTAAACCCAGAGCCATTAATATACCTATTTCCTGTTTTCTGTTTTCAATATCCTGTTTAAAGATAAAAAACATAATCATAATATTAACAATCAGGCTTACATAGAATAGACTGTTTAGATTGGCCACAATACTTTTTATCTCGCCATAGGCCAGGGCAAAGTCCATGACATCAGTGCTGAAACTATAGTCTTTATTGTATGTATTAAATCCATCAATCATTTCATTAAGCCTGAATATATCTTCCAGGTTGTTTAAAGTCATATAAACCGGATAGAAAGTAATCGAATCATAGTATCCAAAACGATACAGGCTATCCTTAACAAGTGGATAAATATCATCAGTTATTATCTTAAACAGTGCTTCCGGAATAATTAGTGT
>DBOW01000111.1:1572-3699 GCA_002299675.1 Solobacterium sp. UBA636
TTGTGAATATTATATGAATCCCTGGCAATCTGCTTACTGTCAGAAACTATGCCCACTACTTCAAGATAATATTCAGCAAGAGTTTCCCTTTCATCTGTACCGGCATTAAAAAAATTAATGGTCAGATAATCCCCGATATTTACAGAGTACTTACTATCTCCATCAGACAGGTAAAGATTTTCAGGTACAATGACAGAATAGATATCTTCAGCATTGAATGTTCTTCCCTTTTTGATGCTGCTGCCAAAATAATGAAGATCTGTATAATCCGCATTACTGACCGATATAAGTCTTGGATAACGGCCACCGCTGCTGGAAACTTCCAATAACTGCATTTCCTGATATTCCCTTTCATCACTTACAAGATACTTGTCATCAGCATAGGCGATACAGGGTACGGTAGAAAACATGCTCATATCAATATCGAAGTAATCTGGATTTAATTCCTCTTTGATAGACATCATGTCATTATAGAAATCTCTGGTGTATGCATTATTGTCTTCAAGGCTGTTATCCCTGATATAAAGACCAACAAAATCAGAAGTACTTTTATAGCTGAGCTTTCCAGTCAAAACCGCTTCAGGTTTAATGGCATTAAGAAATTCTGAATTAACATTAATACCTCCCTGTTTTATCAGAAAGCTGACTGACAAAGATAATGAGAGTATAACCATAAGACAGCCAAGTATTACACTTCTGCCTGGCTGTCTTGTGATAGATTTGATTAATCTATTGATCATTAATTGTGGCCTTTACATACTCTTTTATTTATTCCAGTATTTTCATATGAAATTGATCCGGTCCATCCACACTGTGTACATTTACGGTATGTTCTGGCAACCTTAAAGTATATCTCATCATATCCTGCTGAGTATCCATGAATACACGCGCTGTTTTCATGGTGTGACCATTCATAATCATGAATCACAACAACCGAAATATTGCCACAGTTTCCACATGGTGCAACGTACGGTGATTCTTCAGCAAATACAGAAGCAGTAAAAATACCAAACATAATGGCAACAGATAATAATACTTTTCTAAACATTTAATACTTCCTTTCTTTTTGTATCGGCAGATATCTGCATATTCATTTTAAAAAGCCAATCAGTATGGATACTTTCATCATCAGGAAATCACTTTCATATTTTGAAAATAATATACCAAAGTCAGGTACAAATGCTGAGTTGTTTCATTTATAAATGAAAGAGTTCTATCAAAGCTGCTATTTTTCATCTCCAGAAGCAGAGTATCTTCCGTTTTTGGAAAACTGTATCCAGAGTTTGTTATTATTATTTTTTTGTTTGTTCTAATTTCTTCAAAACGACTTAACAATGCGTGCTTATTTTCCTCTATTACGAATATAAGTACAACATCATCTGATTTTATATTGGCTTTGTATTGGGTTTGAATCCCATGCTGGTTCATTAAGAAGTCTAACAAATATAGATTGCCTGGCTTTGGTTCACCAATAATAATCATCTTTTTCGAGCTGGCAATAGAATATGTTGCTTCTCTATATACATGATTATCAGTCAGCAAATTTTTAGCGCCAACAATATTATTACCGTCTAAATAGTTTTCAATAAAATTTAAATATTCCATCCTGGATGATGAATATTTCAAAGAAAATTCTTTAAAACTATCATACCCAATTTTTTTCACAAATCTGGATACAGTCGACAATGACATATGACATTCTCTGGATAATAGACCTATGGTCAGATTTTCATTATCTGAGAGATGCGATATCAATACAGAAACTATATTATCCGCAACATCGTCATCGAGATGATTTATTCTGTATTCAAAAAGTCGGTACAAAAAATACACGCTCACTCTACCATTCCTTCAATATCACCATATACATTCATGTTAGTATCCACAATTGAAAAATGAACATGACTTCCGCCAAAAGAACTAAAAGAAGTGCTTGTGCCTATAACCTGTGACTGCACAACTTCATCATTAAGGTCTACATCTATTTCTTCCATGTTGGAATAAAAAGTATATTCACCATTATCATGTTTAATAACCAGAGAATAGCCATCTCTCTTAACTACTGTACCAGACATAGAAGCCAGCACAATATTATCTTCACTTTCATAATCCACACCATCATGATGT
>DBOW01000111.1:3718-6985 GCA_002299675.1 Solobacterium sp. UBA636
ATAGGCATACTGATCAAGACAGACTCTTGCATTCTTCATTGGTGTCAGGTACTGTTCAATATTGATTCTTGAAGTAAAGAATGAACCTGCAGTTATTAAACAGACAATCAGAAAAGAAATAATACAGCTTTTGTTCACCTTAACTGTTTTAATTATTCTTTCAATTCTTTCCTTAATGTTGTTTTCGGCAAAAGATGAAACAGTCATATTCAGATTATTTTTATGAGCGCAGCTTAGAAGCGACAGCGCATACCTTTCTTTTTCATCTGCAGTCATTTTCTTTATAACAAGCTCATCGCAGGCTATTTCCAGATCTTTGCCAAATAGCTTATAGGCAATATACATCAGCGGATTGAACCAGTAGATACTTAAAAGAACAAAGGCCAGTATTTTAAGAATATTGTCCTTTCTTTTAATGTGCATATTTTCGTGCATGATGATATTATCAATATCCTTATCGTTTGTACTGAAAGGAATATAAATCTCTGGTTTAATTACCCCAAAGACAAAGGGACTGTTATATCTGTCAGTAAGACAGATATTATCTTTAAGTTTATAGGAATGTTCTAAGTTTCTTTTTAAACTAAAATATGAATAAATAAAATATGAAATAAAAATTATTACTCCAGTTATCCAGATAAATGAAAGAATACTTACAGTATCGATTCCGTTATCAGCATAAATAATTGATGGATAAACAACAGCATTATAAATATCCCTTCTGATATAAGCGGTATTGAAAACAATACCGAATTCTGTCTTAAATGAAAATGTTGTCATTAACCTTAAAGCTGTTAAACCCCACAAAAGACAGATATAGTTCTTTGACAGTTTCTTAAATAATGATCTGATAATTATTACTGTCAAAATCAGAAAAGAAGACAGAACAGAAATGGTCAGAACATTCAAAAACAGATTATTCATTTTCTGGACTCCCCAATCATCTTTTCAAGCTGTTTATATTCTTTATCGCTCAGATTCTGTTTACGGGCAAAGGCATTAATAAAGGCCGGAAGTGAACCTTCGAAGGTCTTATCTATCAGTTCAGACATCTGAGACATCTGTACCTCTTCCTTGGAAAATAAAGAAGTAATTGTTGAATTACTGTTTAAGAAAACACCACGGTCACAAAGATGTTTAACTACAGTATAGGTGGTTGTGCGGCTCCATCCTAAGCTGCTGTTTGCCAGTTTAGCCAGATTTGAAATACTGATTGGTTCGTTATCCCAAAGGATAAGACATAGTTTATATTCACTTTCAAAAATTTTAGGTACTTCCATAACTTTCTCCATTTTGTCTATTATTATAGACAATATTAGTCTATCATAATAGACAGTGTAGCGCAATAAAAAACCGGATTAATCCGGTATCATGCCAGCAGCATTGTCAAAGCCGTCTGGACTATCATCAGTATTACTGAAAGAATGATTTCAGGTCTTGAGAAAAATATCAAGAATACCTTCCAGGTTGACTTAGCCTTGGTTACTCTTATAAAAGTATATTTCTTGGCGATAAATAAAACAAAAGAAGCCACATAGATTAATGCCAGGAATATGGCGACAAAAATTGAATACTTGCCTGGAATAATTAACAAAATATAAAGAGTCAGATTATATAAACCATGTATCCAGATGCAGGGTTTTGCGCTCTTATAGCGCAGATAAATCTTTCCCAGCTCATAGCTCATGATAAAGGCTGGAAAAATCTCAATAAAAGATGAATGAGCCAGGGCAAAAATTAAGGATGTAGCTACCAGGGCAAAGTATTTGCCAAATCTGGAAAGATAACGCAAAAGTACAGCTCTAAAGGCAAATTCCTCAATAATCGGTGTAATCAGCACAAACAGTAAGGTGTAGACAATATCATCGACAATCTTGCCATCAATAACTACACCTATACCGCCAACCAGATCTGCTGACTTGCCAAAATAAGAAAATATAGTGGAAGTAAGAAACAGCGTAACACTTGATATAGTAAACAGCATTAAGGACTGTATAAATATTTCACCAAAAGGAATCTTTATTTTTTCTTTCTTATCATTTTTGCCAAAAAGCGCCTTATCCATCAGTTTAAATGGAAGAACAGTTCCAGCCACTACTATTAATGCGTTTAAAATCGACTTCTTTGAAAGACCAAAAATAAGCCCAATTTCCTGATCGATGAACAGTTCTTTTAATAGAAGCGGTATATATAAGACAAAGAAGATATAGATTATTAAGGCAAGCCCAATAGTCTTAAACCTGGCGTTTACCTTTTTCTTCGTGATTTTTTTATTTGTCATATGGTAAATTATACCATTATAATTATTAAGATGTTATTGATAAACGAAATAAAGCTGACCCTTAATGAACCAGAAACAAAAATCAGGGATAAAATCGCAAAGAAACTTAGAACTTCTCAATTTGCCTATGAAATTTACCGGATTTCATTAGACTGCCGAAAAGAAATTTTTTTCACTTATTCTGTGCTTGTAACAATTAATAATGAAGAAAAATATTTAAAAATTAATGGCGTCTCAAAATATGAAAAATCAGATTTATCTGCTGAATCAAAGCAAAGAAACTTTAGACCGATAGTAATAGGCTATGGACCAAGTGGTATATTCTGTACCTATAGACTTATAGAAGCCGGATTTAAACCACTTGTCTTTGAAAGAGGACCCAGAATAAACAAAAGAGAGAAAGATGTAGACTTATTCTTTAAGGAAGGCATCTTAAATCCCGACAGCAACATTCAGTATGGAGAAGGAGGAGCCGGAACTTTTTCTGATGCCAAACTGACTACCAGAATCAAAGACAGGTATGTTGAATACATCCTTAATGTTTTTGTTGAACATGGAGCCAGAAAAGATATTAAATATAAAGCTCATGCCCATATCGGTACTGATGAAGTAAGAAAAGTCATAACAAATATAACTGATGATCTCATTCAGAAAGGTGCTGAATTCCATTTCGAAGAAGAAGTTACTGACTTCATTATTGAAGATAATATCTGTAAAGCAATTATTACCAGAAAAGATACATATTATTCAGACGCCATTATTGTTGGTGCAGGACATTCAGCCTATAATACGGTAAAAAAACTTTACGAAAAAGGTGTTGCCATGGAAGCCAAAGACATGGCGATCGGTTTTAGAGTCGAACACCCTCAAAGCTTAATCGACAACAATCAGTATCATGGCGTTAAGCATGAAAAACTGGAACCAAGTGAATATTTCTTAAGATATAAAGATACAAAAGGCGTCTATTCCTTCTGTATGTGTCCAGG
>DBOW01000111.1:7064-8218 GCA_002299675.1 Solobacterium sp. UBA636
ATGTCCTATGCCGATAGAGGAAGCGGCATTGCCAATTCAGCCATTCTGGTTCAGGTCAATAAGGAAGAATATCCCGATTATGTTTTAGGTGGCTTTGATTATCTTAAAGACATTGAGGAAAGTGCCTACAGCATTTCTCAAAGCTATAAAGCTCTGTCACAGAATATCAAAGACTATCTGAACAATGAAGTAAATGATCTGATTCGAACACCAAGCTATTCTCTGGGCACTGTAAACACCAATCTGAATGATTTCTTTACCGCTGAACAGAACAGCTATTTCCATAAAGCCCTAAAATTCTTTGACGATAAAATACCTGGCTTTATTGAAAATGGTATCATGATTGCCCCTGAAACCAGATCATCCTGTCCAATAAGAATAAACAGAAAAAATGATACGGAGTCCATCAATATAAAAAATCTTTATCCAATGGGTGAAGGAGCTGGATTTGGTGGTGGTATTATGTCCTGTGCCCTGGATGGAATCAGAGTAGCAAACTCCATTATTGATAAAGAAAACGGCTGAGCCGTTTTTTTGATTAATAGAGATTAAAAAAAGGAAACTGAATTAACAGTCTCCTTCATTTATTGATTCACTTATAACTATTTAGCCTTTACTTCAGCTGCACCATAATCCTTGCCAGCTGCAAAGTTTCTCGCATTTTCCATGGTAGTAGTTGCGATAGCCTGCAGAGCTTCTCTTGTAAAGAAGGCCTGGTGAGAAGTTAAGACAACCTGAGGGAACATTAACAGTCTGCCGGTAATATCGTTAGTAACGATTTCGCCAGATCTGTCGGTGTAAACGTTAGGATCTTCACCCTCATAAACATCCAGCGCAACTGCATGGAACTTGTTGTTCTTTAAAGCGTCGATCAAGGCTTCAGCATCAATTAAGCCACCTCTTGCAGTATTGACAAGCATTGCGTTATCTTTCATTAAGGCAATGGTTTCTTTATTGATTAAATGATAAGTACCGCCCTCACCCATAATTAATGGAGCGTGTAAAGAAATTAAGTCAGATCTCTGGAGCAGTTCTTCCTTAGTTACATAAGTTAACAGACCAGATTCCTCAAGTTCCTTGTTAGGATAAGCATCCCAGCCTAAAACTGTCATACCATAACCCTTACAGATGTTGGCCATGCAGACACCAATCTT
>DBOW01000053.1:0-4061 GCA_002299675.1 Solobacterium sp. UBA636
AGAGACAGGAAATCAAGGGGTTTGAGTAAATTTTCTTAATTTTTTATGAATTAAGTCCGAAATACTTCATAATATAGTCATTAATATAAGAAAAATCAAAAGGTTCCTTCTTATTAACAATCAGATCCAGCAGTTCTTCCATCTGTGATGAAATAATTTTCTTTATGTTTTCGGGATAATTCATGACTGATGCATGATATTCATACTCATTTTCATCAAGAATCATATATTCACCATCCGGGAAGACCTTCACATCCAGATCATAGTCAATATTCTTTATCGCTTCACCATCATACAAAGATGGAGAAGCCAGATTACAGTAATAATAAATTCCAGTCTTGCGCACCATGGAAATAATATTGTACCAGCGCTTTGTATAATAGAAACAGATAGCCGGTTCCTTGGTCAGCCAGCGCCTTCCATCGGCTTCAACTACCCAGGAATGATCAGTTACTACAACTACAAAATCATCCTTAACATCAATAACCTGGGCTTTCGACCATGTTCTGTGCAAAGATCCGCTGTGTTTATAAGATTGTACATAGACACTTTCGCCTATTTTTAAGTCCTTTATGCTCATGGACTACATTATATAACAAAAGCCGCTAATCATTACACTGCACTATCAGCACCCTTCCTTCCAGAATATCGATATGACAGCTTTCAGCAACAATCTCATTGGAAGTGGTGTAAAGATCTTTAAAACCAATTTTCTTAAAAGATATTGGATACTTAACACCTTCCAGATTGACAATAGCCTCCTCAAAGGCAAATAGAGACAGAAATCTGTAATTATTCTTTTCTATACTGTATGAACCCTTAGCCAAAGAAAAAATCTTATGCTTGCTGTCCATTAATACAGCAGAAATTTCTGAAAGAAGACAAAGCTTAATATTAAGCAGATTATGATCCTGCCTTCCGCCCAGTGCACCATATATCAAAGCTTTTTTATAGCCTCTTTCTTCAAGAAAATGAAGAGTATGCTCCAGATCCGTATCATCTTTAACCGGGTTCAGCTTAATAAGTTCCCTGGAGTTATCTTTAATTATTTTATATTCATCATCATTTACCGAATCAAAATCCCCTATCGCCACAAAATCTTTATAGCCGTTTAAGGCAAGATAAAGACAGCCCCGGTCTGTGCCTATCAGATCTCCTTCAATGGTATTAAGCTGTGGCCTGTAGCCACATACAACAGTACATGTTTTCATAGCTATATATTATTTTAATTCTTTATTTTTTTCTATATATGTTTATAATAGTTACTGTGAACAGGGGTGCCTTGTGCTGAGAAATACCCTTATCACCTGAACTAGTTAATGCTAGCGTAGGGAGTTTACATACTTTCTGCGCCTGCGATCTGATCGGAGGTGTTTTTTTATGAAAAATCAGACTAGAAACAGAATCATTTCACTTGTCTTCATTGCTCTTTATGCAGCGATGGCGATTGCGCTTGAACAGGTTTCAAAGCTTATCCCCTTCCTGCAGATGCCACAGGGTGGTTCAATTGAACTGGGTATCATTCCTATCTTTATGGCTTCCTACCATCTTGGTTTCAAGAAAGGACTGGCTACATCACTTATCTGGTGGCTGTTAGGTTTCCTTTTAGGTGGAAACAACTGGTTTGTATCAGTTCCTCAGTATCTGCTTGACTACATTGTGCCATTATTCATCTGCTCACTGGCTTCCGCAATGCCTAAAATCGGCAAGATTTCCAACATTTATACCGGTGTTGTAATTACTATGTTCCTTAAATTCATGTCTCATGTATTATCGGGTGTCTACTACTGGTTCCCTGAAGGTTCAACTGCCGGATCTGCTGCTGCCTGGACATATTCGCTGGGCTACAATGTCTGGTATAATCTGGCAACCATGATAGTGGCTATAATCATTGTTCCACTAATTATCAGATCTGTATCACATTCGCACAAAAATCTTTTTGCCGGTGTCAAAGAATAATGTAGAATAGAGGCATGGATATTTTACTAAAACAGCTTGAGGCTATGTCAGATATCTCTGATAAACTCTCCTATCTGTGCAATGTATCAGCACTTTTAAAGCAGGCTTTCCTTGATACCAGCTGGGTTGGCTTCTATCTGTACAAAAACGGCGAACTGCATCTTGGCCCATTTCAGGGCAAGGTAGCCTGCACGGTGATTCCTCTGGATAAAGGAGTCTGTGGCATGAGCTTTTCCAAAAGAATGCTGCTCAATGTTCCTGATGTTCACCGTTTTGAAGGACATATAGCCTGTGACTCAGCTTCCTGCTCAGAAATAGTTGTACCGCTGGTATATGAGAACCGCTGCATCGGCGTTCTGGATATTGATTCTGAATCATATGGCCGCTTTAACGACAAAGATGAATACGCACTGGAAAAAATAGCTGAAATAATTGCCTCATACATGTGTTCAAACTAAAAAAGCGATTTTATCGCTTTTTTAGTTTTTCTCCTTTATAAATACACTGAAGACATCATTCCTGCCAAAACTGTTCAGACGCCCAAAGTCAACAACTCTCTTACGTCGACCATTCTTGCAGATAATGTCATATTCAACATAGTCCATTTTTAAAGAATCTCTTTCTATCTGTGAATGAATTGATTCAGTAACTCTTTGATACTCATCTGGAGCTACCATCCCTTTAAAAGAACCTCCGGTAAGAGACATGAATTCATCTTCATTTTCACAGTCAAACAAATTCCAGACATATCTGTTGGATGAAAGAATTCTTTCATCACCACTTTTTTCATAGGTAAAGAAACCGCCAGGCATATGTTCAATATTGGAATAAATTATTTCCTGCCTTTGATCTGCATCACTTCTTTTCCTTGAAACACAGTTATAATCCCCTTCAATCTTCTTCTCAAATTCGCCAAGAGGCAAAGGCTTGGAAAAATAATAACCCTGTATCTCATCACAGCCATTGTTCCTTAAAAACTGCAGCTGATTATAGTTTTCAACACCCTCAGCCACCAGATGCAGGCCAAGCTCTTTACCCAAAGCTATAGTATAAGTCAGAATCAGTTCCCCATTTTTATCACCAATAAAATCAATCAGGCTCTTATCAAACTTAACCACATCAAAATGAAGAATATTGAGACCATTAAGTGAAGAATTCCCTGAACCAAAATCATCCATATGCAGCACAAAACCTGCTTTCGCAAACTTATCGGCTATCGGTTTAATATTCTGCGAATTAATAGCCGCTGATTCGGTAATCTCAATTGGAACCATCTGGGGTTCAATGTTATATTTCCTGCATATAGCGGTGTATTTCTCTACCACATTATCCATAAACAGTGAACAGCGCGAAATATTAACCGAAACCGGAACAATCTGACTGCCCCGATCAAGCCAGGTTCTCTGCTGTCTGCATACCTGTTCAAAAACATAGGTATCCAGCTGACTGATAAGACCATCTTCTTCAAATATTTCCAGGAATTCACCAGGAGAAATCATCTTTCCATCCATAAACCAGCGTACAAGAGCTTCAGCTCCGGCAATCTTCTCACTGCAGGAATCATATTTTGGCTGATACCAGACTACAAACTCGCCATTTTCCAGCGACTTCCAGAATTTTCTCTCATAAGTTCTGGCCTTAAGCTGTTTCTGTGAAACCGGTCCGGAATATCTTGCCAGATAACGGGAATAATTATGCTTTATACTGTTTAAAGCCATCAGGGCCTTATCACAGATTGATGACATCGAGGCGGAAGTATCAATGTTTTCATACAAACCAAATTTAACCACAACATCCGGTATTTCTGATTTTTCCTGAAATTTCAGAAGCAGTTCATCACAGATCCTTACCATTTCTTCTGGCGTCTTTCGACTTAAATAGACAAACTGATCACCAGCATATCTGGCACATACACCATCATCATTCAGTTCTCTTAAAACAGAACCAAAACATCTTAAAAGATCATCTCCTCTGTCTTCACCATAAACCGAATTAATCAGCCTAAAATTCTCAAAATCAGAAATCACAACAGAAAAGCTGCATCCTGAATATTTATTAATATAGGCCCTGGCCTGCTTATAGAATGTATCGGTATTATAAAG
>DBOW01000053.1:4140-13359 GCA_002299675.1 Solobacterium sp. UBA636
TCAATGTCAAAGCTGCTTAAAATAATGGTTGCGCTTTTTTTCAAAGAATCAGAAACCTCGTCATCTTCATTGCTCAGCAGCATTATCGAATTATTATGTTCTATAAAATCTTCTGACACAAAGTTATCTAAAGACCCGTCGGTAATCAAAAGACCATTTTCCATATATGGCAATACATCCTTATTGTCGAGAGTCTTTACACTATAGTCGGTTAAACTGTCGTTAAGCTTTTTCTGCAGTATTTCATTACCTATATTTAACAGAATCTTTCTCTTTTTCTCCATCGCTTCAAAAGAAGAATCCTCATTAAAAATACAGAGATAGAAACCATCAAAATCATCTGCACCAATGCTTCGGCAGCACTTAAAATAATAACGGCGAATCTCCTGATTAATCGAAACACGGTAGTGATATAGAAAATTATCCTGAGTAGAAAGAACTTTCAGAACATTATCAAAACTCAGAAGCTTTCCAACCGTTATTCTGTCATCCACAAAAACATAGTTGTTGACATAATAATCGATAATCATTCCGTAATTAAAACTTTTTTCAGTATCCGGCATGGAAACCTCGCTGCGGTAAACCTGCAGCTCCCCGGTTTTTCTGCTGACATAAAAAATATCCGTTATTGATCTGGCCATGGCATTATAGGCACCAAGTATTTTCTGTGAACACTCATCAAGAGAAGATTCCTTCTTTTCATCCAGCTCTGAAAAAATAATGCCGTTGCCATTTTTTCCATTTTCAAGCGGTATTTCAACCACATCCAGATACTGATAAATATTGCGAATAGGATCATAATAAAGACGCTGACCCAGCTCATTAAGTGGACAGTCCGCACACGGCTTATCAAAGCCTTTCAGATTCCTGTAACACTTTTCACCCTTTATTAGACTTGGATAGATATCTCTGGCTCTAGAATTAAAATTGACTATTACATAATCTTCATCTATTACATAGACTCCTGATGATTTATTCATTTTGTTTCCCCGTTATTAGGTATATTTTAACACTAATAAATTACACTTAGTCAATAGTCATAGTCCAGATTTCCCAGTTATTCCATTTTAATGAAGAAGCTGTTTCAAGTACTCTTTCAAAAACAGTATTCCCATCTTTATCAAAGGCTTCAATTTTCACCCCATCAAGACTTATTAAACCATCAAGACTATCCAGGTGAACCCTTTCCTCAAAACCAAAGGCTTTGCCATCTGCTGTGCTTATTTCAGAACTTTCATCATTTAGATAAACTGATACAGAATAAACATTATCTGTTCCTATAACCAGATAATAGCTCATAGACATATCTTTATACATCTCATCACTGCTTACAAAATGAACACCCTCTTCATCCCTGGAATAAGCCATAGTACAGTTATAGAAAAGATTTCCATTATCAATCAATGCTGATACTTTACCACTGCCAAGATATTTAAGTCTGGAAGAAACCCTATAATCTTCATTAAAGTCTGCTCTTACAGTCTGTACTGTATCTTCATTCACAAAAGCCAGATTCCATGGACTTCCATCTTCATACTGAACAATACCAACAAGCCCATAGGCTTCATCAGCCGCATACACATAGTCACTTACTGAAACATTTTTAAAACTGCTGTTTCTTCTAAAAAGACTAATGAGTTCATTTTCTATTACTTCAATACTGTAAACCTCATTGATTCTTAAAGGATATGTTTCCTGCATCTTGTCATAAGTTACCCTTATGGTATCTAAAACTCTATAGCCATCTGTATCATTAACACTCAGCTCTATTTCATTGCCATATTCATCTTCACAATATAAACATTTATCTTTTACATTTATTACCTTTAGATCAATACTATCTAAATTCCGAGATTCCAGAGAAACTCCCTCAATCTTGAGTCTTACTGTTTGTGTCCTGCTGCTGTTTACCCTGATACCCAGCGTAAATACATCATCTTTTACTGTATTGATTTCAGCTTTATATCCCTTTGTAAGATAAACACCATATTCCTTGACACCGCTGTTAATTACAGCTTCCATATCTTCATCATAATATGAAGTAATATAAACCTTATATCCATCAGCTTTTAGCTTATATTCATATTCATAATAAAGAGTTTCCCCATTTGTGACTGGTACCTCAATCTCTATCTCCAGACTCTGTTTCCTTACTGTCATAAACCCAATGCCAAGAAAGATAATCAGAATAATCGAAACCACAATAATCCATAATGATGTTTTCTTATACTTCATAATAGATTTTATTCTTCCTGCTACGTCATTCTCGCCAAATGCCAGGGGTGAAACAAAACCGTTTCTTCTGATGCTGAGATTTAAAAGTGCAGCTGAATAATCAGCTCTATCTGAGCTGTTCATCTTCTTTATCACCCTTTCATCGCAACACAGCTCAATATCTTTGCTGAAGCAGTTATAGGCAAGCCATATTAAAGGATTAAACCAGTGCACTACACAAAGAAAATAGCCAAGAAGTTTATAGAGGTGGTCATGATGATAGATATGTTCTTTTTCATGTTTCAATACAAACCTGGAGTCTGTTTCACTCAAATCTGATGGAAGATAAACAGAAGGCTTAAAATAGCCCATCACAAATGGTGATTCTATTGTGCTGGATATATAGATGTTATCTTCAAGAACAGACGAATTCTTAAGCGTCCTTTTTAAACGAAGATAGCTTAAAACAGAATAAATGATAATTGAAATAAGCACAGCCAGATAAACTATAAACAGAATATTGAAAACGCTGATTTTTCCATCCACCACAGTACCTTCATAATAGTTACTGTCAATATAGTCATTAAGATTTCTGTCTATAAGATTCATCTGAGCATTTGCTTCAAAGCTATTGCCCTCAACAGTCACCGAAGAAACAGTTCTGCTGTTTTCAAAGAAACCAAAAGGACTTTCTATGCTGAAAGGAAGCATAAGTTTAAGACCAGCCAGAGCCCAGAGTATCATTCTTGTCCATTTGGCATTATTTTTAAATACAATCCGATACAGCAGTACCGCCACCAGAAAAGGAACAGCTGACAGGGAAATATTAATTATATTAAGCATTATTCTTTCCATCATCTTTTCCCTTTCTGATAGTATCTATCATTTTCTGTATTTCATCAATTTCCCTTTCACTAAGACTCTGCCTCTTGGTAAAGGCAGTTAGAAAACGAGGAACAGATCCTTCAAACTTTTCATTTAGCATTTCATCAATTTCACTTGTTTCAGCCTCTTCCCTGGATATAAGCGAAGACACAGTTCCATTATGATTGACTATTATTCCGCTCTCGCAAAGCCTTTTTATGACTGTATAAGTAGTAGTACGCTTCCAGCCCAGTTTTTCTTCACAGATTCTGGTCAGTTTAGAAGCCTCGATGGGTTCACTCTCCCACAGTATTAAACAGAAACGATATTCACTGGCTGATATTTTAGACATAAGTTACCTCTCTACATTTGTAGACAATATTATTCTACATTTGTAGACAAATGATGTCAAATAAAAAGTCACATAAGTGACTTAATTATTATCATCTGTGTAGACGATGCCTGCAGACTTTCTTAAGTCATCAAGCACCTTCATAACCATTAGTGAAAGCTTAAGATACTCTTCACACTTGGCATAGTCTTTATTTTCATACATTTCCCTGTAGCTGGTAAATGTATCATAGAACTTATCGTCATTATGGAAGTCTTTATGTTCACTTTCCTGACCATTAAGATTTAAGTCATAGCTGTCAAAGACAGATGAATGACCATTGTAACAGATATAGCCATTTTCTCCGACAATATTGACATAGTTCATGGAATTGCCGTCTTTGCAGGCAATATTGGAAGAAATGAAACCATCATACTGCAGAATGGCAGTACCAGAAATATCTATACCATCAGACTTGTTGCAGTAGTAGGCACATTTCTTTGGCATACCGAATAAACCAAGGACAAAAGAAATATTATAGACATTGATATCCATTAGGGCACCACCAGAAGTTTCAAGTGAGAAAGTATTCTGAGGTTTGCCTGCCTTGAAGTCATCATACTTGCTGGAATACTTGGAGAAGTTTAAATCAACCATTCTGACAGGTTCAATCTTCTTCAGATCTTCTTTCAGATAAGTGTAGGCTCTATTATAAGGCACCTTATTGTTTTCGAACAGAAATACTCCGTTATCCAGTGCCAGTTTAATAATTTCTGTTGCCTGTTTAAGATTAGAACACATTGGTTTTTCCAGAATTACATTCTTTTTAGCCAGAATAGCTTTTCTGGCATATTCATAGTGTTTATTGTTTGGAGTTGCGATATAGACAAAGTCATAGGCATTTGAGGTTAAAACACGGTCATAGTCGTTGGAATAATACTGAACTCCATTGTTTTCCGCAAAAGATTTTACCCTTTCCAGATCTCTGCCTACACAGGCAAATACTTCAATACCCGCATTCTTGAATGATTTGATGCATGAACTTACAATTGAACTTGTTCCTACTGTAACTACTTTCATAATAATAATTCTCCTTTGGTTATTTTCAGAGAGCTGATATTGTCTTCTATCAGCTTTCTATTCATTTTTCTTACGGCATTTATATCATCAACCGTCAGTACCGCAGCACTTAGGCCAAATGCCAGAGCTTCTTCTTCACTTTTATTTTCTGACAGGGCATAGATATAGTTTCCGATAAGCGCATCGCCAGCCCCTGTGACATTGACCGGGTTTTCTCTTCTGGCATGATGAGTATAGCTTAAAGCCTTATGCCTATCAATACTGTAGACTGTAGAACCGGAAGATATCAGGAATTTTTTTAATCCCCTTTTCAAAAGAACAGCTGCTGCTTCCTTTATATCATTGCTGTCTTTAATTTCCATTCCACTTAAAGCTTCAGCTTCCAGCCTATTTAATTTTACTATATCAATTCTATCTAATAAATTATTTATTTTCATTACTTTTGAAGTAGATATTGCGTCAAATACCTTAATACCTTTCAGGCTGTGACAGATATAGTCAATAATATTTTCGTTGAGATTGGCATCAAAAATTAGATAATCATCTTCTGAGATAACATCCTTTAACGGCGAAAGCTGATCAATATCCATTTCATCAAGAATTGAAGTATCTGAACAGGCAACATACATATCCCTGCGGTTAAGCACAGCTATATAGGAAGCGGTATGCTTATTATCGACTACTCTGGAATATTCAAGATGTACACCCTTGTTTCTTAAATCATCATACATTTCTTTACCATAGGGGTCCAGGGAAAAGACAGATACAAAATAAGGATTTGCATCAAGATTGGCTATATTGTCCAGAATGTTTCTGCCCACTCCCCCAAAGGAAAAGCTGATATCCGACGGATTGGAATCATACAGTACCACATCATTGTTATTTACCTTGGCATAGATATCAAGGTTGGCACCACCTATTACAAAAATAGCCATATTATTCTCCATAAAGATACTCAAATATTTTCAGAGCATCATTTATATTGTTGTGCATATAATACTCACCATCCGCATTGGCCAGAAGGAGCAGATACGCTCTGTTGTTCACCTGATAGAGTACCGCCAGATTAAGTCCAGCTTCATAGGTAAACCCCGTCTTGCCTCCCAGAACATCTACATAGCCATTGTGATATAAAGCATACAGCGAAGACTGGTAGGTTCCGCTTTCTCCATAGTAAACCATGGTTTTAAGTATCTTTTTACCAGTATCATTTTTTAGGGTATCTACTATTAAAGCAGTATAGTCTTCAAGTGTTGTATAAAGTTTCTCATCATGAAGACCGGTAGTATTAACAAACGAAGAGTCCTTAAGTTCAAGTTCTTTAGAAAGTTTATTCATTTCCTCAGTCAGACTGATATTATTATCCTCACAATAATTTTCTAAAGCCATAGCGGCATCGGCACCAGATGGCAGTATCAGCGCATAAAGAAGCTCTTCCAGAGAATAATCTCTATTAACCGAAAGACCGGCAATTGAGGCATTCTGCGCTATAAGCTCATTATATTGGGCAGCGGAATAGCTTGATGTACTGTTTACATCATCCACATTATGCAGTAAAGCATCCATCGTAACTACCTTGGTTAAAGAAGCTGGATAGAATCTTTCATCAGTTTTATCTCCATACAGTACTTTAAAATCATTCAGTCTTATAAGCAGATATTTATCACTTGATAATTCCAGGTCAAGTTTTTCTGTTTCTGAATAATCAATATTGTTTATTTCCTCAGGATTAATGCTGACTGTTTTTGTCTTATAAGTAAAGACCACAAAGCCAAGGCCCATACACAGACAGATACCAAGCAGTATCAGAAGATTAATCACATTCAGTTTTCTTTTCTTTTTTGCCATATATTTCATTATAAACGAAAAGTGAAGTATAATCTAAGATATGAAAAACAAATTAATTAAAATCATCTGCACCGGGTTCATGCTTATAGTTATGACAGGCTGCATGAAAACAAATATCGACATCAATGTAAATTCCGATGGAACATATACCACCAGTGGCTACTTCTACGTTGAAGAAAAATACCTCACTGATCTCAATATGACCATGGATGATGTATTATCCCTTCTGGAAGATGCCGGTTTCCATCTGACTCAGGGTAACTATGAAGAATCAGCTACCATGTTTGAAGATGCAAACTATACGGGTATCAAGTTCTCCTATACAGATGGTGACCTGTTAAATGTTACTGTTGATGGCGGCATTAAAAAAATCTACCTGAATACCTATGACTTCCCAAGTGAAGTGCCAGACAGAATAAAGCTTAACGTTCTGGAAGATGATATCTCAGACTATGAACTTTTAAAAAGCCTGGGCATTGAAGCTACAATGAATATTACCTTCCCTGGCAAAATACTGGAATACAGTAATGGTGAAAAAACCGCCTACAATAAACTGAAGATAGATCTCTTGCAGAACTATAATGATGTTGAAGTGGTCTCTTATGCCTCGCTTTTGAACTTTCTGTTCTTTGCCCTGGCATTTGTAGCTGTGGTACTGGTTATTGTGATTTACTATAAGTTGCGTATCAAGGCCATAGGCAAAAAGAAAGAAAATACAGAGCACAAAGAAAACAAGGATTAATATCCTTGTTTTTTAACACCTGGTCTCAATGCTGCAGGCATTTGATGTTTTAAATACAGTTTCAAGTTTCTCTTTCTGTTCAGTCTTTATCTGTTCAGTAAGCTTTTGGTTGGCATCGGTCTGTGAATCGGCCTGAGCATCACTCATCTGAATAATATCGCCATTTTCAATATGCAAATATAATGGTATATATAATCTTTTTTCGCCCACCATTACTTCCTCATCACCATTCATCAGTACATAGTCATCAAGATAGGCATCAAAGTATTCCAGGAACTTATAATAGTTAGGATCGCCTTCTGTTTTCTTTATCAGATTACCATTAACGATTGAATATAAGTCTCTGAATATTTCATTGCCGTTTTCATCCCAGATATTAAGGTAATAGACTGTTTCAATATTGTTTTCCTTTGCAGTCTCGATTGCCATTTCGATGCTTGATCTGCACCATGGACATAATGGAGAACCAAAATAGAGATAAAAGTTTTCTTTATTCTCAATCTTTTTAATCAGTTCATCAGATGTAATATAGACAAAGGGATTGTCTTCATCAATTGATACTGTTCTGTTTTCCAGTCCGGTTTTTTCTCTGATTTTGCCATTATAGCTTTCATATTCTTCTTTTATTTTTTTGGCATCCGAAACAGTTGTTTTTTTAACAGTGCAGGCTACCAGCAGCAATGCCAGTCCGGCAACAAAAAGTGCTTTTTTCATTTCCTCCTCCTTTAGAACATTGAATTAAAAAATTCATATGTCTTTAATTTAATATCGCTGTTGAAGATAAAGAAGTCCATATTTAATCTAAAGTCTTCTTTTGTGTATTCAACATTATTTATTAAATCATAATTATTGAAGTTTGCCTTATTTATCAGTCTGAATTTTTTCAGAGCTTCACTTTCCATTATCTTTTCAGACTTAAGATGTTCTCTGCAGATGAAACCGCCTTTTGAATTAGATAATGAATATATCTTCTTATTTCCACACACTACACAGCCATCAACATTTGGTCTAATGCCATGAATACAGGACATATAGGAAACATACAGAGAGCCCAGAAGATACATATTGTGTTCATCTATACTGTTTATAAGAATATATAAATTATCATACATACTCTCTTCATAGAACTCTCTTGATTTAAGTGTCATTTCAAAGATGATATTTTTGAAAGACATCAGCTTCAGATTATTCAGGTCATAGAAATTTTTTAACAGTTTATTTCCATGGGCAGTATAGATGTTTTTGCCATCTTTGAGATTAATAATGAATTCATAGCTGTTTCCTTCATAGAAATGAGAATGTGAAGTAATTTTACGGGCTGATCTGGCAACTATACTTATAAAACCTGCTTCTTTACACAGGCAGTTTAGAAGCAGGTCATTTTCCCTGTATTCGTTAATTGAAAGTACTATAGCGTTTATTCTGTCATTCATTTCTCAATAAAATAGCCAAGTTCAAACAGTTTCTTGTCTTTGTTCAGCCAGTCTTCATCCACCCTGACATAGAGCGATAGAAAACATTTCTTGCCATATATTTTGGCGATTTCTGAAGAAGCTGCGTCATTGATTCTTTTAAGCATTGAACCGCCCTTGCCGATAATAATGCCCTTATGGGAATTTTTGTTGACAGTAATAGTGGCTTCTATCTTGATTCTTTTCTCGGTCTGTTTAAGTGTATCAATGCTGACTGCCGTCAGGTGCGGTATTTCTTTTTCAGTGTTCATGATGATTTTTTCACGGATGATTTCCGAAATCATGAACTGATCGGAATTAACGCTTACAGTATCGCTGGGATAATAGGCTACAGAATCAGTCAGATAGTTTAAGGTGGTATTAATCAGATCATGGAGATTATCTTTTGTCTTGGCAGAAATTGGAATTATCTCCGCAAAATCATAGTTGTTTTCACCATAAGCCAGTCTTTGAATCAGTTTATCGTTGCTGATTTCATCTATTTTGTTTACCAGAAGAAAGATTGGTACTTCATAGCTGAAAAGCTTGTCCAGTATTTCTCTGTCATCATCTCTTAAACCGGAATTGCCATCAACAAGATAATAAATAATATCGGCACCAAAAGCCTGATTGTAGGCTTCTTTGTTCATATAGCTGCCAAGATGTGTACTTGGATCATGAATGCCTGG
>DBOW01000053.1:13453-20150 GCA_002299675.1 Solobacterium sp. UBA636
GCAGTAATCGCTATTTTTCTGTCAAGCAGACTGTTTAATAAAGTTGACTTGCCGGCATTTGGTTTGCCGACAATTGTTACAAAACCAGATTTCACTAAATAACTTCCTCCCTGTCAAAAGACATTGGCAGCAGTTCACCAATATTTGTTTCAATAGTTTGCCTGCCGTTAGATAGAATTACCGGCAAATCTTTGCCGATAAGTTCATTCAGGACCTGACGGCAGATTCCACATGGCGCGGTAATGTTGTCAGCTTCGGTCACAATAGCCAGTGCTTCAAAATCACCAAGTCGGTAACCATTGGAATAAGCTGCAAAAACAGCTGAACGTTCAGCACAGTTGGTTGCCCCAAAGGAGGCGTTTTCAATGTTTGCACCTAAGAAAGTCGTACCATCTTTGCACAGTATGCAGGCCCCTACTTTAAAGTTTGAATAAGGTGCATAGGCATTTTCTCTGGCTTTAAAGGCCAGATCAATAATTTCCTGATATTTATCCATTTCTATATCCTCCTGATTAGACATAATATACATACAGTAAGTGAAGCTATTCCCGTTACAAGTACAGCCGCACTTCCCAGATCCTTGATTAATTTGATTTTTTCATTGTATTCACTGGTATAGAGATTGCACAGATGTTCAATAATTGAATTAAAGATTTCTGAAGATATAACCATCCCTATACAGATAATAAAAGCCAGCCATTCATAGAAATCAAGGCGGATAATAAAACCACCGATTACAGCCAGTATACCCAGTATCAGCTGTATTACTATTGATTTATCTTTTAGACAGGCTTTAAGTCCTTCAAAGGCATATCTGAATTTGTTTATCATCTAAGATCTCCAATGATTTTATCCTGAAGATCAAACATCTCTTTTTCTTCTTCCTTTGTCATATGATCATAGCCATTAAGATGAAGCATACCATGGACAAAAAGGAAACAGAACTCCCTTTTCTCAGAGTGGCCATATTTTCTGGCCTGTGACTTTACTCTGTCGACATTTATAAAAATGTCACCCAGATATGAGTCATCACCAAATTCTCCATCATAATCAATTTCAGCAAAAGAAATAACATCTGTTTCCCTGTCAATATTTCGATACTGCAGATTGATATTATGAATCCTTTTTCTGCCCACAATAATAAGACTGGCATCTTTTTCATCTTCATTTCCAAGCACTTTCAAAGTTTCTTTGTAGTAATGCTGGATATCTTCAAAGTACTTTTCCAGGTATTTGTTTCTGGTCTGATCAATAATTTCTAACATGTCTTTATTTTACTTCATTTCCTGATATTATTCACTTCAATTTCACACAGCCAATCGATAATATAGCTTGTATCGGAGGTACATTATATGAAGATAAATTTTAAAACGATTTTAGTAATATTCTTAGTTGGACTGCTGGGTGGTGTTGTCGGTACCTTCTCGGTTGTAGAAATAAACAAGGCTACCGGCAATAAAATCATTGACCAGGATTCATCAATTAACATCCAGACAGTAAATTATCCTTCCATTGAGGAATCAAATTATACTGAGGCTATTAAAAAAGCCTATAACACAGTAGTAGAAATAAGCTGCACAGTTCAGACCCAGTCCTTCTTTGGTGTAAGTCAGGGAACATCTTTAGGTTCCGGTGTAATTATTTCAGACGATGGCTACATAGTTACCAATAACCATGTTGTATCTGGTGCGACTGACTGTACCGTAACACTGTATAATGGTGAAAAGATTCCCGCAACACTTGTGGGAACCGATCCAAACAGCGATCTGGCAGTAATCAAGATTGACAAAAACGATCTGGAATATGCAACTCTGGCTGATTCCTCTCAGCTTGTACTTGGTGAAGAGACGATTGTAATAGGTAATCCATTGGGTCAGGGTATCACCTGCACAAATGGCATTATCTCTTCAACTGAAAAGGAAGTCACAATCTCTGGCTATACTATTAACGTAATTCAGACAAATGCCGCAATAAATTCCGGCAACTCAGGTGGTGGCCTATTTAATATGAATGGCAATCTGATTGGTATTGTAAACTCCAAGTCGTCTAACTCATCAGCACTTTCTTCTACCGCAACTATTGAAGGCATGGGCTATGCCATTCCATCAAATACAGTTGCCAAGGTAGCCAAGGATCTTGTTGACTATGGCTATGTAAAAGACCGTGCAGTACTTGGTGTAAGAGTATATTCAGCTCAAACCTATCAGGGAAATGGCTATCAGGGTCTGTATATCTCTTCGGTAACCGAAGGCGGTGCAGCTGATAAGGCAGGCATTCAGGCTAACGATATTCTTACAAAATTAAATGACACTCAGATAACTTCCTTCTCTGCCCTTTCCAAGGAACTCGACAAGTATGAGATTGGTGATACAGTAAAGGTTGAAATCTACCGTAATAACGAAAGAATGGAATTTGAAGTAACTCTGCAGGAAAATACAAACAACTAATTATTACAGTGGCAATTATAGCCGCTGTTTCTGTAGTAAACGATATCATTAACTGATTGAAAGTTAATTATTTATGTGTTAACATTTAGATGAAAATAAAAGGGCATACCCGATAACGGTTAAGTCCCTTGGAAATTAGCAACGGCTGCTTAATAGTTGCAAAGGATTAGCGGCCGTTTTTCTTATTTCCATAAATTGCCATCATGATTGCCAGCCCTAAGGCTATTGCCTGAAGTACCATATCAATGATACTTACAAGTGTATCAACAGACACAATATGAACCTCCTTTCTGGAGGCTTTAAATAAGGTCCCTCCTGCCTCTAACAATTTAGGGGAAACAGGGACTATAAACCGCTACCGTTTTTTGATATGCCCATGTAACAGAATGTTACGATAGTATTTTATCATGGAAGTGGTGCTTTACGAGTGCTAATAAAGCGCTGATTTCACTGTTTTTGCAGTTTGTTTAGACATATTAAAAGACCATATTTAAATGGTCTTTACTGTTCGATTACTTTCTGTAGTCAGCGGCTGTTTTGCCTTTGTTGTCTTTGATGTTTTCATCAGCACCAGCTCTTACCAGCATATCGTAGAGATCGCTGTTTCCGGCATAGGCAGCTCTCATTAAGCATGTGCAGCCTTCATCATCCTGAGCGTTAATGTTGGCACCATTTACTAACAGCAGGTTAATTACATATACCTGGCATGATACAACGGCTTCCATTAAAGCTGTACGGCCCTTGCTATCTTTTTCATCAACATCAGCACCAGCTTTTAAAAGAAGTTCTACAGTTGGATATTCGCCCTGGAAAGCGGCTCTCATGAGTGATGTTCTTCCTTCGTTATCAAACGCATTAACATCACAGCCCTCACTAATTAAAGCTCTGGCGGCATCATTCTGGCCCTTCTTGCAGGCACCCATTAAAGCTGTACGGTTCTTTTTATCTCTGGCATTGACATTTGCACCCTTCAGTAACAGGACTTTTACAACTTCAGTTCTGCCTCTTTTTGCGCATCTCATTAAGACAGATCTTCCATCACCGTTAGTATAGTTTACATCTGCGCCTTCTTCGATTGCCGCAAGTACTGAACCTAAGTCTCCCTGCACTGCAGCATCCATTAATTTTTGATTTGCTTCCATAATATACCTCACAATTTTTGGTTACTTCATTATACTATTTCGTCAGAATATTTAAAGCATTTTTCATAAGCTTTATTGACAAATGTTCACCATAGATAATTTCCCCATCCAGAGAATAGGCAAAATCCTTCGAAGTGTTTATTTCCACTTCTGTACATCTTGTATATGTAATATATTTCTCTAATTTGGGGTTAGTTAAATGCTCACCCTTTGCATAGACTCCTACAAGCTGAATAAACTTCAGTCTGGATACCGGTCTTACTATGCAGACATCAATAAGTCCATCATCCAGTTTTGCCTTTGGCGAACACTTGAACATGCCACCTACATACTGGCCATTGGCACAGGTACACAGCATGAATTCGCCATCTGGATTCAATACTGTTCCATCAGCTGTAATAGTACCTTGATAGTGCATTGACTTAAACAGTGCCATTGTTACACCCTTTACATAGGCTAAATTAGAACCCTTGCCTCTTTTTTCTCTGTCTTTCTGTACCTGGACAGCTACGGTTGTATCAAAGCCAAAGTTGACCATATTAAAGGAATAATAATCATTTACCTTTAAGACGTCTATTTTTTTAACATTGTTTTCATCAAGAGTTAATATTGTATCAATGTCATTATGCTCAAAACACTTTATAAAGTCATTTCCCGAGCCACAGGGCAGCAAAGATACATAGACATTATCTTTGTTTACACAGGGTGTAAATACCTCATTCATTGTCCCATCGCCACCACAGGCTATGAAAAGAAGTTTATTATCTTTGTTCAGCCTGATAGTTTCTTCGACAAATCTGGTGGCATCTTTATGTCCCTTGGTGTAATAGATAAAAGTATCTCTGTCGTTAATAAGAGGCTTTATTCGATTTAAAATATTTGTTCGATTTGTATCTTCACCTGCTTTGGGATTAAATATAAAGTATTTTCTCATTTTCTCTTTTTAAATAAACGTTTAAAGAAAGCTTTTATGCCCTTTTCCTCTGTTTCTCTGATTTCCTCTTTAAGACCTAAATAGGTTTTTAAAGCTTCCATTTTATTTGTGGCATCTTTATAGCCAAGTTCATAGAGATCTACAAGCTTGTTTACATCTTTTTCAAGTCTGGAGATATCTACCGGTTCACTTGGTTCTATAAGAAATAATTCACCTTTTGAAGCCATTTCTTCTATCTTTAAGGTATCCTCGTTATACTTGCTGTTTGTTCGCTTTAAGGCTTCAATAAACTTAGGATATCTGTTATAGAAGGTACGCTCCAGGAAGAATTCTGGTGGTATTTCTTTGCGCTTATAGGATAATGGACGGGTAGATACAACCACTATTTTTTTCATATTGTGTTCCAGCGCAAAATCAATTGGAAATTTAGAGTTACAGCCACCATCAAGATAATACTGACCATCTATTTCAACCATCGAAGATAAAAGAGGCATGGAACTTGTAGCCTGTAAGGCCTTAAAGAAAGTCTCTTTACCTAGATGATTGGACAGATAATCAAGTTCACCGGTTTCAACATTGGTACAGCCAACATAGAGGTTTCTGGTTGAATTAAAAAGCCTGTCTTCATTGAGCTGCTGAATTTCATCAAAATCCTCAAACATCACTTTGAAGCCAACAATAGATCCCGATTCCATAAAGGCTCTTACACCCACAAAACGGGGATTGTCTCTGTTCTTTAAAATTCCAACTGCACTTCTGCCACGGTTGCCAGCTACATAGTTGGCACCATTTAGGCCACCGGCTGAAATACCCAGAACATTGTTTATATTGATTTTATTATCCATCAGGCAATCTAAAACACCAGCGGTATATAAACCCCTGAAGGCACCACCTTCAAGAACCAGAGTGGCATTTACTTCACTGTTATCGGCATAATAAAGTTTAATGGAATCTATTCTTTCATTAATATCTTTTTCTTCACTCATACATTAATACCTGAATCATAAAAGGAAGCTGTTTATCCCAGTTTGCCTCATTGTGTTCACCACCTGGTATCATGCGGCTGGTTACATTTACACCCTTGAGCCCCAGCAGCTTATTTATTTCCAAGAAGTCTCTCATACCTCTTGGCATCTCTAAATCTAAAGTACCATAGTCGGTATATAATACTGATTCATCAAGTTCAACATTCTTAATAAAGTTCTTAAAATCCTTTTTACACAAATAATAGGCTGGAGATAATGAAGCAGCTTTTGAAAAAATCTCGTTATACTTCAATAACGCATAGGTGGCAATTAATCCACCCATAGAGGAACCACCTATAAAAGTAGCTTCTCTAAACGGAATAGTACGGAATCTTTCATCAATCATTGGCTTAAGCTCATTAATAAACCATTCCAGTGTATCATCCGCATAACACTCATGCCACCTTCCTTCCAGGTACATTGGGAACGGTCCATATTCATCATTTCTCTCGCCATCTGAGCCTCGATGACATTCCACACTTACGACAATAAGATCTACCCTGTTTTCATCCAGATAGTCGGCCATTCTCCATGATCTTCCATAGGTAGCTTCATGATCCAGAAACACATTCTGACCATCAAACATATAAAGAACCGGATAACACTTCTCCGACACCTGGTAATCATTAGGCAGATATATAAATAGCTTTCTGTCCTCCACACCTGTATAGGCGGGAAACTCTACATATTCTTTAATTAACATAACATAGATTATTGTATCAGAAAAAAGAGCCAGGTATATACCCGACTCTTCAGCAATTAATCCTCGCTGTCGTCCTTGAAATTAGATTCCTTAATAACCTTTTCGGCAACATTCTGTGGAGCTACATCATAATGGTCAAAAGAAATTGCATATTTACCACGACCCTGAGATAAAGCTCTCAGCTCAATGGCATACTTCTGCATCTCGCTTGATGGAACCTCAGCTTCAATTACCTGTACACCATCATGCATCTCCATGCCCATTACAAGACCCCTTCTCTTATTAAGGTCACCAATAATAGCGCCAGTATATTCCTCAGGAACAAATACCTTAACCTTGCTGACAGGTTCTAACAGCTGTGGCTTAGCCTTAGGCATACCAGCCTTGTAGGCCAGTCTGGCTGCTGACTTAAACGCAATTTCCTTAGAATCTACCGGATGATAAGA
>DBOW01000053.1:20168-22789 GCA_002299675.1 Solobacterium sp. UBA636
CCATCATACAGCGTAGCCTTAACACCAACTACCTTATATCCTGCCAGAGGTCCATGTTCCATGGCTTCTCTTAAACCAGCTTCAACAGCTGGGAAGTACTGTTTAGGTACTGCTCCACCAAATACCTCTTCTTCAAAAATCATTTCCTCAGTATCGGCTGGTTCAAATCTGATCCATACATCACCATACTGACCAGCACCACCGGACTGTTTCTTGTGCTTACCTTGAACCTCAACCTTGGCATTAATTGTTTCGCGATACTGTACCTTAGGAGTCTTGGTAGTAATTTCTACCTTATACTTATTCTTTAACTTATTTAATACCACATCAATCTGCTGATCACCAAGACCATAGAGAATCTGTTCAGAAGTCTCCTTATTCTTAACAAACCTTAAAGTCTTATCTTCCTGTAAGATTCTCTTTAAAGACTCAGACATCTTATCTTCATCAGCCTTAGTCTTAGGAGCTACAGCCAGTCCCAATAAACCTTCAGGGAAATCAATAGCTTCATATTTAATGTTCTGACCAAGCTCACAGATAGTATCCGAAGTATTAGTGTACTGCAGCTTAACAACCGCGCCAATATCGCCAGTAAACAGCTTACCAACCGCAATCTGGTTTTTGCCCTGTACACAATAGATCTGTCCTACCTTTTCCTCTTTTTCCTGATTAGAGTTGTAGACAGTCGAATCCATCTTCAGAACACCTGACATAACCTTCAGGTAAGAAATCTTACCGACAAATGGATCCACAATTGTCTTAAATACCTGAGCAGACATCTTTTCATCCTCACTGGTCTTATAGACAAAACCGTTGGCATCCATCACTTCACCCTTTTCCTTATAAGTTGGGAAGTTCTCAACAATCAGATCAAGCATTCTTCGAATACCCTTGATTTCGGTACTTGAACCACAGTATACCGGACAGATTTCACCGCTTCTTACGCCTAAGCTTAAACCCTTGGAAATTTCTTCATCAGTGAACTTCTCACCATTAAAGAATCTGTCCATCAGTTCATCATCACTCATCGCAATAGCTTCCGCAATATCGTTATATAATCCCTCTACTACATCAGCATATTCAGCAGGAACCTCTTTAGGAGTACTCAGATCATCATAGTACCAGGTCTTTCCACTTAATACATTGATAGAACCGATCATCTTCTTATCCTTGATAATTGGATATTCAAAAGCGATCAGCTGCTTACCAAACTTATCTCTTAACTCATTGTAAACCTTCTCAAAAGATGCATTTGGATCATCCATCTTATTGATAAAGAAAATAGTAGGCTTACTCTTGCCGATTAACTTAACTGCATTCTCAGTCTGTGACTCAACACCATCCTTGGCTGATACAAATACCAGACAGTTATCACCCACAGTATAGCCGGCAACCTTTTCACCCTCAAAATCAAGCGATCCTGGAGTATCGATAAAATTAATCTTACAGTTATTCCATTCAATTGGAATCAAAGAAGTATAAACGGACTGATTACGCTTAGCTTCTTCAGGGTCATAGTCAGACTCCAGGGTACCATCCATAGCGCTGCCCATTCTATCCAGCTTGCCGGTAAAGAATAAAGTAGCCTCCAGGAAAGTAGACTTACCTGAGCCAGCCTGACCCAGCAACACAACGTTTCTTATATTTTCTGATAAATAGTCTTTCATATTAGCTCCTTATTTCAGATAGTCCTGAAGATCCTTTAAATTCTCTGTTCTCAGATAATGAACAGCCATTCTTGCCGAATTATCCTTAACATCCTTATCGGCACCCTTATTAAGCAGATAAACAACCAGGTCAGTATAACCGCCATAGGCAGCTCTCATTAATGAAGTACAGCCCTCATTATCCTGAGCGTTGATATCAGCTCCCTTATCAAGCAGATACTTGATTACATAAACCTTAAACGCAACAACCGCATCCATTAAAGCAGTTCTGCCCTTATTGTCAGCATCATTTACATTTGCACCAGCTTCAACCAGAGCCTCACAAGAACCCTCATGTCCTAAAAATGCAGCTCTCATCAAAGAAGTTCTGCCATTATTATCTCTGGCATTAACATCAGCACCTTTATTAATAAGCTTCTTAACGATGTCGCTGTAGCCATTCTTGGCAGCGCCCATCAAAGCTGTTTTGTTGTTCTTGTCTCTTAAGTCGACAACAGCACCCTTATCTAACAGTACGTCAACGATTTCTCTGTAGCCTCTTTTAGCTGCCTTCATTAGTGCAGTTCTGCCATCTCCGTTCTTGAAGTTGACATCTGCGCCACCAGCTAAAGCTTTCTCAAGGTCGTTTAACTCGCCAGATGATGCTGCCTTCAACAATAGATTGTTATTTGTGTTATCCATAAATTATGACCTCCTTAGATAAACAAAAAGAACGCAATATACGTTCCTCTAAAGCACTCTTAAAACTATATATACAAATACCCCTTCGAATGTCTTATTAAATACCTTGTCCATATAGTTTCACCTTGACTATATTTTATCCTATAAAGTAAGCGTTTACAATAGACATCAAAACATCATCACAGGTAAAAAAGTTTATATATGAAAGGATTTACAAAACCTTTCATAATTCAGATTTAATTGTCCAAAGAAAAGTCTAAGATACTTGAATTT
>DBOW01000084.1:0-7610 GCA_002299675.1 Solobacterium sp. UBA636
GAGGTTTTAATACAGCCCCTTTTTATATAGTGGCATTTATCTGCCATATTCCATTAATACATGAACTGTTTAGGCTTGAAGAATAAGCTTTGACAATCGATAAACCAAGTTCATCAATGCACTCTAAGCTTAATGGGTCTTTATTGAGTCCTTTAAATTCAGCTGTAATGCTATATTCATTTCTGTTTTCATCGGCTATTATTCTTAATACTGCATTATTAAACATAATAAGCGGATAGATTAATTCTTCACAGAAATATTCAATGCCTTTGGACTGCTTCCTGGTCAGACCATAGGCAATGGCATACTGCCTTATTCTTGAACACAGTTCATAGATATCAATATCGGTTTTATTCAAAGCCTCCTCATACATTCTTGAACGATAAATAAAACGCCTGGTCAGATCTTTTTGAGGATTATCAAATATCTGGTCTGGACTTCCTTCTTCATATACTCCACCCTCGGCCAGAAATAAAATGTTAGAAGCTATGTTTCTGGCGAAGCGCATTTCATGTGTCACAATTATTGAAGTCATGCCACTGTCTACAAGGCGTTTAATAACAGTTTCAACCTCATCGACCATTGTTGGATCTAAGGCACTGGTTGGCTCATCAAATAGCATCACTTCCGGCTCCATGGCTAAAGCACGGGCAATTGCCACACGCTGTTTCTGGCCACCTGAAAGCTGATCGGGCATATGGGTTGCCCTATTTTCCATTCCAACCATTTTAAGCAGTTCATAGGCTTTTGAAATAGCTTCTTCTTTACTTATTTTCTTTACCTTCATAGGTGCCAGAATAATATTTTCCAGTACACTAAGATGGGAAAACAGATTAAAGGACTGATAGACCATGCCCAGTTTCTGTCTTAATTTATCAACATTTTTTGCCGTTACAATATCTTCCCCATCTATTTCAATAGTTCCACAATCTGGTTTTTCTAAGAGATTCAGACAGCGTAAAAGCGTACTCTTGCCGCATCCCGACCCTCCGATAATTACCGTGGTACTGCCATCAGGAAAATCAATATTTACATCTTTAAGTATCTGTAAGCCGTCATAGCTTTTGCAGAGATTTTTAACCGAAATCATAAGACACGTTTCCTTTTCATTAAAACACCAATTAAAACCGAAACGCTCCAGCCAATGACAAGATAAATAAGGGTAACCGTAATAAGCGCAAACATAGCGTCAAAAGTACGGGATGAAACAATATCCGAAGCACGGGTCAGATCCATGATTGCGATATAGCCCACAACTGATGTCTCCTGCAGTGTTGAAACAAACTGATTCTTATAGACTGGCAGCACATTATCAATGGCCTGGGGCAGCATTACGTTAAAAAACGCTTGATACCTGTTCATACCCAGGGTTCTGGCAGCTTCTATCTCGCCTTTATTAACTGTATTAACCGAAGTATAGAAAATATCCGACATATATGAGGCAGTCTTAATGGTTAGACAGATAATCACAACAAGCACAACCGGCAGAGAACTTGAGCCAAATATAACATATACAAACAGCATCAACAGCACCATGGTTGGAATCTGAATAAATAAAGAAGCAATAATATCGCTTATTCTCCTTAAAAGTACTGATCTGGACATCTTAAGACGGCAGAAAACAATACCCAGCAGGGTACCCAGAATAAAAGATGAAAAAGTCAGTAACAGTGTCATCCATAAACCATCAATAAAAAACTTCCATCTGTTTTCATAGATGAAGGTTACATATATCTGTATATATATTTCTTCAAAAAAACTGTTCATATCCTTAATCCAGCGGGCTTATTACCTTAAGGCTGTTAAAGTCTTCTACTTCAATATAGACAATCTCATGTTCCATATAGACATCGCTCATCATAAAAACTTCAGATACTTCCGCATCTTCCCTGGCTGCATCGCAGAAAGAACCGATGGCTACATCGAATTCACCTTCGCCAATACCTATTTCTATCGTTGTGAAAATACCAGGAGTAAATTCAAGTGTATAGCCATATTCATTAGCAAACATTGTAATGACTTCAAGGTCGCTTCCCGCATAGTCACCACTTTCAAAATCAATATATGAATAGGGATAGGCATCCGTCGGAAGACCCACTGACAGTATTCTGTTTCCCTTTGCATTCTCTATTTTGTGATATTCATAGCCTTCTGTGGAATTCAGCCTTTCAAAAAGTTCTTTCTTTTCTTTACTTTCCTTAAATCGGCTGAAGAACTCATTAAGTTCATTAAGCAGATCTTCACGCTCGTTATTTACCGCAAAAACCAGGCCATCAGTGGCTATCGTCTCATCGATTATTCTTAAACCATCAACACAGTTTAACACTTCAACGGCAAAAGGACGTTCCATTGCCGCCTTATCAATCTTTTTAAAACGCAGGGCCATCACCAGATCAGCTACAGTATTATAACGTACTACTTCAATATCTTCTCTGGATGATAACATATAGTCTGCACTCCAGGCCATATTAACCCCTACTTTTTCTTTTTCACTTTTACAGCCACTAAAGCATATTAAAAGAATAAATAATATGCTTATTTTTAATAACGATGCCTTCCACATCTTCCATTAACCCATTCATGACAGTTATCACAGATATCTGGACCACTGTAATCTTTCTTTTCAAAGAAGCCACAGTGCTGGGCATATTCGCCCTGATAAGGTTCTATTAAACCGCCATTTACGTCTTTGAGCTTATTGTCTTCTATCTTTCTGTTTTCCATATTTATTTCCAATCATATCTAATGGTATATAGAATCTACGCCTTCTTTTTCTGGGCGTCAGTATTTTACCCTTCTTTAAGATCTCCATGGATTAACACTAAGATGACCCCATTCATCAAAGTCAAACAGATATGTAGGAGATCCTTCTTTACTGCGAGCAATAGCCCAGGAATAATAGAGAACTGCCTGTCTGAGTCTTTTGTCATCTTCTTTTGTAAAGCCTGGCTGTGATGATATTTTCTGCAGAGTTTTTGAAAGGTGTGCGAATTCCTCGTCATTCATGGCTCTTCCGCCACTTATTCCTTCAAGAAATTCGTCTTCAAGTTCCTCGCCTAGATACTTTGAGATTAGTTCAAACTGTTCCTTAGTATATGTCATGTTGATTCCTCCTCGTTATTGAAGTTAAAACCATATAACTTCAAAAAATCCTTTCTGTTAAACTGATATTAACAGAAAGGATATGACAAAGTGTGTACAAACTTATTTATTGTTCCAAAGAAGCGCACAGGTCTCTTCAGCCCAGCTGTATTGTGACATATATTCACCCTTGAAATCAGGTTTGCCTTTTTCAAGATAATCATAATAGTCACAGTCTATCTTATCAACATTCAGATAATAGTCATAGCCGCACTGATTGAAGACAGCTAAGGCATTTACTTCTTTCAGTGAATTTTTAAGATCAATAAATATCTGATGCAGATAGTTGATATTTTTACCATCATCTAAAGATTCAGGCCATAATACGGCACAGATTGTTCTGGAAGACAGTCTGGCTCCCTTGCGGTCAATCATAATAGCCAGTACTTCCTTGGTTTTTGAACGTTTAAACTTTAACGGATTTCCTTTACATAAAACCTCAAATTCACCAAAGCACTTAACTGTTAAAAGTTTCTCTTTATTCTTTATGCCCTTTATATGATCTATTTCCTTCTGAACAGCCTCAGCGGTTATTGGTTTTAACAGATAGCCTGATACATGCATGGAAAAGGCATCAACCGCATAGTCGCTGTAGCCGGTACAGAAAATGATTTTGATATCCGGATTAATATTAAGCAGATTCTTTGCCAGAGCCAGACCGCCCATTCCCCGCATTGAAATATCCAGAAAGGCAATATCAAAGTAATTGTCTTTCGCAAAATCCAGAGCTTTCTGGCAGGATGTAAAATCATAGACCACAGAAATATCTTCTGATTCTCTGATGGCATCTGTCAGTGTATTTAACATCAATTTTTCATCATCTACAGCTAAGGCAATCATTTTAATTTCTCCTTTGGAACTATAATAGTAGCTCTTGTTCCCTGATTAATTTCGCTTTCAATCACAAGCTTTCCCTGGCACATGGCTGTAAGGCGTCCACGAATGTTTGTAATACCTATGTGTTTCTTACTCTCATCAATTGAATTAAAGCCAACTCCATTATCTTCAACTTTTACATAGTAGTTTTTTTCATCTTCATATGTTGAAATAATGATTCTTCCACCGCTTTCAAGCCCCATCAGCCCATGTTTAACAGCATTTTCCGCTAAAGGCTGAACACTTAAGGCCGGAATAAGAAAGTCCGATGATTCAAGCTTATAAACCACTTCAATATCAGGAAAACGGACCTGTTCAATATTGAGATAATACTTTACATGTTCCATTTCCTTATTAATACTTACGGGCTTTATGGAATCAAGTTCACTGAAATTCCCTCTCAGGTATAAAGAAAAATCCTGTGTCAGTCTAGCTGCCTTTTCAGGTTCACTTAGACACAGCTGATAAATTGATCCCAGAGTATTATAGATAAAATGCGGCTGAATCTGGGAAATCATGGTTGCGACTCTCTGTTCAGTCAGCAGTGTTTCCTGTTTATGAAGCTGTCTTTCCTGTTCAACCAGTCTGGCGGACATTTCTCCGGTAAAAAGACCATAGAGATTGATCATTGAGAGTGTTGTAGCCATGCTTAAAGGCGTGGCATCCCAGAACGAAAGCATGAACATGGCAATAAAGGGATAAATCACAAAAGACATCAGCGAGAACATGTTTCTATATGACAGAACTTTCCGATTCATCACAATAATACTTATACACAATATCCAGGTTACAATATCAAGAACTCTGACTATTCCATAATATGGTCCATCCATATAGAAACCATTGGCATCAAAATCAAAAAGCAGGCCATTAAATTCAGAAACAATTACCATAACAAGATAAAAAGCACATATACCCGCAATAAAATGAGCCAGTTTATAAGATATTTTAGTTCTCTTAGAAATAAATGCCACAATGCAATAGGAATAAAGCGCAATTAAAACCGTGCCTCCGCCAAAAGACAGAAAGGCGCAGAGCTTTGCCAGAGGAACAAGCTGCGGTTCGTGAAACAGCCATAAACCCATTTCTCCCAGCATGCAGGCAATATTGGTAATAAGCAGGCCCATAAAAAGCCTCATGAAAAGAGAATTACTGCCTTCCTGGGATATGCAGCCAAAAAGAAGTGAGAGAGTTACCAGTATGCAGAATATATATAAAACAGTATTCAGAAATTCAATCAGTTTTACAGTATCTATTTCCATATCTGAAATTATATCAAAAACAAGAGATACCTTAATCAGGTATCTCTACAAGGAACTGTTCTTGAAAATATCCACAATGGTGCTGTTTAAAATGTCATCATTCTTTATTTTCTCTTTGTTTCTGGTTAATGATTTATCATAATCCCTGGCAATTTCCTTGATTCTCACCAGATATTCCAGCAGAAGTCTTTCCTTCTTTTTCTGAATCTCATCATCTGCTTCATTCAGCTTTTGACGATAGCTTTCAATCTCGGCAATATTGGCTTTTTTAATGTTTTCCAGATTCAGACTTTGAGCTAAAGTATCGGACAGTATTGGTTTATAGCTGGCAATAAGTCTTTCTTCATCCTCTTTATACTGACTGTTAAGCACAGAAATTTTTTCTTGATGAGATTTGACATTGGTATCGAAAACTCTGAAACTCTCCTCATTTTCTCTGGCAATTCTTTCTTTAACATCCTTCAGAGAATCAGCCAGTTTCTTCTGCTTCTCCAGTTCATCTTTGATAAGTGTACGGTAGCTTCTTTCCAGATCGTAGATCCTGGAATTAATATCCCCGATTGAGCTGTTATAGCCATTTATCAGGTTGGAAGTTTCTTCAGCTACTTCCGCAATAAGTTCCAGACGCTGTTTCTTGAGTTTTTCAAGCATCTCCTCATTTTCTTTTTCCAGTTTCTGATAGTTCAGTTTGAATTCATCGGCCAGCTTTAAGAGATGCTGCTCATTTTCGGCACGTTTGCTTTCCATGAAGGAAGGAACCATATTTTCAATCTGCGCATACTGATCCATAATATCGCCTATCTGCTCAGCTGTAACCTTCATGCGTTTTTCATGAAGTTCAAGATAAACCGTTTCTTCTTTTGATACAGTTTCCATCTTCTGTTTAAGATTATCCAGAGTTTCATCACAGCTTCTAAGACTGTCATCTATTTCCTGATTTCTGGTCTTTACATAAAGTTCAAACTGATTCTGCTTCGCGAATTTTTCTTTCTCAAGGCCATATATTTCATCTTTAACTCCATCTATTTTATTTCTTATCTGTTCAAGACGCTTATTGTATTCAGCCTTCTTCTGTTCAAGAATCTGGGCATAGGAAAGCTTAATCTTATTCAGATCATTTTCCTGTACAGTCTTCTGGTGTTCCAGGGTTTTTTTCTGTTCCTCAAGCTGGTTATCCAGTTTGGCATTATAGACAGAGAGCTCATCAGAAATTTTTCTGGTATTGTTTACTTCATTTTCATATTTAACGCTCAATTCAAGCTCAAACTGATCTTTTTCCCTTTTTCTGGCATCAAGCTGTTTCTGATAATCAGCCGATTTAAGATCGAATTCTTTTTTGAGATCTGCAATTTCCTGCTGAGACTTCTTAGAATGCAGGTCATATTTTTCCTGCAGAGAATTTTTAGCTTCCAGCAGTCTTTCATCATAGATGGCAGCTACTTTCACCAGTTCCTGCTGATTATATTTTTCAATATCAAGAATCTTCTGGTCATTTTCCTTCTTTAAAGTGCTGAATTCTTTCTTTTTAGCTTCCAGTTTCTGAACCAGTATTGCATACTGAGCGTCATTTTTGGCTTTAACGCTTTCAAAATCCCTGCTGACCTTATTGTATTCTTCTTTTTTAAGTTCTATTCTGGCATCATTTTCTTCTTTTATTTTCTGGAATTCTTCTTCTTTTTCTGCAGTCTTTCTTTCGATTTCTTTTTTACAGGCTTCCAGTTCATCAGACTTAAGCTGAGCTTTTTCCTTAATTTCATTCAGCTCAGCTGTCGGTATGGTCTCATAGTCCTCGACTATTTTTTCTACCTGAAGAGAATAATCATCTTTTATTTCCTGGAGTCTTCTTTCCTTTTCAGCAGAAAGCTCTTCTTTCTGTTTCTCAAAAAGATTTTTTTCATCTTCAAAACGCTGTTTTACAGCCTCTATTTCTTTTAAATAGCCTTCCTGGCGCTGTTTCAGTTCCTCAGACTGTCTGTCATATTTAAGCTGCAGATCTTTTTTCAGCTCTTCAAGCTGATTTTCTGTATCTTTACACTGCTTCTCAAATTCAGAAAAAGAATCAGTCAGTTCTTCTGATTTATTCTTTGTTTTTTCTTCCAGATCTTTAAGCATTCCTTCATGTTCACTTAAAGCTCTGGATGTTCTGCCACGGTATTCTTCTTTCAGCTCCAGAAGTTTTTTTGTATATTCCTCTTTAATCGAAGCTATATCGCTCTGATGTTTAAGGGTGAGTTCTTCAATATTTGCATCGATGGCATCAAGTGAATTCCTGTTAGAAATATTCTGATCGAGGAGTTTCTGATTTTCTTCGGCTATATTTTTTTCCAGTTC
>DBOW01000084.1:7681-9602 GCA_002299675.1 Solobacterium sp. UBA636
TTCTTTCTTTAAGCTGTTTAACTGTTGAGCTGTATTTATCATTCAGCTTTTCATTAAGCATATTCAGAGAAGCTATTTCATCGTTTGTCTGTTTAATAGCTTCATCAAGCTCATTCCTGGATTTCTGATAAACATCTCTGATCTGATCGATGCGGTCATGATATTCAGATACTGTTTTCTCTATTTCGCTTTTCTGAGCAAATTTCAGAGACTGCAGGTCAGCATTAAGAGCTTTTATGCGCGCTTCATAATCATTCACAATATCAAGGCAGCGCTGTTTCTGAACACTGTTTTCCTCTATCAGACTGTTTAAAAGTTTTTCGTAGTTCGCCTTCTTTTCCTCATAGTCTTTTTCCTGAGAGTTCTTTTCCGCTTCCAGCTGAGCTTTTAAAACCTCCAGCTGTTTAGCCTGCTGAGAAAGCTTTATGTCACAGTTTTTTGACTCTTCACGGTATTCTCTGAGTCTTTCACCCAGATAATTTTCCAGAGCTTCCTGTCTGGCATCTTTTTCTTTCTGATAGTCTTCTTCCAGTCTTTGAACAGTTGAATCTTTTTCGTTTTCCAGAAGCTTTACTACTTCATCTTCATGAAGTTTTAAAGTGTTATAGCTTTGAGAATACTCCTGGGCTTTCTTTAAAACCTCATTTTCTTTATCATGAAGAATGTTTTCCAGGGTTTTGTTGTTGTTTTGAAGCCCCTCAATCTTCAAAGCATAGTTTTTCTGTATTTCTTCAATCTTGGCTTCTCTTTGAGCCTGTTCCTGTTCAAGAAGCTTGTTTATATCGTTATTTTGGGCAATACAGTTTTCTTTTTCCTGTTTAAGGAAAGCTATTTCATTCTGCTTCTCAACAATAGCTTTATTGGTTTTGGCTTCCAGTTCAGAAATAATTCTGGTATTTTCTTCATGAGTGTTCTTAAGAATCATTTCATGCTGCTTAATAAGATAGTCTCTCTGCAGATTGATGTTGCTGATAAGCTCTTCTTTTTCAGCTACATAATCTGTTTCTTCTTTCTCTAAAGCAGCTTTTGTTTCTTCCTGTTCCCTTATCAGGCTGTTGTATTTCTTATTTAAAGCCTTTATTTTTGTGTTATAGTTTGAGGTATTTTCTTTTCGGGTGTTTTTAAGTTCTTCACTCTGGCTTTCATATTCTTTTAAGGCTTTCTGATATTCTCTTTTTTTCATATCAGAAGCAGATTCCATAAAGCTGTCCTTAAGATTCTTTATTTTTTTCTTAAGGTTTTCATTTTTCTTTGTATATGAAGCCTCTAAATTCCTGGACTTATCTTCAACTGCTTCAATCTGGGCCTGAATATCCTGTTTGTATGCTAAAAGTTCTTCCACATACTGATTGTGGTTATCTTCCATCATCTTCAGCTGATTTTGAAATTCAGCTTCTTTTGCAGTACGGTCTTTATTTAATTTATCAGTAAGCTGTTTCTCATCTATTATTGAATTTCTCAGATTCTGAATTTCCGCAAATAGAGAGTCAGCCTGTTTATTTCTGGAAGTGTTCATCAATTTTAGGCCCTCACTTTGTCGTTTAGGTATGCAAAAAAATATTTACACATTAAACCATTCTAATTGTATAAATTTTTCCTGTTTTTTTAAAGTAATACTTGTTTTTTTCTTATTATTCATGTATTATAAATAAGCACGGAAAGAAAGATGTGGTTCCTTAGCCAAGTGGTAAGGCAATAGACTGCAACTCTGTGATCACCGGTTCGAATCTGGTAGGAACCTCCAAGTGGGGATGTGGCGGAACGGTAGACGCGAGGGACTTAAAATCCCTTGGTAGTAATACTGTGAGGGTTCAAATCCCTCCATCCCCACCACTTATATATTTGCGCCCATAGCTCAACTGGATAGAGCGTTTGACTACGGATCAAAAGGTTGCGGGTTCAAGTCCTACTGGGCGCGCCA
>DBOW01000084.1:9687-10393 GCA_002299675.1 Solobacterium sp. UBA636
TCGGGATGTAGCGCAGCTTGGTAGCGCACTTGATTTGGGATCAAGGTGTCGCAGGTTCAAATCCTGTCATCCCGACCAATCTCTGGCGAGGTAGCTTAGTTGGCTAGAGCGTTCGGTTCATACCCGGAAGGTCGTGGGTTCGAGTCCCACCCTCGCTACCACAATCTATGATGGACCCTTAGCTCAGTTGGTCAGAGCTACCGGCTCATAACCGGTTGGTCATAGGTTCGAGTCCTATAGGGTCCACCACTAAGTAACTAACAAAGAAAAACACTTGCCTGAATAGCTCAGTCGGTAGAGCATTCGGCTGTTAACCGACAGGTCACAGGTTCGAGTCCTGTTTCAGGCGCCATTGGTTAGTTGGTGAAGCGGCTTAACACACTGCCCTTTCACGGCAGCATTCACGGGTTCGAATCCCGTACTAATCACCATCGTGATCCCCTAGCTCAGCTGGTAGAGCATCTGACTCTTAATCAGAGGGTCTAGGGTTCGAATCCCTAGGGGATCACCATTACATCGCGAGGTAGAGCAGCCCGGTAGCTCGCCAGGCTCATAACCTGGAGGTCATTGGTTCAAATCCATTCCTCGCAACCATCTGGTTCTGTAGCTCAGTCGGTAGAGCAAAGGACTGAAAATCCTTGTGTCGCCAGTTCGATTCTGGCCGGAACCACCATTTATGCAGAAGTACCCAAGTGGCTGAAGGGAC
>DBOW01000120.1:0-8384 GCA_002299675.1 Solobacterium sp. UBA636
ACATTAGGATCAAATGGCGAATCAATTATTGACTTTACTATCTATGACGCAATTAAAGCTGGTTTTGAAAAACTGGTACTGATTATTCGTAAGGAACATGAAGAAATATTCGAACAGCATATTGCCGGCAAAGTAAGACCATTCATTGAAGTAGAATATGCTTATCAGGATTTAAAAGATATCCCAGAAGGAATAGAAATACCAGCTGAGCGTACAAAACCGTGGGGTACAACTCATGCGCTTCTTTCATGCAGAAATATCCTTAAAGATGAATGCTTTATTGTCTGCAATGCCGATGACTTCTATGGCTTAGATTCTTTTAAGAAAGTAGCAGCCTTCTTTGACGAATCAAAAGATGAAGATGAATACTGTATGGTTGGCTACAAAGTTGAAAATACTCTTTCAGATAACGGAACAGTTACCCGTGGAGTATGCAGAAAAGATGAAAACGGCTGCCTGACTACAATAAAAGAAACAATGGACATCAGATACAACGATGAACACACAGCAATCACATCCAGTGAAGGCATTCTCGAAGAAGGAACACCTGTATCTATGAACTTCTGGGGCTTTAAGCCAGGCATCATCGCCAAACTTAACGAAATCTTCAAAGAAGAACTGCCAGAAGGAATAAAAACAAACCCATTAAAATATGAAGCCCTGCTTCCAAATCATGTTGGAAGACTGGTAAAGGAAGGCAAATGCACAGTCAAAGTACTTACATCTGAAGACTCCTGGTTTGGTGTAACCTATAAAGAAGACAAACCATTTGTGGTAGAAAAAATCCAGAGCTTCAAAGATAAGGGACTTTATCCTTTCGATCTCTGGAAAAAATAATGTAACCAAAAAAAGAGCTTTCGCTCTTTTTTTCATGCCTAGATAATTTCAAATAATAGACAGACTGCAATAATTACAGCCAGCACAATGCGGTAAATACCAAAGGCTGTAAAATCATGCTTCTTAATATATTTCAGCAGTGATTTGATTGCCACAACCGAAACCACAAAAGCTACCACCATTCCAGTTAACAGAATAGCTATTCCCGCAAAATCAAGAGACATCTTAAGCTTTATAAGTTTCAGCAAAGATGCACCAAACATCATTGGAATTGCCAGGAAGAAAGAAAATTCCGAAGCTACTCTGCGGCTGCAGCCTACAATTGAAGCACCCAGGATGGTTGAACCTGAACGCGAGGTGCCAGGTATCAGTGCCAGCATCTGGAAAGCACCAATCTTTAAAGCTGTCAGATAATCAAGGTCGTTCAGATTTTTAATGTTTGCAGGTTTCTTAGTCTTTTCAATGATAATAAACAGCACACCGTAAACAAATAAAGTAATCGCAACTGTAAGAGGATTATAAAGATAAGAATCAATAATATCATCAAACAGCAGGCCTACAATAGCTGCCGGTACAGCAGCTACCAGTACCTTGGACCATAAAATCCAGGTATCTTTTTTCTGTTCAGCACTCTTTTTTGGTGAAAATGGATTAAGCTTATGAAAATACAGAAGCAGAACCGCAATAATTGATCCCAGCTGTATTACTACCATAAACATATCGACAAATTCCTTATTCACCACCGGATCTGGATAAACAGTCAGTGGCATAAAGGCATCAACCAGTATCATATGACCTGTAGATGAAATTGGCAGCCATTCAGTAATTCCCTGAACAATGCCCAGTACTATCGTTTTTAAAAGCTCAATAATAAACATAATTACTTCCTCACAAGTATCTATTATACTTAAGTAAACATTATTTTTGGAACATTTAGCTTTTTTTGTTGATTAATTTGTCTTTTTTAGTAAACATAATAATTTGTATAAATAAAATGTATAATTATGCCATGAACACAAAAATAGACCATATTGCGATGTATGTTGACGACCTCGAGGGAGCCAAAAACTTTTTTCTTAAGTATTTTGACGCAACATGCAGCCCGAAATATCATAATCCCTCAACCGACTTCAAATCATACTACATATCTTTTAATGGAGATACAAGACTTGAAATAATGACTAAACCATTAATGGAAGACAGACCAAAACATTTAAGCCGTACAGGTTTTATTCATCTTTGTATTTCTGTAGGTGATAAAGAAACAGTTGACTCTCTTTCAGCGAGGCTTCAGGAAGATGGCTATAAAATAATCTCCGGGCCAAGAAGAACAGGCGATGGCTATTATGAAAGCTGCATTATTGCCTTTGAAGACAACCAGATAGAAATTACCATTTAGTAATCGAAAGATTACTTTTTTCATCGAAAAAGCCATCATTCGATGGCTTACATGTTGTTTCTTGTTTCCTCAACAAATTCTCTTATCAGATTGATTGCCTTCATCAAAGACTTCATTGAATAGGCATATGAACATCTGATGAAGTATTTGCCAGATTGTCCAAAGGCATCACCAGGTACAACCGCTACCTTTTTAGCTTCCAGAAGTTTCATGGCAAATTCCTGTCCATCCATACCCAGCGATCCAACGCAGGGCATAATATAGAAGGCTCCCTTAGGTTCAAAACATTCAAGGCCCATATCTTTAAAGGAATTATACATAAAGACTCTTCGCCTGTTGTATTCATCACGCATTTCCTTTACGAAAGCATAATCATTAAGTTTACCCTTTTTTAAACCTTCCAGGGCTGCGTATTGCGAAAAGATCGGTGCACAGATAATGGCATACTGGTGAATCTTTAACATTGCCTTATACAGATCACCTTTGCAGCAGACATAGCCGACACGCCAGCCTGTCATCGCAAAAGCCTTGGAGAAACCATTAATCAGCACGCATGGTATATCATAGCTGCAGATTGAAACATGTTTCTGTCCATAAGTAAGTTCTGCATAGATTTCATCAGAGATAACCAGTATTTCATGTTTCTTGATAACTGGCAGGATAGCCTCAATCTGTTCGGCTGTCATAATGCCACCGGTTGGATTGTTTGGATATGGAAATATCAGCGCCTTGGTCTTTGGAGTAATTACTTTTTCAAGTTCTTCGGCTGTAATAATAAAACCGTTGTCCGATACACATTTAACCGGTACTGGAACTCCACCGCATAATTCGATACATGGTGCATATGATACATAAGATGGATCTGGCACCAGCACTTCATCACCTGGGTCGATTACAGCTCTTAAAGATACATCAATAGCCTCTGAAGCACCAATGGTAACCATTACTTCCTCTGGCTTATAGTCAAGATTAAAGCGTTTAAGGTATTCAGCTATTTCCTTTTTCAGTTCAGGAAGTCCAGCATTGCCTGTATAGGTAGTTCTTCCCTGTTTGATAGCGGTTATGCCACCGCTGGAAATCTGCCAGGGAGTGACGAAATCCGGTTCACCCACACCCAGTGAAATAATATCTGGTGATCCGGCACATAAATCAAAAAACTTACGGATGCCGCTGGGCTTCAGGTCTCTGGCTGTTTTCGATACAAAATCTCTCATAGGGCCATCTGTCTTTCTCTATCATTGATTTTCAGACAGACTGCGCCATCAACCTTATAGTTCTTTAATACAAAGTGTGTTGATACATTGACAATACCATCAATCTGCGAAAGCTTCTCTGAAATGAAATTTGAAATATCAATCAGATTATTGCCCTCCACAAACAAAGCCAGGTCAAAGGCACCAGACATCAGATACATAGTCTTAATTTCATCAAACTGACACAGTTCCTCAGCAATCTTATCAAAACCATACATGGCCTGTGGAGTTACCTTAACTTCAATAAAGGCATTGACCTTCTTGTTGCCTTCCATATTCACAACTGCACCATATTTCAGAATAGTGCCGTTTTTCTCCAGCTTCTCAATAACTTCTGCAACCTCTTTTTCGCTGCAGGAAACTATTAAAGATATCTCCTTATTTGTATAGTGAGAATTCTCACATAAACAGTCAAGAATTTTCTGTTCTAATTCGTTCATTCTGCCCCCTATAAATTAATGTTGTCCTCTACCTTTTCCAGATCTTTCAGATAAGGCTTAAGCATCTTATTAAAATTATCAACCTGACTCACGCATCTGCCAATATAAAGTGATGGCTCAAGAATACCATCAAGCTCATCCTTTTCTAAACCAATATCGCTGTTAAGAAGAATATCCAGCAGGTCGTTGGCCTTGCCTTCCTTGATATGATTATTGGCTTCAATAGATGCCTGACGTATTACCTCATGAACCTCCTGACGGTTCTTGCCCTTCTTTACTGCCTCCATCATGATGTTTTCGGTGGCAATAAATGGCATATATTCATTTAAAGTCTTCTCTATAATCTTTTTATTGACAACCAGACCGTTGGTTACATTTGAACAAAGCCTTAAAATCGCATCTGTACAAAGGAAACCCTCAGGCATTGAAATACGTCTGACAGCTGAGTCATCAAGCGTTCTTTCAAGCCACTGCACAGCTGCAGTCTGAGTGGCATTTAAAGAATCGTTCATTAAATATCTCGAAAGTGAACAGATTCTCTCGCTCCTCATTGGATTACGCTTATAGGCCATGGCACTTGAACCAATCTGATTCTTCTCAAAAGGTTCCTCCAGAAGGTGTTCATGCTGAAGTAAACGAATATCATTAGCCATGCGATAGGCTGACTGACCAATGCCGGATAGAACATTTAAAATACGCATATCCATCTTTCTTGGATAAGTCTGTCCTGATACTGTCACAATTGAATCAAAACCAAAGTCAGAGGCAATCATTTTATTCATCTCATCAATTTTTGCCTCATCATTATCAAAAAGATCCATAAACGAAGCCTCAGTACCTGTCGTACCACGACAGCCAAAGAAATACATTGAATCAATCAGATAATCAAGATCGTTAAGATCGCTCAAAAAATCCTGTGCCCACAAAGTGGCTCTCTTGCCGACTGTCACAAGCTGAGCTGGCTGATAGTGTGTATAGCCAAGAGTTGGCAGACCCTTATATTCATCCGCAAACTTATAAAGATTGTTTAATACATTAACCAGTTCCTTGCGGACATATTTCAGAGCATCACGATAAATAACCAGATCTGAATTATCAGTTACATAACATGAAGTTGCGCCAAGATGAATGATACCTGCAGCCTTTGGAGCTACAAGACCATAGGCGTAGACATGGGCCATAACATCATGTCTTACTTCTTTTTCTCTTGCCTTTACTGCATCATAATCAATATTGGAAACATTATCTTCGAGCTCTTTAATCTGCTCATCTGTAATATCTAAACCAAGCTTCTTCTCAGCTTTAGCCAGAGAAATCCAGAGCTTTCTCCATATTATAGAACGATGTTCATTAGAAAAAAGCTCTAGCATATATTCCGAAGCATATCTGCTTCCAAGTGGTGATTCATACTTATTCATTAGCGAATAATAATTGCGTCCCTTTCAGCGCCTACTGATACATAGCCAATATGAGTGCCAATCTGTTTCTCAACATATAAAACATATTCCTGACAGGCCTTTGGAAGATCCTCAAACTTTCTTACCTTGGAAATATCTTCCTTCCATCCATCAACATATTCAATAACTGGTTCAGCCTTGGAAAGAATAGTTGCGAATGGGAAATCATCGGTCAGTTCCCCATTGATCTTATATTTTGTACATACCGGAATCTTATCCATATAAGAGAGAACATCAAGCTTGGTAAAGGCAACATTAGTTGTGCCCTGAGCCTTGCAGCCATATCTTGTAGCTACTATATCCAATGGGCCAACCCTTCTTGGTCTTCCGGTCTTGGCACCATATTCGCCACCTGCTTCTCTTAATTTTTCAGCCTCTTCGCCAAACCATTCAGCTGTAAAAGGTCCCTCACCTACGCAGGTTGAATAAGCCTTAACTACACCTACAACCTCCTCAGGTCTAAGTGAAGGAATACCAGAGCCAACTGGTGCATAGGCGGCCAGTGTATTTGATGAAGTTGTATATGGATAAATACCAAGATCAATATCTCTTAAAGCACCAAGCTGAGCCTCAAAAAGAATTGACTTATTCTCATGATAATAGGCATTATCAAGATATTTAGAAACATTATGAATATAAGGTCTGATCTTAGTTCCATATTCCTCAAACCAGTTCATAATCTCATCAAGAGTATAGCCTTTAGCTCCATATACCTTTTCAATTGTCAGATTCTTCCATTCCAGAATATCCTTTATTTTTTCTCTTAAAACCTCAGGATAAAGAAGATCACCAGCCAGCACAGTCTTTTTCTGATACTTATCAGAATAGAATGGGGCAATACCTGATTTGGTTGAACCATATTTCTTATCCTTTAAACGCTCCTCTTCCAGGCAATCCAGCTTAACATGCCATGGTAAAAGAAGTGATGCACGGTCACTTATCATAAAATTGTCAGGTGTAAGTTCCACACCCTTGGAAGCTACATCAGTCATCTCCTTAGATAAAGCCTCTATATCTACCGCAACACCATTGCCAAGGATATTCATAACTCCATCTCTGAAGATTCCTGAAGGCAAAAGATGAAGAGCGAACTTGCCCTTGTCATTAACGATAGTATGGCCAGCATTACCGCCACCCTGATATCTGATTACTATATCATAGTCCTCAGTTAAAAGGTCTACCATTCTTCCTTTTCCTTCATCTCCCCAGTTAACGCCAACGATTGCGCATGATTTAAATTTCTTCATAACAATTCTCTCCCTGCCATAACATTAAAATTATCTCATATTTTGATGTAAAATATGTCTATGTTTTACTTTATATATTACACACTCTTCTTAAGCTACGAAGAAATACTTTACAGATACCTTACAGGTCTTGGCTATAACCTGTCTTTATTACCATGCATTATTTATATAATCTTTATTTCATGCATACTTAGCCTTATTCATAAACTGATGCCAAGATTATTATCAAACATCCTGCTACATATTGTAAGTCTTATATTATGCATCTACTACTGTGCTTCCTTTATTGTAAAAAATGTCTTTAATATAACCATATCCCTGAGCACCTTAAGCTTATATAAAAATATAACCAGCGGTGTCTTTATGGATACAACAGTTTCAGTAATACAGGAAAACATATTATACATACTTATTGTATGCCTCCCCTTTATTCTTTCCTTTATTTTTACCAGATTCAATAAAACAGAATTCTCTTTGAAACAGATATCATTCAATATCCTGACTGTACTTGTAAGCTACCTGCTGTTTCTGATTTCCTTAAACTTAAACACCGAATACAACAGCATCTATTTCAGATTAAACAGCATAGATAAAACCGTAAACAGCTTTGGCGCTATACCTGGTTTTGTGATTGACGCCAGAAAAAATCTGACAGGTTTTGAAGCAGGTGCAGTCATTTCAAAGCCTCAGGAAGAAACAGAAAAAGAAGAAGAAATAAACCATGATCCTCAGATTCTGGATATTGATTTTGATTCTTTAAACAAAAACAATACCGTAATCAATATGTCTGAATACTTCAAGAATGAAGAATACAGCTATAAAAACGAATATACTGGCCTTTTTGAAGACAAAAATCTGATATACATCATGGCCGAATCCTTTGATGGCTATTTTGTAAATCCCGAATTAACACCAACACTATACAAAATGATTCATTCAGGACTGTATTTTGACAATTACTATTCACCAACCAATTTATCTACTATTGGTGGTGAATTCTCTCTTTTAACCGGTCTTTTACCAGATCTGCAGTGTCTTAACTGGCAATGGATTCAGGATAACGATGGCTACATCAATACCTTCAGCTACGGTTTGGGCAATCTGTTTAAAGAAAGAAACTACTCAGTATACGCCTACCACGACTACGACTACTCATTTCAGTCCAGAGACAAATATCTCTCATCTTTAGGTTTTGACAATTACTCAGCCTGTTTCAATGGACTGGAAGAAAAAATAAGCTGCAGCATCTTCCCGGCCAGTGATGATGAAATGATTAATGCCACCATTGATGATTACATAAATGATGAGCATTTTATGGTCTACTATGCAACAGTTTCAGGACATGGAAGGTGGGAATTTACAGACAATGACATGTCAATCAAGAACAGAGCATTAGTTGAAGACCTTGACTATAACGAAACTGTTAAAGCCTATATTGCGGCCAATCTGGAACTGGAAAAGGCCATGACTTCACTTCTAAACAGACTTGAGGAAGCCGGAAAACTTGATGATACTGTTATTGTGCTGGCCGCTGACCATCATCCATATTTTATGTCTGATGAAGATATGGAAAACCTCGCAAAAAAAGAACTTGACCAGTTTTCTCTCTACAAAAACAATCTGATTATCTATAACGCGGAAATGGAATATACACAGATAAATAAATCCTGCAGCACAATCGATGTCCTGCCGACTGTTTTGAACCTCTTTGGTATTAAATATGACTCAAGAATAATCATCGGAAAAGACAT
>DBOW01000120.1:8462-10664 GCA_002299675.1 Solobacterium sp. UBA636
ATGAATATGGAAGCTACAGTGCCGCAAACGGGACCTACAGTGGAAGCAGGGATAACGATTATGTAAACTATATCTGTTCGCTGGTTGAAAACAGATACCTGATGTCCAGAAACATTCTGATACAGGACTACTATAAATTAATCTTCAACTAGCTCAAAACGATATTTCTGCTTAACGTCAGGATATTTTTCGTGGTCCACTTCACTTAAGAACATTTCCTTAGGTCTGATCCACAAAGAATGGTCATCGTAAAGACGACGATAGACCACATATTCACTCTTGTCTTCAGAATGAATCGCAACATCTTCTACATAATAGTATTTGCCTTTAAAGTGCCGGTAAACGGCTTTGGTTTTTAATTCTCTCATAAAAATATTATAGGCTATAATTAACTTAAATAGGAGTGAATTAAAATGAATAGAAAACTTGAAAACAACAATATTATTCTGCTGTTCAGAAAACTGTTGCCGGTTCAGATATTTATCTGCATGTCCTCATGTCTTTCAGGACTGATTTCCGGCATAATTATCGGAAACTTCCTGGACAGCTATGCCCTGACAGCTTTAGGCTTCGTCAATCCTTTAAATAGCATCATCGGTGCCCTGTCCAGCCTGATCTGCACAGGCTCAGGAATACTCTGCGGCATGGCCATGGGCAAGGGTGACAAAAAACGGATAGATGAAATTTTCTCTATCAGTATGAAAATACTGTTTATCACAGGAGTCATCCTGATCCTTGTAACCAATATCTTCGCCTTTAACATCGCAGCTTTATGCGGAGCAAAGACTGATCAGATTGTCATAGCCGCCGCCTATATTAGAGGCCTGAGTTTTGGCTATCTGCCGATGATCATCATACCAACTCTCATAACTTTCCTGCAGATGTCAAACAGATTAGTTTTCTCTCTGATTCTGACAGTGTCACTGGCTGCCTTTACTTTAATTTACGATGTATTATTTCTAAAACTGGTATCAACAGATCTGTTCTATATCGGTATAGCCTCTTCCCTATCACAGTATACCGTCTTAATAATTGCGCTTATCTATTTCCTGACACACAGGGTCATTAATTTTTCTTTATTCGCATTTAACGCGGATATCATAAAAGACCTGTTTAAATACGGTTTTCCTGGAGCCATTGTCGGAATCTTCTATTCCTTCAGAAATATCTATATCAATACAGCTGCCAATATTGTCGCCGGATCTACAGCTGTTTCCGGCATGGCTATCGTCTTCTCTTTTTCCGGTTTCTTTGACTCCATCAATGTAGGTGTTGGAAACAGTGTGAAGATGATTTCATCGGTGTTTGTAGGCGAAAGAGACTCTGAATCACTGAAAAATCTGACAGCCCATGCCCTGAAAGAAGGAATTATATTTGCGATCATAAAAATAATCATTATTTTCCTGTTTGGCTATCAGATCTGTACAATTTTCACAAGCGATGTTTTAATACTCGAACAGGCTTACCTGATGTTAAGATTCTACTCGTTCTGTATGCCTTTCAATATCGTGGTGGTAGTGCTTTCAGCCATTTACCTTAACGAAGGAAAGACTGTTCTTTCCAATATAATGAACCTTCTGACAGCTCTTTTAATACCCTGTGCTCTATGCACGGTACTTCCATTATTCATGGGAATAAATGGTATCTATATAAACTATATGCTGACCGAAATCATCACAATAATTATTTTCTATGTTTATGCATCCATTTATAACCGGAAACCAGTCACATCCATTTCCAGACTTCTATGCCTGCCAGAAAACTTTGATACAGTAAACAAAATGACCGTTTCAGTTAATTCGATAGCCGATACCATGAATCTTTCTGAAAACGTAATAGCTTTCTGCAAAGAAAAAGGAATAGACTCAAGAAGAGCCGATGCGGCTGGTCTGTGCATTGAAGAAATGGCTACCAACGTCATTTTACATGGCTTCTCAAAAGACAGAAAGAAACATCATACTATTGATGTCTTTGTCAAGGTTGAGAACAATGAAGTAAACATCCGTCTTCGTGATGACTGCCTCCCATTTGATCCGTTAAAAAGACTTTCAGCTTCCGAAAATAACGAATCTAATCTTGGCCTGAAACTTGTAAGAGGCATAGCCTCAGACATGCAGTATCAGACAACATTCGGTCTAAACATTCTCAATATCACAATTTAGAAACAGGAGTGAGAATTTTCTCACTCCTGCTCATTTTTTA
>DBOW01000120.1:10825-11068 GCA_002299675.1 Solobacterium sp. UBA636
GTGTCAGCTTATAATTGTCAGATATCTTTTTAGCATTTTCAGATATTTGCACAGGATTAAACATCCCCTGGTACCTGTATATTGATAACATAGTGCTCGAAACACTTAGTCTAATAAACAACGAGCTTACAGACCTGCGACTTTAGTCTTGGGTTATTGACACATATTGCCCTTCTGTTTGGCCAAATTATTTTCATAAGAAATATAAGTACGCAGGAAAACTCCAAGAATTTCAGCCATCTG
>DBOW01000070.1:0-14405 GCA_002299675.1 Solobacterium sp. UBA636
AAATGCAGGGGTTCCTTTCATAATCATATAGACTGTTATAAAGATTATCGCAAGTATAGTGATGGATGCACAGATCATACAGATTATATGGGCTGCATTTTCACCCACTTTATACTTTTTCATAACTCATTAGTCTGGCAGAATAAGACCAACTGACTTGATAACTTCCTGACCTTTGGCAGATTTAATATAATCGAACCAGGTCTGGACAATTTCATTCTGAGCAGAAATTTCACCATTAGTAGCCATTACAAATGGTCTTGAAAGAAGATATGAACCAGCCTTGATATTAGCTTCAGTAGCTTCAACTCCATCAAGCTTTAATGCCTTAACTGTATCATCTACAACATCCAGTGAAACATAACCGATTGTTCCTTCCGTTGAGGCAACCTTGGCCTTTACACCGCCAGTAGAATCAAGCTCACCAGCATATACACAGCTGTCTACAATTCCTAACAGTTCCTCAAAGGCACCTCTTGTACCAGACCCAGCTTCTCTTCCAAGCACGACAATATTTTCATCCTTGCCGCCAAGTTCCTTCCAGTTCTTGATTTCACCAGTATAAATCTTGATTAAATCTTCCTTAGTAAGATTTTCAACTTCATTAGAGTTATTAGTAATTACAGCGATACCATCAATCGCAATAACGTTTTCTACAACACCCTTTTCCTTTTCAGTGTCCTTTAAAGCTCTTGAAGAGTTACCGATATCAACCATCTTGTTAGTAACAGATTCAATACCGGCGCCAGAACCGGTATATTCAACAGTAACTGTTACATCTGGATATTCTTCCATGAATGTTTCAGCCAGGGCTTCACATACCTTTTCCATTGAAGTAGATCCACTTAATGAAAGCTTGCCGCTTAATGTTTCAGCTGGAGTTTCAGCTTCATTGTTTGCATCATTTGTGTTTTCTTCATTTGCGGTGCTGTTTGAGCATGCGCTTAGTCCTAAAACCATTAATACAGTTAATAGAACAGTTAATAATTTTTTCATAATTCTCCTTAAACCTCCTGGTTTATGATTCTAATTTATAGTCAGAAAGTAAAAACAGAATTATTTAATATGTAATATTTAAGTAAAAAGAAAAAGCTTAATGTCAAGCTCTTCTCTTAATCGTTCTAAATAAACCGGAAACCACCACCATGCCAATTACCAGTGCACTGGCCTGGAAAATGGTGGTTAAGCCATAATTTAAAGCTAATTCAAGATTTCCATCTATGATTTCAACCATCATCAGGTATATCTTTCCACCTGGCACAAAAGGAATTAAAGCACAGATAGAAAACATTGTTGATGGGCATTTCAGCTTTCTGGCCATTATTTCCGCCATTAAAGACAGAATTATCGAACTAAAGAAAAGCGCAGCAGTTTCGCTTAAATTCATATTCAGACACAGATGATAAACAATACCGCCAATACCACCAGTGAGTCCAGCATAAAAAGCCTTATCCCTTGGAATATTAAATATCAGCGCAAACCCAAATGAAGCCAGAAAACAGGCTATAAACATCTTCATATAATATACCCCGAAATCATTAAGCCGATAAGTGAACCAAGCGCAATCGCAATTGCCACAACCAGAGCCTCCGTCATTCTTGAAAGAGAAGAAAGTGCATCGCCATTAACCGAGTCCCTGATGGCATTGGTAATTGATAAACCCGGTACCAGCAGCATTATTGCCGACATCGAGACAATATTGCGGTCAAAGACAAAAAACATACTTAACACATAAGAAAGAACAGTAAGTATCAGACCACCAATCACATTTCTTATAAAAGAAGAAAGATTTATTCTCTCCATCATTACCATAATTGCTTTGGTCAAAACACCAGTAAAAGAAGCCAGAAGACATTCCCTGATTCCACCGCCAAAAAATATGCCAAAACCAAAGGAACAGATTAAAGCTCCCAAATAAATAACCACATCCCCATATCCCTTATCTTTCTCAATAACATCCAGTTTTGAATTAAACTCTTCTATTGATAAAACATTCTTCTGTATCTCTCTGCTTAAAGAATTAACCATATCTATCTTATTCAGATTAACCGAACCGGCACTTACTCTTTTAATGTTGTGATAAAGCTCACTGTCATCTTCCATTGAAAAAGAAATAATCAGAATGGTAGGGGTAGCATATGAATCAACTGTTTTTGCCCCATAGGCAAAACACAGTCTCTCCATAGTATCCTCAACCCTTGATATTTCAGCACCATTTTTAACCAGTATCACGCCAGCTCTGGTAATAGCTTTGGCCAGACGGTTATAGTTTATTTCCATGATTTGATTATATCAGTAAAAAATATTCAGCACTTCTTTAATATCATAAAACCAGATACCATTGAAGTATCAGAAATAATAAGCTGTGATTTAATCTGTCAAAGTATTTAGACTCCTTTTATATCTGCTTTGACAATCTATTTTATTCATATATAATATTAGACATATGTTGAATATACAACAGTCAGATGTTTTTAAATATTTGTGAATAACACAAAACAGGTTGTATTTATTAATTAATTAAACATAAGGAGCTGTTCATGAAAAAAGAAAACCAGAGAGTAAAACTAACTAAAAAACTATTGAAACAGAGCCTGCTGGACATTATGGATAAAAAACCGGTTGGATCTATAAGCGTAATTGAACTGTGTGAAAAAGCTGAAATTAACCGCTCAACATTCTACAACCATTACGGCTGTCCCAATGATGTTCTTTATGACATTGAATGTGACTTTGTAGAAGATCTGGAACAGATATGGACCAAAAACAACGATAAAGAATATCCTATTGAAAAAAGAGTAGAAGATCTCTGTACCTATCTGCAGGATAATAAAAAACTGGCGAAGCTTCTGCTTAAAGAAAGCTACACCAGTGAATTCCCTAAATTATTATTTAAAGCAGCACATGTAAAAAATCTCTATGAAAACATGTTTTCTGAAATATCTGATGAACAGGGAAGAAAACTCTTAATAACCTTCTTCACCAGTGGTACCTACAACATGTTAAGAGAATGGCTTAATTCACCAGACCCGCTTTCACCAGAAGAAATGGGCGAACTGGTAAAAACCATGTCTGCGAATGATTTCAAAAAATTCTTTAAGGGTCTTTAATGTCTTACCATTAAAGACTTTATTTTTTTAAGACAGAAGTTATGAAGTTCTTCAGAATCCTTTATTCCTTCACTGTTTCCTTCATACATTGAATTTATATAGGTTTCACTTATTTTTTCAAAAGCTTCCCTCATATTGTGATTCTGTAAAAGACTGGTGTAAACATCATTTAATTCATCATCATAGAAAATATCATAGGCAATCTGACATTCCATCATATGATAAACAGTATCCTTGATTTCTTCAGGATCTATATCATCATAATCATCTTCATAGTCATCGTCATCGTCATAGTCTTCATCAAAATATTCACTTCCACCATACATCTGCTCAACCATAACATCGATTTCTTCTTCCATATAAACCATTTCATCAAAATCCAGCGGTTTAAAGAAATCACCAAGCTTTTCAAATTCTTCCATGTTCATTGGTGCGTGTATATCATCTTCCTCAAGTGGATTTTCAAGATCTGCTTCATTATCCAGAATACTCCATAAAGTACCATGATCATTTTCAAATATACCCTGACCTGTTCCTTCAATAACTTTTGCGATGATGCCAGAGTCCTCATCTTCATTATCATAGTACTTTTTCTTCAGTACAGTACAGTCAAATTCATATCCTTCACCAGTATCATATTCATAAACAAATTTATCACCAAGATCAGAAAGATAATTTAAACTCATTGGTTCATCATCATATTCTTCACAATACATATCTGGCCAGTATGTAGCAGCTTTATTTCTGAATAAGAACATATGTTCAAACCAGCATCTGATACTCTTTCCGATTATTACACCCAGCTGATACAGGCTTGGATCTCCAGCTACCGCTATAACACGGTAAAATAGTTTGGGATTATCTTTGCTTGCAACTTTTATTTTTGTATATTCCATAAGTGTTCCGCCTTTTTGACTATTATACCTTGAAAACTATAATTTAACTTAAAGTCGATATACAAAAATCAATCCAGGCATTAAACTAATAACAGGAGTACTATTATGAATCAGGAAAAATTTGCCAGCTTTATTACACAAAGAAGAAAACAGTTAAACCTCACACAGAAAGATATAGCTGAAAAACTGCATGTAAGCATATCAGCCGTATCCAAATACGAAAGAGGCTTGAGCTATCCCGATATAACCCTGTTAGAACCCTTGAGCCAGATACTTGAAGTAACCATAGTTGATTTGCTTAAAGGCGAAATATCTCATAATGATTTAAGCAGTCTGGAAGCCAGTGATCTTTTTTCAGAACTCATCAGTAAACAGAGACTGAAAGAATACCGCAGAAAAATACTTCTGTCGGATATTCTTTATATTATTCTTCTGTTTATAACTGCTGTTACAATCATTCTGCTGTTTGTAAACGGAATAATACCACTATCAAAACTCTTTGAAGTTATTACAGCAGCCGCGCTGATATTCCTGGGCATACTGATGTTTAAAAACTATCGACACTCTATCTATGGTGCAAGATTCAAAGATCACTTCAAAGACTGATTCTTTTTCATGTTTTTGAGTATTTCCTGGCAATAGAAATAAACATCCTGATGTTTAAGATACTCTTCGCCTGAGTCAATATATTCATCATTGATAATTAAAGACCCATCCGAAAAATATACAGCACTGTCATTTTCAGAAAATATATCTTTTCCGGTATGATATTCCTTAATCTCAAAACCAAACATATTTGCCAGAGTTGGCAGAATATCGAACGTTGAACAGCACTTATTTATTTCCTTATGTTCTATATCTTTTGTATAAATAATAAATGGTGTTTTAAACTTTTTATAATCTGAAGGCATAAGTTCACTCTGTGCTTCAGCATTTAAACCGTAAGGATAATGATCACCCACAATAACCAGAACATCATTTTCATTCAGATTATTTATAAGCAGTCCAAGCGCATCATCATATTTCATTAAAGAAGCATAATAGTAAGCTAATTCATCATTCATCTCTGGATAACTCTCTTTAATTTTCAGATAATTGTCATTAAGCTGTGCTCTACTTCGATCATATGGAAGATGACCACTGGCAGTGATTATCAGACTATAATATTTATCACTGTTTCTGTTATTTAAATAGGCTTCTATAAGTTTATAATCATCTGTCCAGTATTCTTCTTCATATTTAATTTTTTCATCTATAAACAGACTTTCAAGACCATAATAATTATCAAAACCTAAAGCTTTATGAAAATTATTCCGATTATAATAATTCTCAAAATATGAATGATATGAATTTACACTGTAGCCTTTATTCTTAAATAATAATGGCAGAGTTTCTCTAAAATCATTGTCACCATATTCATAACAGGTAATACCATTATTAAGTGATGGAATTAAAGAAGACTGAATAATAAACTCACTGTCACTTGTATTGGCGGGATAAAGAGGGGCGTAAAAATTACTGAAAAATATTCCTTCATTTTTTAATCTGAACAGATTAGGTGTAATATTTTCATTTATAGCGTTCACACTCAGACTCTCTGACTGCAGAATAATCAGATTTTTATCTTTAAATATATCTGTATATTCATTGTTTTCACTTAGCTCTCTGTTATTGTCTATCCAGTAATTTAATTCATCTTTATTTAAAGCTTCATCGCTGGCTGTAAGTTCAATATCTTTTCTGATATAACTGCCAATACCGAATTTCTCAATAAATTCAGCTTTATTGCGCATACTTAAATAATTGTACAGATCTTCCTTGCTCCACAGTTCCTGGGCAATAATACTGGCCGGATTCAATATATTTATAAGTATCATCAGACATATTCCCATTAAAACCGATGATCTGGAGATTCTTATATCGATAGAAAGATTATCCTTCCTGTTGTTGTTGATATATACAAGATAGACAGTTACCGGCAGCAGATACAGAAGAAGATCTGGTTTTAGCTTAGACAGAAGATTAATTTTTATTCCTGACAAATCCAGAGCATTTGCTATATTCATCAGCGAATAAAAAGAATTAAAGAATAGATAATAAATATTCTGTGACAGACAGTACAGTGTAAATACAGACATAATAAAAATACTTATCTTCTTTGAATTCTTGAACAGATAAATAAGGGAACATATACACAATATAAATAGAACATCAATCAATAATGCGACAATATAAATATCTGAATTAATATTGGTTTTTAATATAATCAGATCTAATAATAGACATAAAGTCAGTACTAAAATATTTTTCATGATTATAATTTACAATATAAACTGTGGTTGCTGCACGCAACTGCAACCAATTTAAAACAATTAGAAATTGATTATTTACATAAACATTAATACCATCATCTCAATAATACCAATAGTATTATTCAGCAGATGTACACCACAGACTATTCTTATATCATCATATTTATAATAAATATAAGTCAATGCAAAAGATAAAGTAAGATAACTGATCATCGAAATATAAGCAGCTAAATTAAATCCAGAAAAATGTCCAAAGGCAAACATCAGCCAGGATATAAAAAAGGCCGCTTTTCTGTTTTTAAATATTCTGAATATCGAATAACGATAGAGCATTTCCTCGATTATTCCAGCCAGTATTACTGATACAGAAATGCTGAAAGGATTGTAATATAACATCTCAATTATCATTCCCTGATTGGTTGTATCCAGACTTACATTTAAAAGCGTAGACAATAGATTTTCAATTGATGTTGTGATGATATTCAGGCTGAAAATAATTACAGTATATTTAATTATCAGTCTGAATGTTTCTTTATCTACTTTTAGTTTATCTTTATTAAAATCTTTTCTGAAGAAGAAAAAGATAAATATCATCATTATTATTGTAGATATTAATTCCATCAGAGAATAATTTTCATTTTTCAGAAAAATTATTACAGATAATGTACTTAGGACAATAATAGCTTCGTTAGCTATAAAAGGTATTAAATATTTAAGATCCAGATTTCTTTTAATCATTTCTCTCATATCTGTTATTGTATCAAAAAAAGATATCATTAATGATATTAATCAGAAATGATATCTTTTGAAAAATCTGTTTATTTATTTAATTCCTTATTGAATACTTCTTTATCCAGCTGATTTTCGCTGTTTGATACAACTACCGCACAGGCTGCATCACCTACAACATTTAATGATGTTACCAGCATTTCGATAGGTCGGTTAATCGCAAGGATAATAGTATAGGCCATAAGTGCCATATCGTTGCCATAACCCATACCAGAAAGAATAGTGAAGAGAATTACCGCACCAGCTCCAGGGGCTGCAGGAGTACCGATTGAAGCTACAAGTGCCAGGATACCAATCATAAACACTGATCCAAGAGTTATATCATAGCCGCCAACCGCTGCGATAAAGATAGCCGCAATTACCTGCATAATGGCTGTACCATCCATATTTACTGTCATACCAAGAGGCAGTACAAATGAGGCAACTTCTTCATGTACACCAAGTTCCTCGGTTGTAGTCTTTAAATTAAGTGGAAGAGTTGCGGCTGAACTTGATGTCGAGAAGCCAAACATCGCAACCTTAGAAATCTTCTTAACAAACTTGCCTGCACTTAAGCCAGTACCAGCTTTTACAAATAAGCCATAACCAGCCGTTAATACAATAAGCAGCAGCACAGTAGTAATCACAACATAGGCTGCAGCTGGAGCCAGATAGTTGATACCATAGGCAGCGAATGTTCTTGTCAGCAGACAGAAGATAGCCACAGGTCCAAACTTATTTACTACAAACGATAGAACAGTAGTAATGATTGATGACACTTCTTCACATAATTTAACCAGTACTTCAATTTTCATTTTTGAATTATTGATTGCCAGACCTACCGCAACCGCAATAACCACAATTGCCAGAACACCACCGTTATTTGAGAAAGCTGATGCCAGGTTTGAAGGTATCGCATTCAGAATTATCATTAAAGGATTTGATCCAGTTGAACCGGTTGAGGTTCCAACTTCACCAAGCTGAGTATTTGAGAAGGCACCCAGTTTGTAGGCAGTAAATCCAACAATTCCCGCAATAACCAGCGATACAGAAGTTGTTAACAGGAAACAGCCGACAGTTTTGGAAGAAAGTCTTCCAAGCTTTCTTGAATCTGATATTTTTACCATTGCCAGAACAATTGATACAAATACCATTGGCACAATAATTATCTGTAAAGCTCTTACAAACAGCTGTCCAATTATATAGAAGATACCAAGTGCCTGTTCATTGCCGGCAGCTGATATATCCGCAAAGAATATTGAATTGATTGTATTCCAGACAGCTGTGTTTGAAGAGGAATTAAGATTCTCTCTTAAGAAAATAAGTCCAACACCACAGACAAGTCCCAGAATCAGGGCTATCATCATTTTGACGGCCAGTTTGTTTGAGTTTTCTTTTTTCACTTTATTTTTCTCCCTTATCTGAAAAAAGTCTCCTTTAAAAGAGACTTCAAATAAGCATAGATAAAACATACTTCCTTTTTAGTCTCTCGTACTAAGTTAAAGGCTTTTTTCTGTTCTCTATTATAGATATCTGATTATCAATTTTCAATAGATAATTTTTACTTTTTTTGTGTAAACGTTTACATTATTTCTTGGCTACAACAGTGCCATTATTCTTATGAATAGAATTTTCAGGAATAACTCCTCTTACACATGAAGTAGGGTAGATATTGGAATTTCTGCCTACTACAGTACCGGGATTTAAAACTGAGTTGCAGCCTACTTCTACATAGTCGCCAAGTACTGCACCAAATTTCTTGATTCCGGTTTCGATATTTTCATCTCCATTATGGACAACTACCAGCTTCTTATCTGATTTTACATTGGAAGTAATTGAACCGGCACCCATATGTGACTTATAGCCCAGAATCGAATCGCCTACATAGTTGTAGTGAGGAGTCTGAACATTATCAAAAAGAATCACATTCTTCAGCTCACAGGAATTTCCCACAACACAGTTTTCTCCAACCAGTGCTGAACCTCTGATAAAAGCGCAGTGTCTTACTTCGGTATTTGCACCTATGATGCATGGTGCACCAAGATAGGCAGACTCAAAAACAGTAGCGCTCTTATGTACCCAGACATTTTCTTTTACTTCAGTAAATTCATCTTTATTAAGTTTAGGTCCTAAACTTAATATCAGTTCCTTTATACCCTTGAAAGCTTCCCAGGGATATTCAAACTGTTCAAGATATTCCTTTGCGATGGTATGATTTAAATCAAGCAGATCAGTTGTTTTATACATATTATTCTCCTTACTTTATATATGATATATATTCTCCATTTTTGTATTCATAGATGAGCTCAGAAAGAGTGTCATCAGTCATGATTTTATAGATTCTGTCTAAATCCAGGGACAGTTCATATTTGAGCAGATCATCTTTGTTGATCCAGAAAACCTTGCCTTCTTTAGAAGACTTCAGTTCACCCTCAAACTTGTCTGTCTTATAAAACAGCATAAGATATCTTTCATCATTATTATCAGCCTTATATTCTTCCATACCGCATAACAGCGGGTCATAAATTGTCAGACCTGTCTCTTCTTTAACTTCTCTTATTACCGAGGCAATGAAATTTTCACCTTTTTCCACATGCCCGCCAGGAAAAGTGAGCCCTGGCCAGTCTTTTTTATTTCGTTCCTGAACCAGTATTTTATCCCCTGAATAAACAAGACACATATTGGTTATAGTGGCTAACTGTTTTCTGTTCATGAGTAAATTATATATCCACACTCAAGTTTTCAACAGCTAAAGTTATTATTTATCCACAATTTGTGGAAAAGTTAAAAAGCTGTATTTTCAGGCATCATTAGTGTACTATCTGTCTAAAAACTGTTAACAATTTACTGTTAAAAGTCTGAATTTTCCACACTTTTCCACAGTTGATAATTATGTTGACAATAATTTCCACAATTTATCAACAACATTAAAATTGTGGAAAACTGTGGAAAAGTCTTATATCTCCACATAAATAAAGAACATGTAAATTATTTCATTGTGGATTGTGGAAAACTTACATTGTTAATTATTTGAATTGTGGAAAACTCTAAAATATAATAAACGTGCATTAAGGGATAGATATGGGAAACAACAACTTTTTACTGCAGAAAATCTGGGGTGATACATTGGCTCTTATCGGTTCATCCGGCCAGGTACCAGAAGATGTACTTGGCTACTTCTCAGGCTCACAGCTTGCCGATCTGGATGGAAAGAAAGCCAGAATACTCGTTCCAGGTTTCATATATTTTGTCGTGATGAACGACTTTAAAACATTAATACAGGACTGCCTTCAGAAAACTGCAGGCTCTATTTTTGAGATTGAAATTGAACAGGAAAACAAAGTCCAGCCAGAGAAAAAGACTGTAAGTACAAACATGTTTCTTACAAGAGACATTGATAAGAATCAGACTTTCGAAAACTTTGTCATCGGACGCAGCAACCTTCAGGCTCAGGTCGCAGCTTTTTATGTTGCGAACAATCCGGGTGTTATCTACAATCCGCTTTTTATCTATGGTTCAAGCGGCATAGGCAAGACTCATCTTCTAAACGCAATAGGCAATAAGGTAAGGGAACTTTATCCTGATAAGGTTATCGGTTTTCTGACTGCATCAGATTTCGTAGATGATGTATTCAAAGCCAAGAAAGAAAATGCCTATGATGAACTGAAAGACGAATTCAGAAATGTTGATCTGCTTCTGGTGGATGATGTACAGTTTCTGGCCAATAAAACCAAGTCTCATGAACTTTTCTTTACAATATTTAACGAACTTGTAAACAACCGTAAACAGATAGTAGTTACATCTGATCAGTCGCCCGATGATATAAAGGGACTGGAAGAGAGACTGGTTACCCGTTTCAATCAGGGCTTAACAGTCAATATAGTAGCCCCGGAATACGAAACAGCTGTCGATATTGTCAAAATGAAAATCAAGAACAACATCACCATTTCCCAGCAGATAGATGATGATGTAATAGCTTATATCGCAACCAACTTCTCGCAGGATGTCAGAAGTCTGGAAGGGGCAATAAACAGGCTGCTGTTTTATTCAATCAACTGGTCTGAAGATAAAGACCACATTTCAATGACTACTGCCATTGATGCCTTTAAGGATCAGATTGCCGAAAACAATTCTGAACTCAGCATCACAAAAATTAAAAAAGTCGTATGCGACTACTACCATCTCAATAAGCAGCAGCTTATCGGTTCGGTTAGAACCAAGAACATCGCCAATGCCAGACATATTGCGATATATCTGTGCCGTAAGCTGTTAGATGCACCATACGATAAGATTGGTGCCGAGTTTGGCGGCAGAGATCATTCTACAATCATCAATTCCTGTCGCAAGATAGAGAAAATGCTGAAAACTGATACACTTTATATGGAAGCCATTAGAGATCTGGAGATAAGACTTAAGTAATACACAATTTTATCAACAGTTTTTCCACATAAAAAACACTTAGAAACTGCTTATTATTACGCTGTTTTATGGACTTTTCCACATTTTCCACAATACTAATAATAATAAGATAATATATATTAAACAAAAAAGGAGCTGCGCATGAATTTCAAAATCAACAAAAAAGCATTTCTTGATGCCCTGGTAATTTCCAATAAGGCACTCTCACCAAATACACCTCTTCCTGTTTTGAATGGTATTTATCTGGAAGTACAGGAAGAATCAATAATACTGATGTCTTCTGATTCAAATATTTCCATCAGAACTGAACTAAACAATAACGTAGATAAAATACTTAAAGTATCAGAAACCGGTAAAACAGTACTTGATTCTAAATATCTTACAGAAATAGTAAGAAAAATCCCGGGATCAGAAATCAGCATTGAAACAGTTGATGGATCAATTATCGGAATCTCTGGTGGAAGCTCATCATTTAAACTTAACTGCATAGATGCAGATGAATATCCGCGTATTGATTTCAGCTGTAACAGTGAACCATTTGTGATTGAAGGAAAGATACTGAAAGAAGTAATTGATGATACCATCTTTGCCTGTTCCGATTCAGTAGTAAGGCCTGTTCTTACTGGTGTAAATTTTAAGGCTGAAGGTCATAATCTTAGAGTATCTGCCTCCGATTCCTATCGTGTTGCGATCAGAAATGTAACACTGGAAAATGAAGAAAACTTTAATATAACCATACCATCAAAACATTTAAATGATGTCTATGGCTCAATAAATGAAGAAGACAGCGTAAAAATCAAAATTGACAATCAGAAGATTATCTTTGATTTCGGCAATACACTTGTGCTTACCAGACTTCTTGATGATGAATTTCCAAATGTATCCAAACTGATTCCTTCATCATTTATGCAGACTCTGATAGTAAACAGAAGTGATTTCAAAGCTGCGATTGACCGTACATCATTCATCAAAATGGATGGAAAGAATATTATCAAGATGTCTATCAATTCTCAGAAGATGGATATTACATCTTTCAATGCACAGTCTTCATCTTTTGAAACACTTGGTATTGTTTCCTATACCGGTGATCCTCTGGAAATCACCTGCCGTGGAAACTATCTTCAGGATGCACTGAATACTCTGAAAGGTGATGAGGTGACATTAAACTTCTGTGGTCCTCTTAAACCTATCGTGATGACTGCAGAATCTAACAAAAATCTGCTTCAGCTGGTATCTCCTTTCAGGTCATATTAAGTTATTAATCAATTTTAGCCCGTTTACGGGCTTTTTTCTTTAAATAATATAGGTGTACGTTCTACATAAAAAAGCTAAAAAATGGTATAATTTCATAGGGTCATTTAATTTATGCAGAAAGTAGAAATATACACCGAATATATCAAACTTGAACAGTTTCTGAAAATTGCCGATATAGTAAGCACGGGAGGCGAGGCTAAAATGTTTCTTCTGACCAATGAAATCATGGTTAATGGAGAATATGAAAACCGCCGTGGCCGAAAGCTTTATAAAGGTGATAAAGTAACTGTCAATTCTAATCAGTATCAGATATGCTGATTACAAGTATTCGTTTAAACAATTACCGCAATTATTCAAACATACTGATTAATCCAGATTCCAACATAAATATTATTACCGGCCCCAATGGAAGTGGCAAGACCAATATTCTGGAATCAGTTGTCGTCTCAAGCAACACCAGATCTTTCAGAACCAATGATGATACATCACTTATCAAACACGATGAAGACTATGCCAGAATCGAAGTTACAGCTGATGGTACAGTTTATAAGATTGTGCTTAATAAGAATGGTAAATCTCTGTTTGTGAATGATGAAATCATCACCAGAACATCGAATTTTATAGGAAGAATCAATGCGATTCTGTTTAAGCCCTCTGATCTTGAATTCTTCAATTCATCACCAAGAGAAAGAAGAAAACTGATAGATCTGGAACTTGGAAAGATTAATAAGAATTATCTTAACGCTTTATTAAAATTCAACAGGCTTTTAAAAGATAAGAACAGGCTTTTAAAGGAAAACACTGTTGATGATGTCTATCTGAATCTGATCAATGAACAGATGGCTCCAGCTATAAGTATTCTGATTCAGGAAAGAGAAAAGTTCTTCAGCTTCGTGAACAGCTGTATAAGTGAAATATACAGAACGGTTTCAAATCAGAACATAGAAATAAAAGCGGTATACAAGAAAAATATTGATGGTGATATTCTGAATATTCTAAACATGAATAAAGAGAAAGATCTCAACTATCATTATGCGGTTATGGGACCTCACCATGATGATTATTATTTTCTGTTTAATTCTCATGAACTGAGTGAAGTGGCATCTCAGGGGCAGGTCAGAATGACACTGATTTCCTTTAAGTTTGCGCTTATCAGATATATAAATGAGATTTGTGGTATTAAGCCAATAATTCTTCTGGATGATGTACTTTCAGAACTGGATCAGGAAAATAAAAGAAGACTGATTAACTTTCTGCCTGATGATCATCAGATTATTATTACCGATACCGATGCGGATTCTTTGATGAATGTGAAAAAATATAAACTTATTAGACTACAGGGAGGATTAAATGGCTGATACCAGTATTAAACACGACAACTATACTTCGGATGATATTCAGGTTCTGGAAGGACTTGAAGCGGTCAGAAAAAGACCTGGAATGTACATTGGCACAACTTCAGCTGCCGGACTCCACCATCTGGTGTGGGAAATAATTGATAACTCTGTCGATGAAGCGCTGGCAGGCTATGCCTCACATATAGAAGTCAGTGTGGATGATAAAGATGTAGTAACAGTTGTGGATGATGGACGTGGTATGCCAACAGAAATCCATCCCAAAACCGGCAAGTCAACAGTAGAAACTAT
>DBOW01000070.1:14489-18910 GCA_002299675.1 Solobacterium sp. UBA636
GCCTCGGTAGTAAACGCCCTTTCTAAATGGCTGGTAGTAACTGTACGCAAAAACGGCAAAATCTATCAGATTAAATTTGAAGATGGCGGTAAAGTAAAAGAAGCACTTAAAGAAATCGGAACCTGTGATTTAAATAATACCGGTTCTGCCGTAAGTTTTAAAGCTGATGAAGAAATCTTTAAGGAAGGTACTGTATACAACTTCGAAACGCTTTATAACCGTATCCGTCAGATGGCTTTCTTAAACAAGGGAATCAGACTTACTTTCAACTGGAATAAAGAGGATGAACATAAGGGAACTTATTCTTTCTGTTATGAAGGCGGAATTAAGGAATATATTAAGTTTTTAAACGAAAACGAAGCCCGTATCTTTGAAGATATTCTTTATTGTGAGGGAGAAGATTCAGAAACCAGCATTATAGTTGAAGCAGCTTTACAGTATAACACTTCATATACTGAAAAGACTTATGCCTTCTGTAACAACATTCTGACTCCGGACGGCGGTACACATCTGGATGGTTTCAGGCAGACACTGGCAAGAGTAATCAATGCCTATGCCAAGGATAAAAACCTGATTAAAGAAAATGATGAGCCTATACGTCAGGATGATCTTAAAGAAGGTCTGACTGCCATTATTTCAGTTAAACATCCAGATCCACAGTATGAAGGACAGACTAAAGGAAAACTGGGCAATGCGGAAGTTAAACCGGTTGTAAACAAGATATTTGGCGAATATCTGAAACGCTACCTTCTGGAAAATCCGGATATTGCCAAACTGATTATTGATAAGGCAAAATCAGCTTCAGAAGCCAGACTGGCAGCTCAGAAAGCCCGTGAGTCAGTAAGAAGAAAAGATGACTTTGGCTCATCCAATCTGCCTACCAAACTGAAAGACTGTGCATCCAGAGATGCCTCAATCTGCGAAATCTATATCGTCGAGGGTAATTCAGCCGGTGGTTCTGCCCAGAATGGCCGTGACTCTAATTTCCAGGCTATTCTTCCTTTAAGAGGTAAGGTTCTTAATGTAGAAAAAGCCCGTATGAACAGAATACTGGACAATGCAGAAATCAGAATGATGATCAAAGCCTTCGGCTGCGGATTCGGTAATGAAATTGATCTATCTAAATTAAGATATCACAAGATTGTCATCATGACCGATGCTGATGTCGATGGACAGCATATCGCAACACTGATGCTGACATTCCTGTACAGATACTTTAAACCTTTAATCGAAGAAGGCTATGTCTATATTGCCATGCCTCCACTATATAAACTGTTTAAGGGACAGAAAACTCTGAGATACTGTTACTCAGATGAGGAACTGGAAATTGCCAAGCGTGACTTTGGTGATGAAAAATATGATATACAGCGTTACAAAGGTTTAGGTGAAATGGATGCTTCTCAGCTTTGGGAAACAACTCTTGATCCTGAAAGAAGAACACTCAAACGTGTAACAATCGAAGACGCCATTGATGCCGATCAGGTATTCTCAATGCTGATGGGTGATGAAGTTGAACCTAGAAAGAACTTCATTATTGAAAACGCCCACTTTGTAAAGAATCTGGATATTTAAGGAGGAGATATGAAAGAATTAGATAATCGTTTCTTCAATCATGGAAACATTAAAGAAGTAAATATTTCCTCTGAAATGAGAGAGGATTTCCTTTCTTATTCAATGTCCGTAATTATTGATAGAGCTTTGCCCGATGTAAGAGATGGTATGAAACCAGTACACAGAAGAGTGGTCTGGGCAATGTATGATGCCGGTTTTACACCAGATAAACCACATGTAAAATCAGCCAACATTGTCGGTGAAGTTATGGGTAAATACCACCCTCATGGTGATACAGCCATCTATGACACAATGGTCAGAATGGCTCAGCCTTTCTCTTATCGTTATCCGCTGGTTGATGGTCATGGTAACTTCGGTTCATTAGATGGTGATGGGGCAGCTGCCATGCGTTATACCGAAGCCCGTATGTCCAAGATATCTCTGGAACTTGTTCAGGATATCAAGAAAAACACTATTGATTTCAAGGATAACTATGACGCAAGACATAAAGAACCAGTTGTACTTCCATCAAGATTTCCAAATCTGCTGGTAAATGGTTCGATGGGTATTGCCGTAGGTATGGCTACAAATATGCCTACACACAATCTTGGCGAAGTTATCGATGGTATTATTGCGGTAATGGACAATCCGGATATCGATATCATGGAACTGATGGAAAAAATACCTGGACCAGATTTCCCGACTGGTGGCTATATAGTAGGCAGAAGCGGTATCCGTCAGGCCTATGAAACCGGAAGAGGCTCAGTTACTATTCGTTCGAAAGTAGAAATCGAAGAACTGAGAGATGGTAAACATAAAATAATTATCAGAGAAATACCTTATCTGGTAAATAAACTGGTAATGTATGAAAAGATACATGAACTGGCCAGAGATAAGGTAATTGAGGGAATAGTAGAACTTAAAGATCTGTCAAATGACAGAAATGGTATCCGCATTGAAATTGAAACCAAAAAGGATGTACAGGTAGAGGTTCTTCTCAATCAGCTGTACAAACTTACACCTGTTCAGTCATCATTTGGAATAAATAATAACGTTCTGGTTAATAATGCACCAATGACTCTTCCTTTAAAGGAACTGATCAGATATTATATTGATCATCAGATTGAAGTAATTGAAAGAAGAACCAGATATGACCTTAATGAAGATGAAAAACGAGCTCATGTTCTGGAAGGCTTAAAGAAAGCCATTGAAAACATTGACCGTATCATTGAGATTATAAAGACTCACCGTACCGATGAAGAAATTCTTAAAATCTTCTTTGATGAATTTGGCATTGATCAGATTCAGGGTGAAGCTATATTATCAATGCAGCTTAGACGTCTTTCTGGTTTGTCATATGAAAAAATATGTGCTGAACTAAACGATCTCTATATTGAAATAGCTGATCTGAAAGATATCCTGGCAAATCATTCAAGAGTCCTGGAAATCATTAAGAATGAACTTCTGATCATCAAAGAAAAATATGGTGATGAAAGAAGAACTCAGATTATTGATGGTGATATAGATGTTGAAGATGAAGATCTGATTCCTGAAGATAAGATAATGATTTCTTTATCTACAAACGGATATATCAAACGTATACCAATTGATACCTACAAGACTCAGAATAGAGGAGGCAGAGGTATTAAAGGAATGTCCCTGAACGAAGAAGACAAGATAGACCAGACGGTTACCATGTCCACTCATGACTTCCTGCTGATCTTTACCGATAAAGGCAAGGTCTACAGAATCAAGGGCTACAAAATTCCAGAAGCCTCAAGGAATGCCAAGGGTATCCCGGTTATCAATATTATCAATATTGAAAAAGATGAAAAGATCAAGTCTCTGGTACCAATTGATAAAGAAGCTGAAATCTCCGGTTACCTGTTCTTTGTCACCAAACAGGGCATCTGTAAACGTGTTGCCGCTCACGAGTTTGAATCCATCAGACAGAACGGCAAGATCGCGATTACCCTGAAAGAAGACGATGAACTTATTGGTGTAAAACCAACCAGGGGTGATGAGGATATTATTATTGCCGCATCTAATGGCAAGGCTGTACGCTTCAGGGAAGATTGTGTTCGTGATATGGGCAGAAGTGCATCTGGTGTAAGAGGTATGGATGTTGATGGTTCTGAAGTTATTGGTGTTGCCACATCTAATGAAGGCTCAAAGATTCTGATCGTAACCGAAAATGGCAACGGTAAGAAGACTGATATAAATGAATATCGTGTTACTTCAAGAGGTGCCAAGGGTGTAAAGACCTTAAAAGAAAATGACAGAATAGGAAAACTTGTAGCACTCAAGGCAATCAATGGTGATGAAGATGCCTTAATTATGACTTCAGATGGTATCATCATCAGAATTCATCTGGATCAGGTATCTGAATTATCTAGAGTTACATCTGGTGTCAGACTGATTACACCACAGCCTGGTACAACTGTTCAGGCGGTAAGTATTGTCGAACATGAGGATGAAGAAGAAATAATTGAAGAAACTAAAGAAGAAGGCAGTGATAACTAATCACCGCCTTCTTTTTATCTGATATAATGCTCTATACTTAAGTGGAAAACAATATGTCTACTGTTGTGGCAAAATTAAGTTGTGTATTTGATTCACTTTTTAAAGTCGACTATACTTTACAGACAAAATAAGGTGATCTTTTAAGCGCTGGTGAACCAAACTTTAGCTCTGATTATGTCTATCTGGCTTGTACTGAAGAAAACAACGGCGTTGCTGTCTACTTCGCCTGTAAGGCAATCGCAAAGATGTACGGAGTTGATATGGACAGTGAAGTATACTGTATGGATATTCCAAAGGATAATTCGTGGTTTTTTAATATTGTGTTAGGAAAATCTAAAGAAGCAATC
>DBOW01000070.1:19065-25875 GCA_002299675.1 Solobacterium sp. UBA636
TGAATGTCTTGATCTTAAGAATAATATTGCGCAGTATCTGGCTATGGCTTTAATGGATGATCCGATTGCGGTCTATGGACTGTCTGAACTGGTTGGACCTAATGCACCATCACGTTTTAATATTTGTACGCTTCTATTTAAAAGTCTTAAACAAAGAGTAATCGCCATGTCACATGAATTAACACCAATGGCCATGTGGGATATAAAGAGAGCGAAATGGAATGGTTATCAGATGAAGATAGTCAAGCCCCGCGCTATAGTTGCTACAATCGAACTGCATATTCCTGACAAACGGTACATCCGCCGAATCTGTTACGATGGATTATATTTTGTGGAAAGAAACTGATCCTGCCAGTAAGTTTTTTAAAAAATATCTTTCTCAGTCTGACTGAAATATAAAGCCTATATCAAAGAAAAAGAGGTTTAATTTTCACTATATAAAAAATATTTAGTATAATACTCCCTGTAATAGATTAATATTATAAGGAGTATTTTATGACTTTGCAGCAGATATATTATGCATTAACTATAGCTAAAACCGGATCGATGAATAAGGCAGCCGACAAACTGTTTATTTCTCAGCCAACCTTAACTTCGGCTATCAAAGCACTGGAAGAAGAGATTAACATTACGATATTCAACAGAACAAATAAAGGGGTGGTTGCCACAGCTGAAGGTAATGAGTTTCTGGCTAATGCCCGTTCTATCTATACCCAATACGAAATGCTTGAAGAGAAATACACCAGTGGCAACATCAAACGTAAATTTGGTGTATCATGCCAGCACTATTCCTTTGCCACTAAAGCATTCGTTAATACTGTAAAAAAATATGGCTATGATACATCCAACTATTCATTTGCGATAAAAGAAACAAAAACCAAGAACGTTATTTCTGATGTAAGTGATGGAAGAAGTGAAATAGGTGTACTATATCTTTCAAACTATAATAAGAAGTATATTGAGAAACAGCTGGATATTCACAATCTTGAATTTCACTTCCTTTATAACTGCCAGGCACAGGTCTATCTGTATAAGGAACATCCTCTTGCAAAATATAAATCCATCAGCTATAACGATCTTCAGGATTATCCATGTATGTCTTTTGAACAGGGTTCCGAAGAAATATCCTATCTGGCTGAAGAAATACTGACAGAGAATCAGTATACCCGTACTATCAAGGTTAATGACAGGGCAACTATGTTAAATCTGATGGTTGGCCTAAATGGCTATACTCTATGTTCCGGTGTTATCTGTAAAGAACTCAATGGTGAAGACTATATATCGATTCCTTATGAACCTGATGAAGATAATCCTAATGCCAATATGCAGCTTGGCTATATTGTAAGAAGAAACAATATATTATCAGATGTTGGTGAGAACTATATCAGGGAACTTAAGAATTATTTTAAGTAATAAATTCAATCTATAACAAATTCTAGTTATTATCAATTATACAAATAACAACATTTCGAGTATTATTAATTTGTCGATAGATGAAAGGGAATTATGAATATGAAAAAATTACTTACATTACTATTATCGTTACTTGTCTTACTGACATTAGTCGGCTGTGGCTCAAAAGAAACTGCTTCTGATACCAAGAAAGTTTCTGTAGCTGCTTCACCTACACCACATGCTGAAATCCTTGAAAAGGCAAAAGATTTACTGGCTGCCAAAGGATATGAACTTGAAATTGTTGAATTTGAAGACTATGTTCAGCCTATCGAAGTAGTTGAATCTGGGGAAATTGACTGCAACTATTTCGCACATACACCTTACCTGAATAACTACAACGCAGAACATGGAACAACTCAGACTGTAGTTGGAAAAGTACACTATGAACCATTTGGCGTATATCCTGGAACTAAATCAAGCTTTGCTGATTTGGCTGATGGTGATGAAATTGTAGTACCAAATGATGGTACAAACGAAACAAGAGCTCTGTTACTGTTACAGGACAATGGAATTATCACTCTTCCTGAAGGAACAGATGCATCAAGCTTAGTAACTAAATTAGATATCGTTTCTAAATCAGTTGATGTTGAAATCGTTGAAGTTGAAGCTGCAACTGTATCAAGATATCGTGATCAGGCTGCCCTTGTAGTATTAAATGGTAACTATGCACTGGCTGCTGGCTTATCTGTAGCCAAGGATTCAATTGCCTATGAATCTGCATCATCTTCTGCAGCTGTAACTTATGTAAATGTTGTTGCCACTACTGAAAAGGGTAAAGACAACGAGGGTGTTAAGGCTCTGGTAGAAGTTCTTGAATCACAGGAAATCAAAGATTTCATCAATGAAAAATGGGATGGTTCGGTAGTTCCATTCACTGAATAAGATATAATTATAAAAACAGATTTATGACCCACTCTGTAATAGAGTGGGTTTCTATACTAGGAGGTAATATGTCTAACATAATTAAAGTTGAACACCTGACCAAAACCTTTGAAGGCAGTCAAATGACAGTTAACGCCCTTTCAGATGTCTCATTCACTGTTGAAAAAGGGGAAATATTTGGAATAATAGGCTTATCGGGTGCAGGTAAGTCTACACTTGTAAGATGTCTGAATCTGCTGGAAAGACCGACAAGCGGAAAAGTAATAGTAAAAGATCAGGAATTACAGAGCCTTAACGAAAAACAGTTAAGAGAAGCCCGCAAAAAGATAGGTATGATATTTCAGCACTTCAATCTGCTGATGCAGAATACCTGTCTTGACAATGTCGCATTTCCTTTAGAAATTGCCGGTAAGTCAAAAAAAGAAGCCAGGACAAAAGCTCTGGAATATCTAAAAATTGTCGGACTCGAATCTAAAGCTAAAGCCTATCCCGCGCAATTATCAGGTGGTCAGAAACAGAGAGTTGCGATTGCCAGAGTTCTGGCATCAGATCCTGAGATTCTGCTTTGTGATGAAGCCACTTCAGCTTTAGATCCAGAGACAACTAAATCAATTCTGAATCTTATTAAAGAAATTAATCATAAATACGGTATCACAGTAGTTGTCATTACACACGAAATGTCTGTAATACAGGAAATCTGTCATAAGTGTCTGGTACTGGAAGACGGTAAACTGGTAGAAGAAAATACCGTAGAAGAACTCTTCCGTCATCCAAAGACTCAGGCCGCAAAACGCTTAATTTTCTCAGCTTCAAATTCAGTCAAGAAAATGGAAGGGGGCAGGGTACTTAGAGTATCCTTCTCAGAACTGGCAACCTATGAACCAGTTATTGCCAATCTGATACTGGAATTCAAAACCCCAGTCAATATTCTTTCCAGCGATGTAACATCGGTAAACGGAAAGACTAAAGGACAGATGATTATTCAGCTTCCTGATGATGAAACCAAGGCATCTAAGATGATTGAATATCTGTCAAAGAAAGAAGAACTTTCAATAACGGAGGTATCAAATGGCTAGTTATACAGGATTAATTATCAAAGGTATATTTGAAACACTATATATGGTTATTGCCTCAACTGGTTTAGGCTATCTCTTTGGCTTGCCTTTAGGTGTAGCACTGGCTGTAACAGATGAAAACGGAATCAAACCAAATAAGGCCGCCTATAGAATTATGGACTTTATTGTGAATATAGGCAGATCAATTCCATTCCTGATTCTCTTAATTTTGCTCATTCCATTCACAAAAATGATAGTGGGCAAGTCTTATGGTACAACCGCTACTATTGTTCCATTAACTATCTCAGCCATTCCGTTTATTGGCCGTATGGTAGAAAGTTCCATAAAAGAAGTAGATCACGGTGTAATCGAAGCTGCTCAGTCTCTTGGTGCTTCGACATTCACCATTATCAGAAAAGTCCTCTTAGGTGAGGCAAGAATCTCAATCCTTAATGGTGCAGTTATTGCGGTGGGAACCATCATTGGCTATTCCGCTATGGCTGGAGCTGTTGGTGGTGGTGGTCTTGGAGATATTGCGATAAGATATGGCTATTACCGTTATGAGACGGAAGTAATGCTGGTAACAGTTTTAATAATAATCATCATGGTTCAGCTGTTCCAGTATTTAGGCAATACTCTGGCAATTAAACTTGACAGGCGTAAAAAATAACTGATATTCTATTTAAGTACTTATGAAGGAATAGTAGTATATTCAGATATTAAAGAGAGATAACATCTGGTGCAAGTTATTATTGAAGATTATATGAATCTACCTTCTAGTTGAAATCTAAAATGTTTCACGTGAAACACGCGTTAAGTGTAAAGTAACAAATTAAGGTGGTACCGCGCATAAGCGCCCTTGTGTAGCCACCTTTTATTTTTTTGGAGGGAAAGATATGATTGATATTAAACTGATTAGAGAAAATCCTGAACTGGTAAAAGAAAACATTAAAAAGAAGTTTCAGGATCACAAACTGCCTTTAGTAGATGAAGTCAAAGAACTTGATGAACAGTTCCGCGCAACAAAGGCCAAGGCTGATGATTTAAGAAACAGAAAGAATGTAGCTTCTAAACAGATAGGGGAGCTTATGAGAAATAAGCAGAAAGAAGAGGCTGACAAGGTAAAAGCTGAGGTACAGTCTATTTCTAAGGAAATAGCTGAACTGGAAGCCCTGGAACCTGTACTTGAGGCAAAAATCAAAGAGATCATGATGAATATTCCAAACATCATTGATCCATCAGTACCAGTAGGCAAGTCAGATGAAGAAAACGTAGAAAAACAGAGATTTGGTGAACCAGCAGTTCCGGCTTATGAAATTCCTCATCATGCCGATATATTAGACAGACTTATGGGCTTAGATAAAGAATCAGCTGGCCGTACATCAGGTGAAGGTTTCTACTATCTGACTGGCGATATTGCCAGACTTCATGAAGCTATGCTGGCTTATGCCAGAGATTATATGATTGATCAGGGCTTCACTTATGCCATCCCACCATTCATGATTCATTCAAATGTAGTAACAGGTGTTATGTCATTCCCAGAAATGGAAGCTATGATGTATAAGATTGAAGGAGAAGATTTATACCTGATTGGTACATCAGAACACTCAATGATTGGCCGCTTCCAGGGTCAGATGATTAAAAAAGAAGAACTTCCTATCCGTATGACTTCATATTCACCTTGTTTCCGTAAAGAGGGCGGAAGTCATGGCTTAGAGGAAAGAGGTCTTTACAGAGTACATCAGTTTGAGAAACAGGAAATGATTGTACTGTGTGAGCCAGAAGATTCCATGAAATATTATGAAGACATGTGGAGATATACAGTAGAAGTATTCCGCAATATGGATGTACCAGTAAGACAGCTGGAATGCTGCTCAGGTGATCTGGCTGATCTGAAAGTTAAATCATGTGACATTGAAGCCTGGTCTCCACGTCAGAAGAAGTATTTCGAAGTAGGTTCATGTTCAAATCTTGGAGATGCTCAGGCCAGACGTCTGGGAATCAGAGTTAAGTCTGATAAGGGCAACTACTTCCTGCATACTTTAAACAATACTGTAGTAGCTTCTCCTAGAGGATTAATCGCTGTAATTGAAAATAACTACAATGAAGACGGCTCAGTTAATGTACCAGCTGTATTAAGACCATACATGGGTGGTCTGGAGAAGATTACACCAAAGAAATAGTGTTTCACGTGAAACATTCATATGAATATTGACAGTCATAATTTAAATTATGACTGTTTTTATTATTTATGATATTGTCATTGCATATAAAACTGAAAAACCATATAAAATGGTCACAGGGTCAGAAGGAATCAACTGATGTTTATATAAACAAAAAATATGCCATATAGACACTTATCACATTCACTGACTGGTGTTTTGAAATATCAAGTCTACTTTATTTAATATTAACTATTGATTCAGCTAATGTACCATCAAAGAAGGAAGTTCTAAAATCAGGTTTCTTTATGGTCATAATCAGATCATTATGGTAAGCGACATTACTGTTACTATCAGAAGTATCGAAATGAGTGAAAATTGGTATATTAATTTTTAAATAAATATCATATAATACTTATTGCGCAACAGTTATGTACTAACTTGGTCAGGGTAGGAATACAGCAGCCATACGTATCTCTGACTGGGTGCGCGTTTTTAATTTATGGAAAAAGAATACTGGATGTCCCTGGCATTAAAAGAAGCGGTTAAAGCCAGAAACAAAGATGAAGTACCAATAGGGTGTATCATTGTGAAAGATGATAAAGTTTTAGCCAGGGCACATAATCTTAAAATACATAAAAAAGACTCAACCTGCCACGCTGAAGTAGAATGTATACGAAAAGCCTGTAAAAAGTTAAACAGTTATTATCTCAATGACTGCGAAATGTATGTAACCCTTGAACCATGTATGATGTGTACGGGGGCAATTATTCAGTCCAGACTAAAAAAGATATACATTGGCACAAGAGATATAAAAGGTGGCAGTATTGAATCAAGCATTGAAATTAAAAAGGTAAGAAATATCAATCATTATCCAGATTATGAAATAGGTATACTGGAAGATGAGTGTTCGAAGATACTTAAAGATTTTTTTAAGGAAAAGAGGAATAAAAAATGACATTTAACGATTTTAAAGATGTGATAGATTCTCTGCCTGTAGAGATAGAAAACTTAACTGAAGAATCCCGTCTTGTTGAAGATATGGGTCTGGATGAAGAAGACTGTGAATATATTTTTGATATGCTGGAGAGAATACTGGGCTTCTGTTTCTCAGAAGATGATGCCTTCTACCGCTTTGCCGGACACAAGCCGATGAAGGAACTGGTAGAGATGGCAAATATGGAACATGAATCAGTTTTTGATTAAGGAGTTAATATGCAGCTGGAATTAGTAGAGAAAACCATTGCCACAATATA
>DBOW01000083.1:0-1927 GCA_002299675.1 Solobacterium sp. UBA636
TATTTTATGGCATCAACAATGAAAATCTTCTCATATATCTCGTTCAGCTGTTCATTATTGTATCTTCCAATCATCAGCATCCTTCTAAACATCTTGGCTATCTCATCCTCAAGATAGAACTCAAACATTCCACAGACCTTTTCAATCAGTTCATCAGTACTGATATTTGTAAAATCATTATCAGCATTATTCTTCGTAATGGCATCTTCCATTCTTCTGTAAAAAAACTTTACGCATTCATCAAAAATATCCTACTTACTTTTAAAGTGCTTATAAAGCGAAGGAGCCTTGATTCCCACCGCAGATGCAATTTCAGCCACATAGACATCACTGTATCCCTTCTTTGAAAACAGAACAAGAGCTTCATATACTATTCTTTCTCCGGTCGACATATTATCACCTCATTACTATTCAAAACTAATTCAAATTAGCTTACAAGTAAAAAAATATAGTGCCCGATTCAGACACTATAATTAAACTTACTTATACATATTCTCAATTATTTCCAGACTGTCAGACAGTTTTACCTTATCTGTCTGCACAAACAGAAATATTCGCTTAACATAATCATCTTCTGTATTATTCACGACAGTAAACAGCTTATCAGAAATATCTGGATCATAGCCAGAACAATAGTAACTTCCTTCAGTTAAAGCTTTCTTATAAGCATCAAAATATTCCTCATTATAATAAGGAAGATTAAACTGCCTGCTGTCTTCAGGATAATAACTTCCATCCTCATTAACCAGCTGAACATCAAATATCGCATAAAGCTTATATTCCCTTACTTCATCACCGGTAAAGAAATAATAATTGCCATCCGTATTTATGTCATCAAAGTAACAGTTATAAAGAATAAGATTCTGATCATCCAGCGTGTTCTCATAGTCAAAATAAGGTGATCCTTCAAAAGAATAATTGTTCTTTTCCCAGACGTAATAACGATACTTGCTGTTGTCTTCTCCCTTAACTACTTTAATATCTATATTAAAGCTCTCATCAGTAAAGACGCCAAGATAGTCCTGGTTCTTTTCTTTCAGCCTTAAATAATCGTTTTGATAAAGCTCCAGATAATCAATATCATCTTCCGGTTTAACATTAACGACAAGATAAAGCGCAAATACCGACAACAATAAAGTGGCGATAGTAAGTACTATCACCAGCTTCAGTTTCATTCTATTTTTTAGGCTTAAGCCTTTTTTTATAGACATCATCAATAACTTCTTTGATTTTTTCGATGTTGCATAAAGTATAGTCATATGAATTAAGACATATTACCGGTTTGCCAAACTCAGCTACCTCGTTAGCCTTATAGGCAACCTGAGGTCCAAGGAGCACAACATCCGCATTAAAAATATAGCGCTCATATTCATAGATACCACAGGCGCTGATATTAAGCGAATGACCTATTTCCTTATAATAGTCAGCCATCTCATTCACCAGAAGAGTAGATGACAGACCTCCTGAACACACCAGCAATATGTTATGCATCATAATTCTACAGTTCGTTTAAATTCTTAATAGCCTCAATATAGACCATTGCAGCCTTCTTTAAAGACTCAATACATAAACACTCATTAGCATCATGAATATTGCTGGATTCACCGATAAATTCTGGACCAAAGGCAATACAGTTATGAATACTCTTGGCATAAGTGCCACCACCTATAGCCTGCATCTTTGATTCATTGTCACCAGTTACATCACGATAGGCTTTCTCGAGTGCCTTGATAAATGGTGAATTAATATCAAAATAAAGTGGATTAATCGCATTTAAGAGCTTAAAGTTCTCCATCTTCTCAAAATACGGAACTACAGTTTCCTTGTTTGTCTTGATTGGGAAGCGGCAGTCAATACTTAAACAGATATTCTCATCCTGTACAAACGCCAGACCAATATTGATTGAAGTGTTGGTTACATCATCCTT
>DBOW01000083.1:1943-3786 GCA_002299675.1 Solobacterium sp. UBA636
CCAAGCTTTTCACCATGCAGGTCTAAACCGATATACTTATTAAAGTTAGATACAAATTCATCATCAATGCCAGCTGCATATAAACCACACATCAGATAATTAATCGCATTAACTCCAAGATCTGGCATTGACGCATGGGCAGCCTTGCCATATACGGTTAAAACATTATCATTAAGCTCATAACTGATATTATTTTCCTTAAAGAAAACATCAAGCTTATTTTCATCAATGCAGCCTGGCTTTAGAGTACATGTTACCTTTTTGCAGACAACATTTGAAGCATCACCACCCTTTATATTCAGGATCTTGTCGCTCTTACCGGCGAAAAGACCGCCAACCATGCCCTTTTCCCCATAAATACCAGGGAAATCGGCATCTGGTGTAAAACCATAGTCAATATGGCCTTCCTTTTCAACGTAGTGCTTAATGCATTTTGAACCACTCTCTTCGTTACAGCCCACAATAAGTCTTACACGCTTATTAAACTTATAGCCAGTATCCAGCAGATACTTAATCGCATAAAGTGAGGCGATTACCGCACCCTTGTCATCAGTAACGCCACGGCCATAGACATAGCCATCTTTTTCAGTCATCTTAAAAGGGTCACTGTTCCAGCCTTCACCACATGGCACTACATCAAGATGAGCCAGGATACCAATTACCTCATCGCCTTCTCCCACTTCACCATAACCACAATAGTAGTCCAGATTTTTCGTTTTTAAACCTTTTGATTCAAAAATCTCCAGAGCCTTATCCAGAACCTCGCGGTTCTTCAAGCCAAAAGGTGCCACATCTTCACTGTACACTGAGTTGTAGCTTACAAGCTCTCCCAGTTCATTCAGCATATTATCAATATTGTTATTAATATAGTTTTCCATTTAATCCTCCACAATCAATCCAACCGGACAGTGATCTGAACCAAAGACATCATCATAAATCAGCGAGTCCTTAACCTTATCCATAAAACGTCTAGAAACAACATAGTAGTCAATACGCCAGCCTACTCCTCTTTCCCTGGCCCGCATTCGATATGACCACCAGGAGTACTTGACAGTATCAGGATAAAGTTCACGGAAAGTATCCACAAAACCGCAATCCAGAAGTTTACCAAAAGCTTCTCTTTCCTCATCGGAGAAACCGGCATTAAAATGATTGGTCTCCGGATTCTTCAGATCTATTTCGTTGTGAGCCACATTAAGGTCTCCGGTGTAGATGACAGGCTTTATTTTATCCAGCTTCATTAAATGCTTCCTTAAATCATCTTCCCAGTGCATGCGGTAATCAAGGCGCAACAGCCCATCTTTGGAATTTGGCACATAGGCAGTGACATAATAATAATCCTCAAATTCCAGAGTAATTACTCTGCCCTCTTTTGGATGATCTTCACCTTCAATATCATAGCTGACACTCAGGGCTTCCTTCTTTGAAAGAACCATCGTACCGCTGTAGCCTTTTCTTTCAGCCGAATTAATATATAGATGATAGCCCTCAAAATCCTTCTTAAGCTGATCGGGCTGCATCTTTATTTCCTCAAGCGAAAGAATATCTGGCTTTTCATCCTCAATAAGCTTTTCCAGATCTCCTTTAGATAAAATGGCTCTTAGTCCATTGACATTCCAGTTGATAAATTTACTCATAGGCTTTCAGTCTGTTTTCTTAAAAATTCTCTTTCATCTTCTTCCAGATATGGACTTAAAGTCTCATATACCTGAGCGTGATAATTATTCAGAATCTCAATAGTCTTACTATCAAGATATTCAGTATCAATCAGTTCCAGATCAAATGGGCACATCGTAATCGGTTCAAAACAATAGAAATCTCCCCATGAATTAGAAATATATTC
>DBOW01000083.1:3819-4226 GCA_002299675.1 Solobacterium sp. UBA636
CATCTTAAACCATATTCACCCTCAAGATAAATACCAGGTTCATCAGATACAATCATTCCTGGTCTTAATGGCTGCTGCTCAGTTTTAGTGTCAGTTGCCATATAGCGGATGTTTGGCGGATTCTCGTGTACCGAAAGCACGTGACCAACTCCATGACCAGTACCACATCTGTAGTCGATTCCTAGAGCCCAGATATCCTTGCGGGCCAGTATATCAAGCATTGATGCTGCCATACCCTTGATGAAAGTGGCAGACTGCAGATTAAGCATTGATTTTAAGACAATTGTAAAATGTTTACGCAATATATCAGAAACTGGTCCTAAGGCAATCGTTCTGGTAATATCGGTTGTACCCTCATAGTACTGTCCACCAGAATCCACAAGAAGAATACCGCTGTTGTCAAGCTG
>DBOW01000083.1:4356-10130 GCA_002299675.1 Solobacterium sp. UBA636
GTGAGCTTAGTCTTATCAGACTCCTTAAGCCACTTGATAAATCTAACCATGCAGACACCATCATAAATATGAGCCAGCCTGGTGTTTTTAATTTCAGTATCGTTCTTAATAGCTTTCATTAAGTCAACCGGTGAAGAGGTATTAACTATCTCATTCTTCTTTAAACAGAGCTTAGATTCATAGTTAACCTTGTTTTCATCAAGAATAACAGTACGATTCTTCAGTTTACCTAAAAACTCATAATAAGAATCATAGTCACGGATAATAACCTCATCCGCATACAGTTCATCAAATATTTCTGGACTTAAGCGCTCCTTATCCACAAACAGATAGACATCACCCTTATCGATTACCATATAGGAATAGAATACTGGTGTATGAAGAATATCATCACCTCTGAGATTCAATAAATAGGCAATACTCTCAAGATTATTGATTACATGGGTTCGATTGCCAATAATGTACTTCAGTTCATTAAGCTTCTCTTTCCTGGTCTTGCCGGTATATTCATCATTAAGCTTAAACAGCATGGACTTGGAAAGCTCAGCTCTATCTTCAATAATTTCAGAATAAATATCCTTGGATACTATCTTATTATTTAAACCCGATACAAAAGAAATAGAAGCTCTCTTGCCATCTAAACCAATAACCTTGTCACTGTAGTATTTCTCAATATATTCCTTTACACTTAAGGCGCCCTTAGATCCAAGCTTTACAACCTCTACATCGTTGGGAATACATTCTCTGTCAGCCTGAATGTGATATCTTCCATCCACAAAAATGTGGGCATCATATTCACTTACCAGCAAAGAAGCCATTGAACCGGTAAAGCCGGAAAAATAACGGATAGTCTTAAAATATTCAGCTACATACTCGGAACAGTGATAGTCTGATGTATTGAAATAATAGACATCAATACCGTTTTCGCGCATTTTTTCTCTTAATCTATCTAAACGGTTGTTCATATAAACCTCCTGAAAAACTCTAGATATATTTTAACCCATTCTTTTGTCTTTAACATATAAACAAGCTAAAATAAAACTATGTACAGACTTTTGATTATTGAAGATGAAAAAGGAATAGCTGAATCTATTGCCGATAATCTTTCAAACTACGGCTTTGAAACCAGAACAATAGATGATTTTTCCAGAACCATGGTAATATTTAAGGACTTTGATCCCCATATGGTTCTCTTAGACATAAAGCTGCCATATTATGATGGCTATCACTATTGCGCAGAGATACGCAAAATTTCAAAACTTCCAATCATTTTCATTTCCTCGGCATCCGACAATATGAACATAATCATGGCTATGAATATGGGTGGCGATGATTTCATTACCAAGCCCTTTGAAATGGATATCCTGATTGCCAAGATAATGGCTCATTTAAGAAGAAGCTATGATTTCAATACCAGTCCAAACCTCATCAGCTACAATGGTCTGGACTTAAACATCAACGACTGTTCAGTTATCTATAACGGTGCTCATCTTGAACTGTCAAAAAACGAGTTCAAGATTCTTTTGACCCTGATTCAAAACAAAGGAAAAATAGTATCCAGAGAAAAACTGATGGAAATACTCTGGCAAAGCGGCGACTTTGTCGATGAAAACACCCTGAACGTCAACGTTAACCGTCTGAGAAAAAAACTGGAAACAGTCGGAATTAAAGACCTGATTCAGACCAGATTCAAAATGGGATATATGATATGAATTATCTAAAAGAACGTTACAGAGTCATCTTTACTGTATTAATGATATATCTTATCTTTTTTATCGCCTTTTTTCTCTATTCCCTTCCTCTGTATGCGATTATCTATCCAGTTTTGCTGTCCCTTTTTCTATTATCAGTAATTATTTTCTTTGATTACCTTAAACTGAAAAAGAAACACCAGCAGCTCAAAGAAAAACAGTTATATCAGGTAAACTCGCAGATAGAAAACGACTACATTAACATTATTAATCAGTTAAAAGAAGAAAAACAGAAGCTGGCCTTAAATGAGCAGAACAAATACCAGGATATGATTGATTACTACACAACCTGGGTTCATCAGATTAAAACACCAATCGCCTCCATGAAACTTACTTTAGACAAAGAAGATGGTATTACAGCCAGAAAACTAAACAAAGATCTGACTGCCATCGAAAGCTATGTTGAAATGGTCCTGGCTTATCTGCGACTGGACTGCTCTTCCAACGATTTGCTGATACAGGAAGTAAAACTTGATGAAGCGATAAGAAATGCAGTTAAACACTTCTCAAGTGATTTCATTCATAAGAAAATCAGGATAGAAATAATCAACTGCGAACAGAGAGTACTGAGCGATGAAAAATGGCTGTCCTTTATTATTGAACAGCTGCTTTCCAATGCCCTGAAATATACAGATAAAGGTAAAATTGTCTTTTCGTTTAAAGATAATACTTTAAAAATAAGCGACAGCGGCATTGGGATTAACGAAAAAGATCTGCCAAGAATTTTTGAAAAAGGCTACACCGGTTTTAATGGAAGACTTAACCAGAAATCCTCAGGTTTAGGACTCTATCTGGTAAAAAGAAGCTGTGATATGCTGGATCACCAAATAAAAATCGAATCAAAACTAAACATCGGAACAGACGTATATCTCAGTTTTAATGAAAATAAAACAAAGCTGGACTAAATCTTACAAAACTGTAAGAAGACTGTAAGAACAATCGATAGAAGCGAAATTATAGAAAAAATAGAATATAAACAGAAATCACCTAAGGAGGAATTTTTGTGATGAATTTATTAAAAGTAAAAAACCTGTCCAAAACCTATGTAAGCCGTTTCGCTTATACCAAAGTAGAAGCTTTAAAAAACGTCAGCTTCGAAATCAATAAAGGCGAATATGTCGCCATCATGGGCGAATCAGGTTCAGGTAAAACAACACTTCTAAATATTCTGGCAACTCTGGATAAGCCAAGTGGCGGTCAGGTTTTCCTGGAAGGGAAGGATTTATCAGCGCTTAAGGATAAAAATCTGGCAGCCTTTAGAAGAGACAACCTGGGTTTTGTCTTTCAGGATTTTAACCTGCTGGACACCTTTTCCCTGGAAGACAATATCTATCTGCCGCTGGTCCTCTCAGGCAGAAAATATCCTGAGATGCATGAAAAACTCATGCCTCTGGCTGCAAAGCTGGGTATTGATAAACTGCTGAAAAAATATCCTTATGAAGTATCAGGCGGTCAGAAACAGCGGGCAGCCGTGGCCAGAGCGCTGATCACAGACCCCAGACTGATTCTGGCAGATGAGCCAACTGGTGCTCTGGACTCTACAAGCAGTGACGAACTCTTAAAACTATTTTCAGAAATTAACAGACAGGGACAGACCATTCTGATGGTAACCCACTCCATCAAAGCAGCCTGTCATGCTTCAAGAGTACTGTTTATTAGAGATGGTGAATTATTCCATCAGCTTTATAAGGGAAGCAGTTCAAACGAAGAATTCTATCAGCAGATTTCAGATACCTTAACCATGGTTTTAAAGGGAGCTAAATAAGATGAAACTCTATTTAAAACTATCTCTTGACGGCATTTTTAAAAACGCCAAAATCTATATCCCCTACATTCTGACTGGCACATTGACAGTCATGATGTTTTATATCCTGCTGTATCTGGCTAATTCAAAAAGCTTGGCTTCAATGCCGGCAGCCACTTTTCTGGCGATGGTTCTGCCTATGGGGATTGTGGTTATTGCCCTGTTCTCAATACTGTTTCTTTTCTACACCAACTCTTTTCTGATAAAATTTCGAACCAGAGAATTTGGCCTTTACAGTATTCTGGGCATGAACAAACATAATCTGAGTGTTCTCTTATTGTTTGAAAATACCATTGTATTTGCTGCAGCACTGGTATCAGGTTTATTGTTTGGCATCGCCTTTTCTAAACTGGGCGAGTTAGTAATCTTTAAACTGGCCAATGAAACAGCCAGCTATAATCTGTCCATATCTGTAAGTTCACTGATTATTACAGCTGTGGTCTATCTCTTCATCTATAGCCTGCTTTATTTAAATTCAGTTTTAAAAGTATCTCTATTAAAACCAATTGATATGCTTCAAAGCTCTAAGCAGGGTGAGAAAAAACCAAAGGGCAATATTTTCCTGGCGCTTGCAGGAGTTCTTGTTTTAGCTGCCGCCTATTTTTTAGCGGTCTATTATTCTTATTCGGTTGTTGCAGTATTTACTTTCTTTATTGCGGTGTTACTGGTAGTTGTTGCCACCTATCTGATTTTTATTGCGGGATCAGTCACACTTTGTCATATTTTAAAGAACAGCAGAAGCTATTATTATAAAACCAGTCACTTTATATCCGTTTCTTCTTTAAGTTATCGAATGAAAAGAAATGGCGCCGGCTTAGCTTCAATCTGTATACTTTTAACCATGATTCTGGTGATGATTTCATCTACCTCCAGTCTTTACTTCTCGTTAGATGATAATATCGCAAGAAGATATCCCGGGGATATAAACTACACCCTCTTCTATCCAGACTATGATTCAATGGTTGAGGATTTGCAGCTGAATTATCTTTTAAACACGGATTCAGAAGAATTATCTACCCTGAAATATCTGGAAACCAGTGGCTGTTTCACTCAATATGGTATAAACAATGCCCCAAATACAAGTAATGAAGTAGATACAGATTATTTCAATATTGGCTATTTCTATGTAATATCACTTGATGAATATAATCGTTTAAATAATGATTCAGTATCTCTTAATGATGATGAATGTCTACTTTATACTAATTCATTTATAAAATATCGCTATTCAACATTTAAGAGCTATTATTCAAAGGAATATAAGGTAAAGGCCTATGTGGATAAAATGATCCAGAATCATGCCATCTATGACTATGAAATGGCTAATGCCATCATGGTGATTAAAAACCCTCAGGACTTCTACGACCAGAACAATCAGATGACCGAATTTGGCAATGTAGTATACTGCAAATCTTCCACCGATCTTCTGGTCAAAAGCGATGCTGACAAATGCATTAAGCTTCTTAAAGAAAATCTATCTAAAGTTCCTGAAAAGACGATTCTTAAAACTCATATCACCTCTACTGAAGATCAAAGAGCTGGTATGCTGGGTCTATTTTCTTCAATGCTGTTTCTGGGAATCATGTTAAGCTTTGTCTTTATTCTGGCAACCGTCTTAATTATCTACTATAAACAGCTCTCTGAAGGCTATGAAGACCAGAAACGCTTTGCGATAATGAAAAAAGTCGGTCTGGAAGATGAACAGATAAAAAAGAGTATCAACTCTCAAATGCTGACCGTCTTCTTCTCGCCGCTGCTTCTTTCAGGAATCCATTTATGTTTTGCCTTTCCGTTTGTCTGGTCAATGTTAAATATGTTTGGTTTTTCAAACATGAGGCTGATGATAATCGTGACTATAGTATGCTATGTAATCTGTGCATTCTTTTATGTAATTATCTATTCTCTCACCAGCAGTACCTACTATAAAATCATTTCCAATGAACAAAATTAAGCATTTATTTATGAACATCACAATGCTGATGTTCACTGTTTTGACAATACAAGTTTTTGTACTAAAAGAAATAATTCACCTGCTGGAAAAAGCTGTAGATAAAGTGGTATTTCCCATAAAATAAACAAAATTACTTGTTATAATAAAGAATGCTATGAAAAATGAAAACAACGAAAAAAACAGCGAAATCAAACTGAACGATATGCCTGATGACGAAACTTTGAAGCACGTTCTTGATGATATAACTACCGATCTGGAAAAGGAACTC
>DBOW01000067.1 GCA_002299675.1 Solobacterium sp. UBA636
GGCTATAGTAAAACAGATGATTGTGGAAAACGGTACTGAAGCTGATGTAATAGCTGGCGCTACTATGTCCAGCAAAGTAATCAGAGCTGCACTGATAGATGCCCTTAAGGAAAGAATTGAACAGAAGTAAAATTATAGCTCTGTCTAATGTCATTTTTAATGTATATTACTGTGATAAGATTGATATGGGGAATCATGGAGGAATAATATGCTCAATAAACATTATGATAACTGGCTGGATACAGAAATAGATACTATTGTTGAAGATGTATTTAAAGATGAAAAAGGATACTGGCATCATTTAAAGGATACTGTCTATTATCACGAAAGTGGTGGTCAGCATAGCGACCTGGCCTATATAAATGGCAATAAAATACTTGGCAGCAGAATTGAAAACGGCAAACTGTACTGCCTGCTTGATAAAGAACTAACTGGCAGTGTGCACGTAACTGTAGACAGAGAAGACAGAATCATCAGAAGTCAGATTCACACAGCACAGCACGTAATGTGTTCATATATAAATAAACATTATGACGCGAGAACCGTAGCTTTCTTTAATGATGACAAAGAAGCCGGAGCGGAAATGGCGTTTAAGGAAATAAACGATGAAATAATTAAAGATATTGAAAATGTGGTTAATAACGCTATTGTTGAAGATCTCAAGGTTGAAATCTTCTATCCATCTCCTGAAGAAGTAAAAGGTCTTGTAAGAGATGAAAAACTGGAACATGACAAATTAAGAGCGGTAAGAATAGGCGATATTGATTTTGATATGTGCGGCTGTATTCATGTACCAAGTTTAAGATATCTGCAGATGTTCAAAATTGAAAGATATGAGAAAACAACCCGAGGCTATAAAATATTCTTTCTGGTTGGCGATCAGTTTAAGAACACCTACAATATGCAGTATGAAATATTAAAGAAAGCTTCCGCCAAGCTGGCTTCACCGGTCTATGAAATAGATAGCGCAATTGATAAACTTAATGCCGAATTGAAGGAATCAGTCAATAAATATAATATCCTGAATAATGATTATTTGAGTCTGCTGGCTAATAAATATATTGAAAAAGATGATGAAAATCTGATTGAAATATTTGATAATTTAGATAATAAAAATCTTTCTAAACTTGTATCTATTATTACAAACAGTTCAAAGAAAACAGTATTCTTTATTAACTGTATGGATGAAAGGATGCATCTGATAATTTCTCATCATAAAGATATAGATATTAAAGCCAATGAATTATTTAAACAGCTGGCCTCTAAATATAATCTTAAAGGCGGTGGCAATCCTTATATGGCCCAGGGTGGCGGTAATAAGAATCTGTCAATTATTGAAGATATAAAGGAATTAATATAAAAAGAAAAGTCCTTATGACAGGGCTTTTCTTTATCGATAATACTGTGTGAATAATTTTAGCTGAAGTGTGCACCCGATGGATTTTTAACCTTTGGATTATACATTATTTCCTTACAGTTATAGACAGTCACAAAGGCTTTTGGATCTGTCTTTTTAACATAGTCCATCAGCATCGCATATTCATGTTTATTTACCAGGGTTACTATTTCCATTTTCTTTTCCATAGTATAGGCACCATAGCCTTCATAAAGAGTTGCACCTGATACTATTTCGTCAACTATATATTTTCTGATCTGTTCATAATGTTTAGAGACAATCGACACTCTTTTAATATTAATAGACTGATACAAGAAATGGTCAAGTACTATACCGTTTAAGTAAGTACCCAGTATTGATAAGATTGCTGTTTTGGCATCATAGAAGATGACAGAAGAAAGCGCAATGACAAGCCCGATATAGGAAATAGATTTACCAAGATCAATATATAGATATTTGTTCAGGATTTTTCCCAGAATATCTATTCCGCCACTTGAGGCATTTACTGAGAACAGTAGACTTTGACCAAAACTTACCAGGAAGAGGTAACAGAACATATCCAGAGCTGGTTCACCAAGTACTGAAACATAGTCAGGAATTGCGATTTCCAGTACCGCCATAAAAAGCGGGAAAACTATTGAGGCATAGGCTGTTTTGCCACCAAATTCTTTGCCGATCAGGAAGTAGCCAAGTATAAGACAGATGATATTGAGAATTAAGGTAATATTAGAAACCGGCAGAGGAATCAGGTTGCTTAGAATGATTGCCAGACCGGAAATAGAGGCAATAGTCAGGTGACTGGGAACCAGAAAGAAATAGACTGAGCAGGCGACAATAAATGATCCGATAGTTATTACAAAATAATCTTTAAATTTCTTCATGAACTTAGTATATCATTGTAGAATAGTAACAGAGATTAATAATGAAAAAAGTAGCTTTTATCTGTGTACATAACTCCTGTCGAAGTCAGATTGCCGAAGCACTGGGCAAGTATTATGCATCTGATGTTTTTGAAAGCTATTCAGCCGGTACTGAATTAAAAAACAGTATTAATCCAGATGCAGTCAGACTTATGAAAGAAATCTATGATATTGATATGAAAAAAACTCAGCATCCAAAGCTGATAAATGATATACCGGATGTGGATATTGCGATATCCATGGGCTGTAATGTAGGCTGTCCATATATTGGAAAAGAATTTGATGATAACTGGATGCTCGATGATCCAAGTGGCAAAAATGATGAAGAATTTATTAAGGTTATTAAACAGATAGAAATAAAAATAAAAGAACTGAAAGAAAGATTAAACAATGAATAACTATTATGAAGCTATAAATGAGGTATCCTATCTTTGCGTACCTAATGCCAGAATATATCGATCTATCATGCACATCTGTTATATAGCCAACAGACAGATGCGTTTTCAGCTTTATAAAGAAGACATCTATGAAGAACTTAAAAAAGATGAATACTTCAATAATTATTCAATGGATGATCTTAAGCTTGACCTGGACCAGCTTGTCTTATGGCATAACCTTAATGCCATCCAGGATCCTGGTATTGTTCATACCATAGCTGAATATAAAAACCGTCAGTTTCGCTATTCAATGACTGAACAGGCTGTTGAAATCGAAAGACTGGCCGAAAGACTGGAAAATCTCAGTGTTGAATCGGCAAGTCTTTCAGCTAATTATTTTGTCAAGATAGAAAATCTTCTGGATAAAGTTGGAACACTTAAAAATGGAAATCTTGATGAAATATATGACTGGTGGCATGACCTCCAGGATGTTTTTAAAACACTGAATCAGAACTATCAGGATTATCTCAGGGATTTCTATACTGTTGATGTAAAAGTACTTGTACAGGTAATGGACTTTGTGAATCACAAAGAGAAATTTACATTATATCTTCAGGAATTTATTTATCAGATGCAGATTCATTCAAGACGTATACAGAAGATGCTTAAAGATAATGACGAAACGATTGAAAAAGTTATTTTAACTAAAGTTGTACAGAGTGAACTTGATATTCCAAGAGTTATCAACAAGGAAACAAACAAAGATGTTATTGATCAGGATATAAGAAACAAATATCACGCCTTTAAAAACTGGTTTTTGCCTGATAATGGTCATCCAGCTGAATATACAAGGGTACTTGAAATTACAAACGATATAATACGTAACGTCATTGAAAAAGCTGTTACCATAGCTTCCATAAACAGTTATGGCTACAGCCGTAAAGATGACTACAAAAAGTTTATGGAAATGTTTATTAACTGTTCTGATATTAAAGAAGCACATAAGCTGTCAGCTCACTTTTTCGGCATTCAGAATATCGAACACTACCGGCTGCTACATGAAGCTGAAAATCCATCTTTTAGAACAAGCGCCTTTAATATGGAAAGTGACGAAATTGAATTAAGCTCCAATTCCAGAAGCTATCGCGAAAAAAGAGAAAAAGAAGGTTTTAGTGACAACGAAGAAGAAAAGGCAAAACAGAAAGAAAAATACTTAAAAGAAGCTGAGAAAAAGAAAAACTACATGCTTCGCTATATAAACAATGGAATACTGGACATTGAAACAATTGAAGAAACTGTACCTGAATTTGTGCGTACTACACTTTTAAGCTGGATTTCAAATGCCAATCTTAGTGAGGATAAAAGAAGCATTACTGAATATGGCCAGAAATTTGAACTGGTCAGAAAAGAAGGCGAATGTACACTGAAGTGTCAGGATGGAAATATTACTATGCCAAGATATGAAATGAGGTTTGAAGAATGAATGCACTGGAAAAACTCATGGACAGCTACTGGATTATAAAAGACTTCGATAAAGAAGATTATTTTGAAATCCGAAAAAATATAAACAGCTATAAAATTTTTATTGTGGAAAAACTGGGCTGGCGCTTAATTGCGGTTGAAGGCTTAATTAAAATAGAGAAAATACCATCTCATGCCGAAAGCTTTATGGGAATCGGTGATTTTAATGACATTCACGACTACATAATACTCTGTGCATTATTAATGTATCTGGAAGACAAAGATGAACACTCGCAGTTTCTTCTTTCTGAGCTTATTCATTATATTGAAGCCGTATTGAGTGAAAAAGTAGAAGTAGACTGGACAAGCTTCGCGCAAAGGAAATCTCTTGTCAGAGTGCTGCAGTATGCAGAAAAAATACATTTATTAAAAGTGTATGAGGGAAGAAGTGAAAACTTTGCGGGCGAAAGTAACAGCGAAGTGCTTTATGAAAACACTGGTGTATCCCGCTATTTCGCTACTTCATTTCCGGTTGATATTCGGGAATTTAATACCATTGAAGATTTTGAGAAGAAAAGATTTGATGAACTGGAAGATGAAAGAGGAAGCCTAAGAAGTCAGAGAGTTTTCCGTCAGCTTTTTACCTGCCCAATGCTGTATTTTGAAAATGGCAATTCACCAGATGCTCTTTATATAAAGAATCAGTATAAACAGATATCCAGGCTGGCTGAAGACAATTTTGGCATGAAGATGGTCTATTCCAAAAACATGGCGGCTCTGGTCTATGTTGATAAAAACGGTACCGGTCTATTACATCCAGGTACTTCGATGATAAGCGATATAGCTCTTCTGTTTTCCGAGTATGTCAGTACTTATTGTCGTGATTTAAGAAGATTTACTATTGATGAAAATGATCTGATTCATTTAAATAATGATAAATTGAACAAAATATTAATCGATATAAAAAAGAAATATTCTACTCTCTGGAGTAAGGAATATCGTGAAATGAGCGATGAAAAATATTTGAGAAAAATAAAAGAATACTTAAGCGATTTTCAGTTAATAAAAATAATGGATAATGAAGTAATCATTTATCCATCAGCTGTACTGATTAAGGGAAGCTATGGAAATAATATAGGGGTAAACAAATGAGCGAAAGATGGAAAATGAACAGAATTGGCTTCGTCAATTTCTGGGTTTATAAAGATGACTGCTTCAATTTCGAAGATGGCAAACTGTTATTAAGAGGCCAGAACGGTTCCGGTAAATCAATTACCACTCAGTCTTTTATTCCCTTTATTCTGGATGGTGACAGAAGTCCAAACAGACTAGACCCCTTTGGCTCGCAGGACAGAAAAATGGAATACTATTTTCTGCTTGATGGGCAAAGAGAAGATGCCACGGGATATCTTTATCTGGAATTCAAAAAAGAAGAAAGCGATGAATATATTACCATTGGCATAGGTCAGCACGCTCATGCTGGAAGAGCGATGACCTTCTGGGGCTTTGTAATACTGGATGGAAGAAGGATTGGCTATGATATTAATCTGTACCGCCAAAGCGGAAAAGTTAAGATACCTTATGAAAAAAATGAACTGAAGAAAATACTTGGTGAAAATACGCCATTCACCGATTCCTCTAAGCAGTATAAGGAATATGTAAATAAATATCTCTTTGGTTTTGAAAGAATTGATCAGTATGAACAGTTTGTAGATTTATTGATTAAAGTAAGGTCGCCTAAGCTCTCCAAGGAATTTAAACCAACCAAGGTCTATGAAATACTGAATGAATCTCTGCAGACTTTATCTGATGATGACATCAGGAGTCTTGTTCAGGCTATGGAGAAAATGGATTCTATTCAGCAGAAACTGAGTGACTATAAAAAGACAAAGTCATCTTTAATCAGTATTTTAAAGGAATATAAGAAATACAATGCCTATCTGCTCAATAAAAAAGCCAGCAGATATAAACAGGCCTCAATTGATTATAAAAATGAGGAGAGTCTTTATCATAGCTTAATTGAAGAAACTGAACACTACAAAGAAAAACTCAGCATAGATGAAAATGAAAAGACAGTTCTTGAGGCTGACATTAAAGCCCTGAAAGAAGAAATCGCTCAGTATCTGGATCCAGAAATGGAAAATATAGACCGAAAATTATCTAACGCAAACTTGCAGAGTACAGAACTGAATAAAAGATTGATAAACAAAAACAGTCAGATTGAAAATAAAAAATCTCAGATTTATCTGGATGAAAAGAAAGTAAATGAAATAAAAGAAGACTGTCAGTATCTGTTTGACAGCTGTCATAAGATTCTTAGGGAAATGGATGAAATGAACAGTGATATCCAGGGTGAATTTCATAGTGAAGTTACAGCCTGGATTAAAGAGAATAAAGATTTAAATATTGATCTGATAGAATCAATGATAAAGAATCTGAACAGTTCATTAATTAATGCCAGGGAGTCTATAAAAGAATATGGTATGGCAGAGAAGTATTTTAATGAAGCTAAAGACAGAGAAAATGAACATAGAGTATTACTGGAAAGTAAAGAAAAAGAAAAAGAAGAAACTGAGCTTAATAAGCAGAATATTCAGGATGCCATTATAACATCATTAGAAGAGATGGATGATAATCTTTTCTATACCCCGGATACAAATACGTTAAGTAAGGCTGTTGAAATAATTTCTTCTTATGAAAACAGTAATGATATGATTGTCTTTAATAATCTGTTCAGAAAGGATTTTGACTCAAAACTGGATATACAGAAATCAAAGAAACTGGAATATGAAAACAGAATTAATACCATTTTAGAAGCTATAAATAAGCTGGAGAAAGAGTATCAGGATATTCTTTCTCAGAAAGACATGGAACCGGAAAGAGACAGTGAATCTAAACAGATCAGAGAGCTGCTTAAAGAAAAGGGAATTGAAGCTGTTCCTTTCTATAAAACAGTTACTTTTAATGATAGATTAAGTGAAGAAAGAAAGGCGGTTATTGAATCTGCGCTTACAAAAGCCGGCTTATTAGATGCCCTGGTTGTCAGTGAAAAAGACTATCACCTTATTAAGGAAAGATATCCCGAGCTTCTTGATGTGGTTATTCATTCGGAATTTAAGGGAAACTACTCCTTTAATGAACTGCTTATTGAAGAAAACCTTCCTAAAGAAATAAATACTGAAGTTAATAAAATACTTTCTGGCTTTGGAAAGGATTTTGTGATTGATGATAATGGCATTTTCTGTCATGGTCTTATTGAGGGAAGAGGAAATAAAAAGGCTTCGGAATATGTTGGTGTTTTGGCCAGAAAGCGTAAAAAGGAAGAACTGTTAAGAAATAAACAGCTGGAAATAGATGCTCAGGAAAATATCCGCCAGGAAACAGAGAATTCGCTGGAGATTGTATTATCGACAATTGAGGGGATGAATGAAGAATATGATTCAATTCCTGATCTGAATGAATTAAATAATACTGTTTTAAAGATTACCCAGATTAATCTGGCTTTAAATGAAATGATCAGGAAGCAGCAGGAACTGGAAAATAATTCAATAATACTTGAACAGAAAAAGAACGAGAAATATCAGGATATGATAAGAAACTGCCGTAATCTTCCATATTCCAGAAGTATAAAAGATATTGACCAGGTAATAGAGTCTTTAAGTCTTTATAGAGAAGATTTTAATAAGCTGCATATTAAGAAAAATGCGCTGAAGGAAAAGGAAGCGGTTATTTCTTCTTTAGAAGATACTCTGGATAATGAAAGAACAGATATTGATCTTCTTTATAAAGAAAAAGATGATATTAGTATTGAGCTTCAAAGTGTATTAAAGCTTATTGAGAACTTAAAGACTTATCTGAATAATCCGGAATTCAGAGAAAAGGCTTTAAAACTGGAAAATCTTCATAATAAAGAAAATGAATATTTAGACAGGAAAGAAGAACTTTCTAATGAAATAGCTGTCTTAAATAATAAGCTCGATAACAGTGAGGAAAGAATTAACAGGCAGAAAGATATCTATGAAAAGAAATACAGTGAATATAATTTCCTGAAGCTTTATTTTGAAGAGGAACTGAGTCTTAATCTGCTGTTTGAAAGAGGAAATATGTCATTAGATGAATGTGTTAAGGAAGCACTTAAATATGAAGATATTTCTTTAAGACAGAAAACTACTGCTGATATGCTGCAGAGGCTGAATAATGTTTATAATTCATATAATTCAGAGCTTGTTACCTATAATCCTTCAATCGAATCGGTTTTTGACGAAGCGGATGAGAGTTTTGGTGATAATGCACCTGAGCGTTCAAGACAGGTTATTAAGCTTTACTGGAATGGCCAGCGTTTATTAATCAATAATTTTAATGAAGTAATAGAGAATAAAATAGCGGAAACGGAGTTGTTGATTAAGGATCAGGACAGGGAAATATTCGAGGATATTCTATCTCAGACTATTGCCCAGAAACTGACATCAAGAATTGATGAATCAAGAAGCTGGGTTAAGGAAATGTCAAAACTTATGAGTTCAATGGATACATCCATGGGTCTTTATTTTTCTTTAGACTGGAAGCCGGTGGAAAGTGAAGCTGATGAAATGGATATAAAGGATCTTGAAAAGATTCTGACCATGGATAAGGAAATGATTACTTCAGAGGATGAAATAAAGGTTGCCAATCATTTCAGAGTAAAAATCTCTAAGGAGAAACAGCGTATGGAAGATAATGGTGAGATAATCAATTATTTATCTTTGGTCAGAGAGGTGCTGGATTACCGTAAGTGGTTTGAATTCAGAATGAAATATTCCAGACCAAATAATCCTAAACAGGATCTGACCAATGCACGATTCAACCGTTTCTCAGGTGGTGAAAAGGCTATGGCTATGTATGTGCCACTGTTTGCGGCAGTCAATGCCCAGTATAAGAAGGCTTTAAAAGAAGATCATCCAAGAATTATAGCGCTGGATGAGGCTTTTGCGGGTGTTGATGATAAGAATATTGAATCAATGTTCATGATGGTTGAGGACCTTGATTTTGACTATATTATGAATTCTCAGGTGCTCTGGGGCTGTTACAGGAGTGTTAAGAGGCTTAGAATCTGTGAGCTTTTAAGACCGCTTAATTCTTCAGTTATTACAGTAATTAACTATATCTGGAATGGAAAGGTAAGGTATCTTGATGAGTTCTAAGGAGTGTGCGGAATATCTTAAGGCTAAGAATGTTTCTGAGTTTATGAATACCATCAAGAAGAAATACGGTTCATATAATTCATTTACCGGAACAGTCAGAGTTAAGGAAAATGAAATAAAAGATATAACCGGTATTTTAGGCTATAGGCCAGAGAAACCGGTAAAAATTGATGAATTTATTAACTGTCTTAATTCCAGCCGTTTCGGGCCGATTGATATGAAGGAAATAATGGAATATTACTTTGGCCATAAAATATTAAATAATATGGAAAAGATGATGCTGATAATTGAAAGACAGAATCAGCTTAAAAATGAAATGGATAATATTCTTAAATGTCATAATTCATCTAAAACGGTATCAGCCTGGGCTGATGAAATGTTCTATACCGGAAGATCTGGTTTTCCTGTTGTGCTGAGGGATAAAAAACTGAATACCTTTAATCAGGTTGTCTATGGTTTAAGTTTATTAAACAGTAATGAATTTCAGAATATTCCACTGGCTTTATTTGCCTCAAAGATTTCCGGCAACCCCCATTTTCTGGACAGAGACAGTGATGGCGGCAAGCTTTTTGTCTACGCTCTATCTTTTATAAATAAAACAGAATATCCAAGAGGCGCAAAGGACTGGAAACTGCTTCTGAAAAAATATGGAATAATCTGTGATGAAATAGCCGGCAATGTGGTTATTTATAATGTTCATCTTCAAAACAGTAAAGAACTCCATCAGGGTGCCGAAGGGTGTTACCGATATAACGAACCTTTTATCTGCTCAGCAGCCAATCTGAAAGATGTTGTGTCAGCCATCAGCAATGATAATAATGTTTATATAGTAGAAAATGAAATGGTATTTTCACATCTGCAGAAAGAGTGCAATAAGGCTTTAATATGTACCTCTGGTCAGCTTTCTACAACCGCAGTCTCTTTAATTGAATTATTAATTAATTCTCATCAGGAAATATATTATGCCGGTGATATGGATCCGGAAGGACTGATGATTGCCTATGGTCTGTATAAACTTAACAGCGAACATATTCATTTCTGGCATATGAATAAAGATGATTATCTAAAAGCTATTTCTAATGAAGAAATAAATGAACAGAGAATGTCTCTATTAAACACAATAGATGTACCTGAATTAAAGGATACGATTGACTCTCTAAAACAGAATAAAAAAGCAGCCTATCAGGAGAATATAATTGATTTATATCTCAATGATTTAAAGACTGTCTGAAATAATATTGTTTAACACTTACATATTGTGACATTAATGAAAAAAACATCGGTAAGAACACTATATATCTGGAACAAAATACCAGAATTTTCATAGTATAATAATCCCAGAAACAGAAAGATACTCATATTCTTTTTAAAGTCTTCAACAAGTTAGAATGGAGTAAAAAATGATAATTTATTTTTGTAATGCTCAGAAAGAGGTCCTTTATGCAGAGAATTATTAATAAGGGCATTCTTTCAAATGATTATGAGATTACTGTATATCTCAATGAGTATCAGAAAGAACTTGTGCTGAATGTGCTTAAGGCAGCAAAAGCTTTCTATGAAGGGTCCATTGAAGAACTTGTTGAGTTTGTGAAAAATGGTTTCACTGTTGATGTGGCATACGTAAAAGGCTATGAGAGTTCGATAAAGGAACTAAATAAAACAATAATCAAAAGCGTAATAGACAATTCCCTGATTTCACTTTTAAATAAGGCAATTTCTACCATAGAAGATGTTAATCAGAAAAGATACCGAATTGGTAAAGAAGTTTTTGATACTGTCTGTCTGACAGCTGAAAGGGTAATGAGGTTCTGGCTTGGTGACTGGAACGAAATAATATTTTCATTCAATCTGGATATTTCTTTCCACAGAGATAAAATACTGAGTATTTACAGGGAAAGAGGCATTCCATTGTATGGGAATCTGGGTATTTACAATATTATTGTCAAAGACGACATACGTGTTCTATATCTTCTGTTTAAAGACTATATGTATGAAACCAATGCCGATGGTGTTTATGATGAGATATGCCAGATAGAAGGAATTGAAAGGATTAAAGTTGTTTTTCCTTATAAAGAGATTATCATATTTTCTAATCAGGAAGAGATCAAAGATTATATGAAGGAAGTAAATGCTGAACAGAGTTTCCGTTTTTCTTTAAGTAATCATAAAAAGATAATCGAAGACAAAGGCTATTATTTCCCTGTCTGTTCAAATACCTATCGTAAAGTAGTACCTGGTGACAGAGTTCATAGAAAGATCAATGGCTATTTTGTGTTTGAGGGACTATGAAGACTTCCAGGGAATATATTAATAATATTAAGAGCGGTATATTAACTTCATCAATGCTGGAAGATGCACTTTATTCTGTGAACAAGAGAGCTAAGAATTATCGTGATTCAAGAAGAATGTATTATGACTCTTATTATGAAAAGGCTGACAGCAAAATGTCTGAAATGTATTCACGCAAAGAAAAACTATTAAGCGTATTAAAACCAGTATGCATTCATGCCGAAAAAAGATATAAGAGAATTCGGGTGTATTATTACGAGAAGAAATATAAAAAAGAGTATGTCAAAAGACATATGCTTGGTCAGGTAGTTCATTATGGTTCATATCTGGATTATGATTCTTATATGGAAATATCCTTCTTTGATTATATTGAACAGAATAATTGTGACTATAATTATTATCTTTATTACGTCCTAGGTGAGCATAGTTTTCATCAGCCGATTAAAAAAGAAGATGTAAAAAAATATAATCTGGAAATTAAGGAAATAAGTGGATTAAATACTCATGGTGATAGCTGTGAAAATCTTATGTCGGTCCAGTTTGTGGATAAAATAATCAGCCTTATAGAAGCTGGCAAATATCAGTTTTTAAAAGATAAAGAGGATGTTTTTAAAACATACGAAAACAAACCTGAATATCGTGCAGAATCGGACTGTTTAAGCGCAATAGAATTTGTTAAACAATCGGTTATCAGTTCTGCAATCAATAAGTTTAAGGACTTCTATGACGTTAACAGCATTAATATTTCATCAATAAGAATTAAGAAGAAAAAGAACAAAGACAGAATTAGAATTAAAGTCAAAAAGAAAAGTTTTGATTTTAAAATAAGTGATGAACTGATTAATTATGTCAAAGAAAACTACAATGAAAATATGTCATATACCGAATTTGTTGAACTGATTAGAGATTCAGATTTAATTCCTGGATTAGAGAAATACGCCATATATGTCAATACAGCTACAAGATTAAGTACTTATTTAAATGAAAATATTGGCAGTCTGGACAAAGCCCTGATTAGCTGTTTTGGTAAAATACCAGAACACCTTAAACAATACTTGCAGGTTTAAACGATAACAGCTAATTTTCAAGTTTTTGATACAGTCACAATTAGCGTTCGAGCAGGTTTTGCAGTCGAATTTTTCGACCACAAAAATAACAAGCATGTATCCGGTCATTCTAGTGGAAGTATATACAAAGCTTTAAAGTCGCAAATTGCGACTTTAAACAGCAAGTATAAGTGGTGAAGTCGCAAATTGCGGCTTCACGAAAGAAAAAAGAGATATCTTGAAGTCGCAAAATGCGACTTCAAGAAGATAGAAGGAGAAAAGAATGGAAGAAAGAAATGAAATTATCACAGTTGAAGGTATAAGGAATCGTGTATATATGATTCGTGGCATGCAGGTTATGCTGGATAGTGATCTGGCTGAGATATATGGATATGATGTAAAACGTCTTAATGAACAGGTAAAAAGAAATATAAACAGGTTTCCTGAAGACTTTATGTTTAGACTGTCTGATGATGAGGCTAGTATTTTGCGGTCGCAAAATGCGACTGCAAATTTGAGTTCCAAGTCAAGAACTAATCCCTATGCCTTTACCGAACAGGGTATCTATATGCTGGCTACTGTTTTAAGAGGAGAACTTGCTGAGAAACAGAGTATCTTTATTATGCGTGCCTTCAAGGAAATGAGGCATTATATTAAACAGAATGAACAGTTTGTTACTCAGAATGAAATGAATATGGTAT
>DBOW01000094.1:0-587 GCA_002299675.1 Solobacterium sp. UBA636
ATGGATGAATATCATGATGAAGTCAAGTACTGGCTGACTTTTAATGAAATAAATTCGATGCTGATGCTGGGAGCCTTTGTGCCAAACATGCCAAAGGAAAAAATAGCTCCATCATATATTCAGCTGCACAATAAGTTTGTAGCTTCAGCTAAAGTGGTTAAGTACGCTCATGAAACTTATCCGGACTTTGTGATGGGCTGCATGATTGCGGGACTTGTAAACTATCCTTTAACCTGTGACCCTAAGGATATCCTCATGTCTCAGGAAAGGATGCAGGATTATTTCTGGTATTGTGGCGATGTCCAGGCCAGAGGTGCCTATCCAGCTTCATCAAAAAGAGTGTGGGCAAAGTATGATTTAGACCCTGAATTCTTTAACAAGGACAGGGAAATACTGAAAGAAGGAAAAGTAGATATCTTCACTTTCTCCTACTACAATACATCCTGTGTCACAACTCATCCCGATGTTGCCAAGGATGGGGCAGGCAATCTTTCAATGGGGGCCAAGAATCCATATATCCAGTATTCTGACTGGGGCTGGGGTGTTGACCCTGATGGCTTAAGATATATTCTTAACGACATTGAGGA
>DBOW01000094.1:657-1021 GCA_002299675.1 Solobacterium sp. UBA636
TGGAAAAGTTCATGATCCATATCGAATCGACTACTTCAAGTGTCATATTAAGGCAATGGATGAGGCTATATCAGATGGTGTCAATCTTATTGGCTATACACCATGGGGCATAGTTGATCTTGTATCAGCTTCAACTGGTGAAATGGCCAAGAGATATGGTGTTATCTATGTTGATCTTAATGATGAAGGCAAGGGTACATTAAACAGATATAAGAAAGATTCATTTGATTACTATGCCAATGTCATTAAGACAAATGGTGAAGAATATTAAATCACTTAGAGAAGGTTAATTCCTTCTCTTTCTTTATATATGGGCTGTAATTGTAGAAACCCTGTGATACTGAGTTATGGTAAAAGTAAAAAA
>DBOW01000094.1:1080-2476 GCA_002299675.1 Solobacterium sp. UBA636
CTTTCTCTTCTTTAATTGTTTTATCGGTTTTTCCATAATGATCTTCAAAGCGGCCACCATAGATACTATGCTTATAGTTGATTCCTACAAACACAAAGTAGAAGATAACTCCCGTTACTGCAAATATCAAAGCAGCAGTGGTGAAGTCAAATACCTTCTTGAATGTCAGAATGACCAAAGTTACCGCTACAATCAGAAATATCACTACCGCAACAATTGTTTTGATGTCTGTTCTTTTTGATTCTTTCATTTTGCCTTATATGTACTCCCTTCGTAATCATCTTTTAAATACGTAAGTGCTCCATAGGAATCATATTTCTCTTCTCTTGTGCTCTTACTGTCATTGAATTTAAATGTTTTCAGTAAATTATTATCATGGTAGCTGTACCTGCAAGAAGAGATAAGTTTATCTTTTTCGGTGTAAGCTTCTAATTTCAAAAGTCTGTCAGAGTCATCATAAATGTATATGTTTTTGTAGGTATAAGCCTTTTCACCTTCATCGTAGTTGTAAACAATGGTTTTATTGCCAGAATATTCATAATCGCTGTAACAGTTAAAGAGAGGGTTACCATCCAGATCATAAGTAATATTACTCGTCTTAGCAATTCGGCCTTCCTCATCATAATCATAATAGTAAATTGTATAACTGGTTTCGGTTTTATACGTTCTTTCTATAATCTTACTATCTTCAATGATTGAACTGACTCTTTCATAACTTGTCCCGTCTTTAAGATAACAGGAAACACTTGAGGCAATGTTACCAGTCCATTCAGTAAGGCACATCTCTTGCAGTTCTTTGTTTGAATCAAATTTTGATTCCTTAACCAGCTGTCCATTGTCGTTATATTCTCTATATGCATAGCCGGCTATTTCATTGTCATTGTTCAGAACCACAGTCTCAATCTTCTGTCCATCTACAAATACTGATGTGGATACAGTATTGTAGTTTGAATCAAGAGCTACTTCCAGATCAATATGACTTGCAGCTACTGTCTTTTCTTTACAGCCTGTTAATAAGAGGAAAATAAGTGTAAATAAGAATAGCTTTTTCATAGGTTATCCTCCTTGTAATTAAATAGTAACATAAAGAATAAAAAATAACAATGCAAATATAAATGTACAATAATTGATTAAAGTAATAAAATAAAAATATGAAAAACTTGACCAAAAAAGAAGAACAGATCATGGAAATATTATGGGAAAGTGAAAAAGCTTTGTCTGCCAGAGATATTCAGAATCAGTCTAACGATTTAAGTATTTTTACTGTTCAGCAGGTACTGCAGAGACTTTTGAAGTATGAATACGTTGAAGTTAGTGACTATGGTACCAGTCATAATTCGATTACCCGCCTATATTCACCATTAATAAATGAGTCAGAATATATCTCCAGATCTTT
>DBOW01000094.1:2547-2677 GCA_002299675.1 Solobacterium sp. UBA636
GTAAAGGAGTTAAAGAAACGATGAAATTTTCTCTTTCTTCTTTATTTGTAAGTATCCTGATGGTAAGTATACTTACATTAATTCTTTCTTTATTAATGCGTAATGAGAAACTCTATAAGTATCTAAGAAC
>DBOW01000094.1:2817-2976 GCA_002299675.1 Solobacterium sp. UBA636
CTTATTCCTGGTATTGATATTGAGACTGTTTTGATTTTTATCTGGTTTACTGGTGCAGTGGTATTAATAATCAGATACCTATATAAGACAAACTGCTTCAATTTAAAGATAGAAACAATAATTAAGAAATCTGAAGCTTATGAAAATGATAGATATAGA
>DBOW01000094.1:3121-3405 GCA_002299675.1 Solobacterium sp. UBA636
GAGATTCAGCATGTTAAAAATCATGATTTATTTTTAAAGAAGGCTATTAATATAATATGCTGCATATTCTGGTGGTTTGTGCCAGTTTATATCATCAGAAAATACTTCGATATTCTGCTGGAAATGAGAGTTGATAATGAAGTTACAAAAAATGATGATATAGGCGAATATGCTAAGTCACTTGTTGAAGTTAAGAAGAAGATGCTGACAAGCAAGGTGGATAAAGGCTTATCCGTCAGTATGATAAATGAGGACAGCAGAACACTGGAGTATCGAATAAAATA
>DBOW01000093.1:0-1567 GCA_002299675.1 Solobacterium sp. UBA636
GGATTTGAATTCTGTTAGTACAAAAAAATATACATTCAAAGCGATATCGATGGTGGTAAAATAGTGCTTATTAAAAAAAGGAGAGCACTTCTATGTGTGGAATAGTTGGTTATACAGGAAACAGACAGGCTGCAGAGATTCTCTTAGATGGCCTGAGCAAGCTTGAGTATCGAGGCTATGATTCAGCTGGTCTGGCTGTAAGGGATGGTGAAAAACTGGCAGTAGTTGTCAAAGCCAAGGGCAGGCTGTCTAATCTTTCGGAGAAAGTGGATGGTGGCAAGGCCTTAAAGGGAAGCTGTGGTATAGGTCATACCAGATGGGCAACACATGGTGAACCAAGTGAAAAGAATGCGCATCCGCATGTTGCGGGCAACTGTACAGGTTCAGGCGCTGGCGAGGTTGAAAGTGATGTTGTCGGTGTTCATAACGGCATTATTGAAAATTATGCAGAATTAAAGGATAAGTTAAGCAGACATGGCTATCGTTTCTATTCAGATACTGATACAGAAGTAGCTATTAAGCTGGTTGATTATTATTATAAGAAATATAAGATGGGTCCAGTTGATGCCATTGCCAAGGCGATGGTGCGTATCAGAGGAAGCTATGCGCTTGAGCTGATGTTTAAGGATTATCCTGAACAGATCTGGGTAGCCCGTAAGGATTCGCCAATGATTATTGGTGTTAAGGATGATGAGAGTTTTATAGCTTCGGATGTGCCAGCCATTCTGAAATATACCCGTAATGTTTATTATATTGGCAATCTGGAATTTGCCTGTGTTAAGAAGGGTTCAGTTGATTTCTATGATCTTAATGGTGATATAGTCAAGAAGGATACAACTGAAATCAAGTGGGATGCCGAAGCTGCAGAAAAGGGTGGCTTTGAGCATTTTATGCTTAAGGAAATCCATGAACAGCCTAAAGCTGTAGAGGATACTTTAAATTCTTTAAAGGATCTGAAGCTTGACTTTGATACACCGGAATCAATTTACATTGTAGCCTGTGGCTCTGCCTATCATGTAGGCGTGGTGGCTCAGTATGTAATTGAGGATATGTGCCAGATTCCGGTAAGAGTTGAGCTGGCTTCAGAGTTCAGGTATCGAAAGATGCCTTTGAATAAGAAGGCACTGGCTGTCTTTATTTCCCAGTCTGGTGAAACAGCCGATACTCTGGCAGCCCTGAGAATGGTTAAGGGAATCTGTCCAACTGTGGCTGTTGTCAATGTGGTTGGTTCTTCATTAGCCAGAGAGGCTGATCAGGTAATATATACTCTGGCTGGTCCTGAGATATCAGTTGCGACAACCAAGGCCTACAGTGCTCAGCTTATTGCGGTATATCTTCTGGCTATGAAGCTGGCTAAGCTTGATGACAGGACTTATGAGGAATATATGAGGGAGCTTGAGAGTATTCCTGACAAGATACGCAAGATTCTTGATGATAAGGAAAGAATTCAGTGGTTTGCCTCTAAATATGCCAATGTGCATGATGTATTCTTTATTGGAAGAGGTATTGACTACGCCATCTGTCTTGAGGGTTCTTTGAAGCTGAAGGAGATTTCCTATATTCATTC
>DBOW01000093.1:1681-5770 GCA_002299675.1 Solobacterium sp. UBA636
TCCAATATGGTTGAATGTAAAAGCCGTGGAGCCTATCTGGCTGGTATTACTACCTATGGCAAGTATTCAACTGAGGAGCATGTTGATTTCACTGTCTATGTTCCTAGAATCAATGAACTGTTTGCCTGTTCATTAATGATAATTCCTTTACAGCTTCTGGCCTATTATGTAAGTGTTGCCAAGGGTCTTGATGTCGATAAGCCAAGGAATTTAGCCAAGAGTGTTACGGTGGAGTAGGTTCTGTACTTCTTCAAAGGTATATCTATCGATAATTGGTTCATGATCATTTTTGATTAAATAGCTTTGCCATTTGTCTAAGGATGGTTTTCTGGTATAGAAGTCTTTTGGAGCTTTTTTCTGCAGTATTCTATCACCCGTATAGATTGGGTTGGTTAAAATGTTCCAAATGGTTTTTGTGCCAAATGTTTCTTTATTTCTTAAAGTTGGAATACTTCTTTTATGAAGTATATTCTGAACTTTGACAAGAGATTTATGTTCAAGATAGAGGTCATATATCATTTTTACGATATATGACTTTTCATTTGGACATAATATGCCGTTTATTTCATCATAGCCAAGTATTCTGTTGTTTCCTAGATGCCTTATTCCTTCCTTTTCTTTTCTTCTGTATGACCATTTAATATTGTCGGATATTGATCTTGATTCCTGTTCAGCACAAAGAGAAAGAACACCCATCACAAATTCCAGGCGCTGGTCTTTTGAGGATATTTTTTCCTGATCGAAATAAACTGTTATATTTAATGATTTTAAATAATGCAGATATTTCTGGCAGTCAATAATGTTTCGGGCAAAGCGGGAGATTGATTTAACAATGATGAGGTCAAACTTGCCCTGCTTTGCATCGTGCAGCATGTTTAAAAAACCTTCTCTTTTATCTGAAGTGCCACTGTATCTGTCACCATAGACTTCAGTAAGTATCAGATTATTCTGTAAATTAATTAGAGTGCTGTAGTATTCTTTCTGGTTTTCAAAGGAATCTTCCTGTTCCTCCTGAAGGGTTGATACCCGGGCATAAACGGCAGCTCTGTATATTTCTTTAGTGTTTTGGGATTTTGTGACTGGCATATCTGGTCCTTAGTACCTTGTTTTCAGTGGTATATACTTCATATTCATTTATCTGCTTAATGATGTTTTCGATTGTTTTTGCTGATCTGGTATCTTCTGGAATATAAAAGGGGTTTTCATTATCTTTGATGGTCAATAGTTTTAATTTAACTGTTTCATTTTCTCTGTTAAGTATAAGGGTGCTGTTACAGAGCGTAATGGTGTTTATATTGGACAGATGTTTATGACTTACTTTATTTCCAAAATAATTTTCCAGAGTCCTGTTCAGAGTATCATGCCACAGAAAACAGTTTTCATGGTTTTCTTCTTTTGTGATCAGTTTTTGGCAGATCCAGACCTGTCTTTTGTGAAGAGAGGGTATTGATACTTTCACCATTTCACTTTGACACAGCGGGCATATAAGTTTCCCTGAGTAGGGATACTGGTCAGGGCCGCCACTAAGGCTTTTCATATCAATCAGACGGTTAACAGCTTTGAATGTTTCTTTATCGATAATCGGGGCATGGTCATCTTCTTTGTAATATTTGTCAATGATGGCGTCTTTGTTGTTGATTCTGTTGTGTTTGAGATGGTCGTCGCTGAAGTATTTCTGCATCATGATATCACCCATATATCTTTCGTTTTTAAGTATCTTGGTTATCTGAGGGCCAGTCCAAGCTCCTTTTCTTTCAGGTGAGGGTATATTTTCTGAATTTAGAAGTTCAGCAATTTCATTTGTGCTTAAGCCATTGAGATATTCGCTGAATATTCTTTTGACTGTTCTGGCATCTTCATTTATCTTATAACCAAGATCGTAGCCGAAAAGATGAGCGTAACGGCTTTTGCCCAGGGCAAAGTGCTGTCTTATGCCTCTTTTGGTGTTTTCGGAGATAGAACGGGATTCTTCCTGGGCAAAGGCGGCATAGATGGTCAGTAGAAATTCATTAGAAATATTATCAATATGTTCGGATTCAAAATAGACGGCAACACCCGCTTCCCTGAGCATCCTTGTATAGGTTAAGGTATCCAGGGTGTTGCGGGCAAAGCGGGATATGGATTTGGCGATAATGATATCTATTCTGCCGCTTTTTGCCGCTTTGATCATGGCATTAAACTGTTCACGCTGTTTAACCGATGTACCGCTTAAGCCTTTATCAACATAGATTTTTGTCAGTTTCCAGTCAGGATGTTCTTTTATTATTTTTGTATAGCTTTCTATCTGCAGTTCAATTGAACTTTTCTGTTCGTTTAAATCGGTTGATACACGGCAATAGGCAGCCACTTTCTTGATGTTTCTGACTGAATCAGAGGCTTTGATTATTTTTACTTCACTCATAATAAGCCTCTTTTCATTCTTACTGAATCAAAGATGTGTTTTTCAATGATTGGTTCATGATGATTATCAATAATGTATTTTAGATGTTCGCCTTCATTTCTTTTGACGGTTCTGGTTAAGTAGTCAAGGGTATAGCTTTTATATATTATCAGTAAGCCACCATAGGCTTCATTATCAAGCATGGTCTTAATCATTGAAACAGTCCAGTTTCGGGTTTTGCCATGAATGTCTTCGTATTTAATCAGTTCTTTAAGTATTGAACTGATACTTGAGTTATCAAGATAGAGTTTATAGACAAGTCTTACTCTTTCGGCTTTTTCTTCATCTATTAACCATTTATTGTCTTTTTTATAGTATCCGTAACAGCATTTTCTGAATGGTTTGCCGTTTTTAGAGGCTTTATCTATTGCCCAGCTGAGAGAAATGGAAATTGAGTTACTTTCTTCCTGGGCTAATAATGACATGAAGGAAAGCACTATTTCGGTTTTTTCTTCTTTTGAATTAAGTTTTTCTTTTTCAAAATAGACAGTTACATTAATGGCTTTAAGATGTCTGAGATAGCTTAAGCATTCATGAACATTGCGGCCAAAGCGGGAAAATGAACGGGTATATATTTCGTTGATTAGTCCTTTTTCGGCATCATCAATCATTTCTAAGAAACCATCCCGGTCTTTGATTCTTAGACCTGATACACCCTGGTCTCCATATACTTTATAGAGCTTTCTGTTTTCATCATTTTTAAACATTGAACTGTAGTAGTTATACTGGGCTTCATAGGATTCTTCCTGGTCTTTTGAGTCGGTAGAAACACGGCAATAGGCACCAGCCATCAGGACTGTGCAATCATTTAATTTTGATTCGTGTGTTATTATCTGTATGTTTTTCATCTGTTACCTCCTGCCTTAACTATATCGGAAAATAAGAAAAGACAGCTAAGCTGTCTTTGTGTTTACATATTCTATTTCCATAGTTATATATGATCTGTAGCGTCTTTCTTTTAATCTGAGAGAACGGTTAGTAAATAGTGAAACATCTGCTGCTTCCCAGATCAGTACCCAGGCGATAATGTCAATTACTTCTGATGATATCAGAGTATTTACCTTAAATATTGATATGGCTAATATAATGACTCCGACAATAAACATAATAATTATGGCTATGCGGTTTCTTATCAGTTCTTTTCTTGAGATTTCATATCTTTGTCTGTAGTATTCTTTTATAGCTTTTCTATAGAGCATCTGTTCATCTTCATCAATACAGTCAGAATAAATAATCAGTTTAAGTTTTTCTTTGGGTGGTATGCCTATGGTACTGTTCTCAATGAATTCAGCCACTTCTTTATTGATGATAGGTATTTCACTCATGGAAAAGGGTGAAATAAACTCGCTGTCATCTAGTACTGCCATATCAATAATTACTATTCCATCTTTATCTTTTTTCATCTGTAAGTTCCTTTAATTTAGTAATTTCTTCTTCAGTGAGATGACGATATTCGCCAGTATCAAGTCCATTGAGGTTTAAAAAGGCAAAGTCTGTTCGAATAAGGGTTTCCACTTCGCTTCCGGCATACTGGAACATTCTTTTTACCTGATGGAATTTTCCTTCATGAATAGTTAGATAGGCTTCATTGTCGGATATTTTTTCAAATATACATGGTTCGGTTATGAAGTCGCCAAGGTTCATTGGTT
>DBOW01000093.1:5854-6798 GCA_002299675.1 Solobacterium sp. UBA636
GACATGATATTTTGGGGATATGAGTTTATGAGCCAGAATGCCATCATTGGTGATAATGATGGCCCCAAGAGTATCCAGGTCAAGTCTTCCAACCGGGAAGAGGTCTTTTCTTTTTGAATTTATTAAATCAACTATGCAGGGATATCTTTTGTCATCGTTGGCAGAAAGATAGCCGGATGGTTTATTCAGGAGGTAGTATTCATATTCTACATATTTTATTTCTTCATCATCGATGGTAACTGTATCGTTTTCTTTAAGCTTGTAGCCTGAGTCTTTAACTATCGTTCCGTTTACTCTGACTCTTTTGTCTTTCAGGATTGTCTTGACTGTAGATCTGGTGTAGTCTGTCATATCACAGATATATTTGTCTAATCGCATTTGAGCCATCCTTTCTCATTTTTGTTTTTGAGGATACCGTTAGAGGCTTTGCCAAAGCCTAAAGGCAGATTATTGTAGCATACCAAGACATAGCCCTTAAGTGTTTCTGGGCAGTTAATGGTTTCACCTTTCATGAATTTGTTCAATTCAATGCCATCAAGATTTAATAGCTGTCTGTAGTTTTTGAGATGATGAGCTAAAGCGTTAGATGGCGTGAAGTGGTCGTTTTTCATGGTACCAAGATGTAAACCGGATACTATTATTCTAAGTTTTTCGGTATTAATACTTGGAACCAGATATAGTTCATCTTTAATCAGACGATAATGTCTGTTTCTGGTATTCAGTTTTAAGTCTTTAATAAAGTTTTCGGCTTCTTTATTGAGTTTTACGCTGTTTTGTTGTTTAAAACTGTCTGGTTTTGTAATTCCATCTTTTTCAAGAAGGCAGAGGAAATGGCCTTCACCTTTTATTTTGAAGGGGTAGAGTCTTCTGGCATCATCCAGATTTATTCCATGTACAAAGTCTTTATAGTCATTTGGTATTTGAATGGTATGGATATCTGGATT
>DBOW01000093.1:6862-8718 GCA_002299675.1 Solobacterium sp. UBA636
CAGGTTGAATATAGAAGTTTACCGCCTGGTTTTAACATGTTTATGGCACTCTGCAGTATTTCTTTTTGAATTGGGGGATAGAAGTCTGAATCTTTTTCAATCCAGGAATTAATGAGACTTTTGTCTTTACGGAACATTCCTTCGCCTGAGCAGGGTGCATCAACCAGGATTTTATCGAAGAATTCTCTGAAGTGTGATTCTAGGTCTTTGCCATCATGGGCGGTCACAAAGAAGTTGTCAAAGCCCATACGCTGAATGTTTTTGGCCAGAGGATAACAGCGCGATACTGATATGTCATTGGCAACAAGCAGGCCTGTGCCGTTGAGTTTTGACAAGAGTTCTGTCGTTTTGCCTCCTGGGGCCGCACAGATATCTAAGACAAAGTCACCTTCTTCAATTGGCAGGTTTTCAGCCGGAGTCATAGCTGAGGCTTCCTGAATATAGTAGGCACCGGCGTCATAGTAGGGATTTTTGCCTATTGTTTCATCGTTTACGTAATAGCCATTATGAATGAAGGGCACTTTTTCCATTTCAAAGGGAAGAGATAAATTATCTTTTTTGTATTCGTTGATACGTATTGAGCTTACTGGCTTGTCGTTAAATGAAGAGAGATATTTATCATAATCTTCATTCAGGAGCTGTTTCATTTCGTTCAGGTATTTTTCAGGTAACATATGGCTATTTTATCATGATGACTATAGCTGATTTTAGACAAAATGTGTCAGTTTGTAGATACTTAAACTTTTTGGTTGAGGGTAAAACTGTTTTTGGGTAAAATATGTAACATGATGGAAAACAAGGATTATAAAAGTGAACTGGAAAAACAGAGTCTGAAGCTTATTAAGATGACTGACCACGAACAGGAAACTCTTGATTGCCTGTATGTTGATCTGGCAAAGAAGGAAAGTGGAGAAGAAATATTTGATCAGCTGGATGATGTGGTTAAAAGAGAGCTTGATTCTCTAAACAGAACTGCGGCCAATTTAAATAAGGCCATAAAGATAACTGACACAATGAGAGATGAGCTTAAGGCCCGTCGAAGGGATACCAAGAGCGGAATTATTAAGGACAGGCTTCCTTCCAATACCGAAATTGATTATAAGGAATCAAAGGGTGAACATTTCGCCAAGGGAATGAATATCTATAAGATACTGCTTATCATGGTGATTGGTTCTGTTGTCGGGGTTATTGTGGAGATGCTGTTCTGTCTGTTTAAGAATGGCTATATCGAGTCAAGAACCTGTACAGTTATTGGGCCATTCAATATTGTTTATGGTCTTGGCGCGGTATGTCTTTCGTTCTTTCTGTATAAGTACCGTAACCGTGGTGTCTGGCTGTCTTTTATTGGCGGCATGATTGTAGGTTCGGTAGTTGAGTATCTGTGTTCTTTTTTTCAGGAGATGCTGTTTGGTTCAACTTCCTGGGACTACAGTGCTCTGCCATTTAATCTGAATGGGCGTATCTGTCTTCTTTATTCGATATTCTGGGGAATCCTGGGTGTCTGGTGGATTAAGGATCTTTATCCTTTAATGTCACAGTATATTCTTAAGATTCCAAACAAGATAGGTAAAACAATTACTGTAGCGGCAACTGTATTTCTTCTGCTGGACTATTGTTTAAGTGGTGTTGTGGTATTCAGATGGATGAACAGAGTTAATGATAAACCTGCTGAAAATATTATAGCGGAAGTTATTGATAATATTTATCCAGATGAGAAGATGGAGAAAATATATCCTAATCTGGTATTTAAGAAGTAATGCGAAGTGGGCATTGCTTCTTTTTTTAAGGTTAATTTATTTTAAATTCAGGAATAATAATCTGAAGGTGCAGGTAAAATATAAGAAATTCAGTTAAAA
>DBOW01000059.1:0-15992 GCA_002299675.1 Solobacterium sp. UBA636
ATAATAAGCCCAGGTGATAATAACCTGGGCTTAGATATTGAATTAATATAACATTTCAGGATATGTTGGAAGCTTGTAGATATCTTTAGAGGCAATCTTTTCGTATGAGTTGATTACATCCTTAATATCACTGAGCAGCGGTACTACAACTTCATGGAGCTTCAGACCTTCTTGCAGAGAATCATCTATAGCGGTAATATCGGCATAGTCAGCTCTTAATTCGTCAAGTTTAGATGAAAGCTCATCCAAAAGTCCTACCAGCTTTGCAAAGCGTTTAGCGGCAAATGCCGAATCTTCCTTAATAGCTTTGTAAGAAGTTATTTCTTTTACCATATAAGGAATGATATAACTTTCAGCCATATACAGCATGGTCTTTACTTCCAGCGAGATAGAAGAGTCATACTGACCAGCCAGAACGGCTTTACGGGCTTTGATTTCTACTTCACTAAGAACACCTGATTCGCTTAAGAGCTTTACGTTCTTTTCCATATCAAGGTAATCAACAGCTTCAATTGAAGAAGAAATGTTTGGAAGTCCTCTTCTTTCAGCTTCGATAACCCATTCCTTAGAGTAGCCGTCTTTAGAGAACAGTACCTTGACATGTTCAGTGAATACTTTCTTTACGTAATCAATGATAATACCCTTCTGTTCCTCTTTTGTTTTGCCCTTTAAGCTTGGTGTAACTTCGGCAATACTTTCGGCAGTGATTGTGTTTAAAACAGTATTAGGGAAAGAAGCTGATACGCTTGATCCCAGCATTCTGAATTCAAACTTATTTCCGGTAAAGGCTACAGGAGAAGTTCTGTTTCTGTCGGTGGCATCTTTTGGAATATATGGAAGACCGGCAATATTTCCCAGATCCTTCTTATCCTTCTTGCCTGAGCATAGTGATTCAATCATGTCATCGACAAAGTCACCCAGGAAGATTGAAATGATTGCAGGAGGCGCCTCATTGACACCAAGACGGAAGTCGTTGCCTGGGTTAGCGGCAGAAATTCTTAAGAGTTCTGGATAAGTATCAACAGCCTTTACAAAGCATGATACAAACAGTAAGAATCTAAGGTTTTCTTCTTCGGTTTTTCCGGCATCAAATACATTGATTCCAGTATCTGAAACTAATGAATAGTTGTTGTGCTTGCCGGAACCATTAATTGAATTAAATGGCTTCTCATGAAGCAGGCAGGCATAGCCATGTTTATGAGCTACACGCTTAAGGATATCCATAATCAGCTGGTTCTGGTCTACCGCAATATTTACATCGCAGAACAGTGGAGCCAGTTCAAACTGCATTGGTGCAACCTCGTTATGTTCGGTCTTGGCGTAGATTCCAAGCTTCCATAATTCTTCATTAACTTCTTTCATGAAGGCCTGCACACGGGTAGGAATGGCACCAAAGTAGTGGTCATCAAATTCCTGTCCCTTTGGAGCTGCATGACCAAACAGGGTTCTTCCTGTCAGCATCAGATCCATTCTCTGTTTATATAATGGACGGTCTACCAGGAAATATTCCTGTTCAAGCCCAACCATTGGGGTTACTTTCTTTACATCTTCATAGCCTAAGACATTTAAAAGTTCAGTAGCCTTTTCGCTTACATACTTCATTGACTTAAGAAGTGGTCCCTTCTTGTCTAGTGATTCGCCATTATAGGAAATGAAGATTGAAGGAATACATAATACACCATCTCTTACAAATACAAATGAAGAATAATCCCAGTATGTATAGCCACGGGCTTCAAAGGTTGATCTTAAGCCGCCTGATGGGAATGAAGAGGCATCTGGCTCACCCTTAATCAGTGACTTGCCGTTAAAACGGGCAATAGGTGTACCCGACTTGTCCTTGTCTAAGAAGGCATCGTGTTTCTCAGCGGTTGAGCCGGTTAATGGCTGAAACCAGTGAGTATAGTGTGTGCAGCCCTTAGACAGTGCCCATACCTTCATGGCATGCGCAATGGCATCGGCAGTGTTCTTGTCCAGTATTTCTTCATCTTTAACGATTTTCTTAAACTTTGAGAACACATCTTTAGGCAGAGCCTTTTCCATTTCTTCAAGTCCGAAAACTGAAGATCCAAATTTTTCTAATTCCATAATCTTTTCTCCCCTGTTCTTTTATTTACCACTATCGCCATAGTTTGATAATACTCTGGCCGATGGATCGTTAACGTTGCATCCTTCCCAGGATTTATTTGGCATCCAGAAGTCCTTTACCATTTTAGCCTGTCCAGGATAATATTTCTCAAATATTTCTCTATATAAAAGACTTTCTTTAGTAAATGGTCTGGCATAGTCATATTTTTCAGTCTTTTCAGCATATTCTTCATCAGAATATTTCGTTTCTGCATATTCTTTCAGGTCGTCAACCATTGAATGACCAACCGCATCAGAGAAAGCTGCTTTCTGTCGCCATAAGATATCACTTGGAAGAATCTTATCTTCTTCAAAGGCTTTTCTTAGAAGATATTTACCCATGTTGTAGGTGTTCATCTTTCTTGCGGGATTGATTGACATGACATATTTTACAAAATCTATGTCACCAAAGGGAACCCTGGCTTCTAGAGAGTTAGCCGAAATGCATCTGTCTGCACGAAGTACATCATACATATAGAGTTCATCGACTCTTTTTTTGGCTTCTGACTGAAAGCTTTCTGCATCCGGAGCAAAATCGGTATACTTATAGCCAAACAGTTCATCTGATATTTCACCAGTTAACAGTACTTTGACCTCACCTATTTCATGAATCTTTCTGCAGCAGAGATACATGCCCATGGAAGCTCTGATAGTTGTAATATCATAGGTTCCAAGAATCGATATAACCTCTTCCAGTGTATCAAGAACTTCTTCCCTTGTCATATAGACTTCAGTATGATCAGCACCAATATAATCAGCTGCTTCCCTGGCATATTTTAAATCAATCGCATCCTTATCCATACCAATGGCATAGGTTTTAATTGGTTTATTTAAAAACTTTTGTGATATGGCACAAACCAGAGATGAATCTAAGCCGCCTGATAACAGGAAACCAACAGGCGCATCAGCATCAAGTCTTACCCTGACACCCTCAATCAGTTTATCATGAATATTTTTTAAACACTCATCCATTCCATCTGTGCTGTATGTTTCTACTGTAGTCAGATCAGCATATCTTACAAATTTACCATCCTTGTAGTAGTGACCAGGCGGGAAAGCTGTTACTTCCTTTACTATGCCGATTAAATTAATAGCCTCTGAGGCAAAAATAATTGAACCATCTTCCAGATAGCCATAGAACAAAGGTCTAATGCCAATTGGATCCCTGGCAGCGATCAGACTTTTTCCATCATAAAGTATCATGGCAAATTCTGCGTTTAGCTCTTTAAACATCGCTACACCTTTTTCCAGATATAAAGGAATCAGAATTTCACAATCCGAATCAGATTTGAACGAATAGCCTTTTTCGATTAATTCTTCTTTAAGCTTACGGAATCCATATATTTCACCATTGCAGACCAGAGCCTTATCCTCAAACTCAAAAGGCTGCATACCCTTTTCATCAAGCCCCATGATTGCCAGTCTGTGAAACATCAGTGTTGCCTCACCTTTTTTCAGGATTCTGGAATCATCTGGCCCACGATATTTGGTTTTATAGAATGCTTCAACTATTGAATCATAGTCAGCATCCTTTGATGAATAACCTAAGATTGAACACATAATAAAAACACCTCCTCATTTATTCATCTTTTCTATATATACAGGACGAATAAAATCCGCGGTGCCACCTGTCTTGCCTTATTGGCCACTTTTTCAAAACTCCTACAAGTTTCTCTCTACTAACGGAAGATATACCGGCTTTCCTACTTGTTTCCTTTCAGATTGCAGCTGTTAAAGTGTTCTTTCCTACAGGGTCGATGCCATTTTTCACCAGCCAATGGCTCTCTATAATCGGCTTGCTGAAGTACTTTTCTTCGTCGTCGCCTTTAATATGTTTCTTATTTTAAACTCATTTTCAGAAATGTAAATAAGTTTAAAGAAAAAAATGAAAAATATTTAAATTTTTACATTTTTATGAAAATATTTACATTATAATTCAGCAGGGGGTGAAAAACTGATTCTATTCTAAAAAAAATAAAAAAATAATTCTACATTTAGACCAATTTTTTTAATAAAATTTGAAACATAATTTGATTTTTTGAAAAGATTTACATATTCTGAAAGGGGAATTAATATGTGTATAAAATATATCTTTGTAACTGGTGGTGTTGTTTCGGGACTTGGAAAAGGAATCACTGCCGCTTCTTTAGGCCGGCTTCTTAAAGCCAGAGGCTATAAGGTAACCATGCAGAAATTTGATCCCTATATCAATATTGACCCTGGAACAATGAATCCGGTGCAGCATGGTGAAGTATATGTTACTGAAGATGGTATTGAAACCGATCTGGACCTTGGACATTATGAACGATTTATTGACGAAAATCTGGATAAAAACTCCAATGTCACTACCGGTAAAATCTACAATACTGTCCTGATGAAAGAAAGACGCGGTGACTACAATGGCGGTACTGTGCAGGTAATACCTCATATCACCAACGAAATTAAGTCGCGCTTCTATCATGAAGAATGCAGTGAAACCAAGATTGCGATAATAGAAATTGGCGGAACCGTTGGAGATATTGAGTCCCTGCCCTTCTTTGAATCGATCAGACAGTTTCGCTATGAAGCCGGTTTAAACAATACCTGTCATATTCATGTAACCCTGGTGCCTTATCTTCATGCCTCAGGTGAAATGAAATCAAAGCCTACTCAGACTTCAGTCAAGGAGCTGCAGTCTCTGGGTTTACAGCCTGATGTGATTGTCTGCCGTGCGGAAATGCCGCTTGAACAAAGTGTCAAGGACAAGATTGCCCTTTTCTGTAACGTGCCAAAGGAAAATGTACTGGAAAACCTCAACCTGAAATGTCTTTATGAAGTGCCTCTGGCTTTAGAGGAGCAGCATCTTGCCGATGTAGTGTGCAAAACGCTGAATCTTGAAGACAGAAAACCAGACCTGACTGAATGGGCCTTAATGGTAAATAAGATTCAGAATCTCAAATATAAAGTCAATATTGCCCTGGTTGGCAAATATGTATCTCTGCATGATGCCTATTTGAGTGTTGCCGAAGCGCTTAAACATGGAGGTATTCCTGGTTCTATTGATGTTCATATTGACTGGATTGATTCTGAATCCTTAAATGAAAACAATGTTTCTGAAGTGCTGAAAAATGCCGATGGCATTATTGTGCCAGGCGGCTTTGGCCAAAGAGGAATTGAAGGAAAAATTCTGGCCATCAACTACGCCAGAGTCAATAAAAAGCCTTTCCTTGGATTATGTCTAGGCATGCAGCTTTCAATTATTGAATTTGCCCGCAATGTCCTTGGATATAAGGATGCCAATTCCTCAGAGTTTGATCTGAATTCTCTCAATCAGGTAATACATATCATGCCAGACAAATCCAATCTCACCGATATTGGCGGAACACTCAGACTTGGATCATACCCATGTAAACTGGTGCCTGGTTCAAAAGTTCATGAACTCTATGGTGAAGAACTTGTCTATGAAAGACACCGTCACAGATACGAAGTAAACAATGACTACCGCAGTGAATATGAAGAAAATGGATTAATGCTGGTGGGAAAGAGCCCAGATGACAGAATCGTGGAAATGATCGAACTTAAAGACCATCCTTTCTTTGTGGCTACTCAGGCTCATCCAGAGTTTAAGTCAAGACCTAACCGCCCTCATCCATTATTCAGAGGTTTCATTGAGGCTGCATATAAAGAAAAGAAATAAGTATAAAGGGGCTGTTACGCCAAGCCAATCCATTTAGCTATTTTGTAACAGCCCCGTGTTTATTATATTATTCCAAAATGTTTTAAAGCTGAATATATTCCACCTTCATCTATATCATCTGTTACATAGTCGGCGATTTCTTTGACTTCCTTATCACCATTACCCATAGCTATGCCAGTCTGTACAAACTTAAGCATCTCCATATCGTTTTCACCATCGCCAAAGGCCATGGTTTCACTCTGATTAATGTTATTGAGTTTCAGATAAGACTTGATTCCTTCTACCTTGCCGCCGTTTTTATAGATAATATCTAAGGCATGGCTGTCCCATCTGGTTATTTTGCAGTTTAACAGTTTTTCTTTAACCAGATATTCGTGTTCCCTGTCTAAGAAGGCAATAGCCGCATAGATTTCTTTACCATCATATTCCTTAACTTCTGGTACCGGGGTATTTATAGCTTTCTGAGCCTGAATTACTTCATCATTGATGATATTGATATATAATTCATCTTTTTCTACTAAGCCAATGGCAACTTCTTTTTTATTGAATATCTGAAGCAGAATGTCTAAATCTTCGCCAACTATTGGATCAGCAGAGTAAATATTTCTGTTACCATCAAGACACAACTGCCCATTAAGAGTAATATAGGCATCAAATTCAAGACCAGCAACAGGCAGAACATCAAGTTCACTTGTGTGACGGCCTGTTGCCATAACTCTTTTAATGCCCTTCTTTTTTAATTCTTCAAAGGCGGTTTTTGTGCTTTGAGGTACTGAATTAGTTTTGTGGGACAGTATTGTGCCATCACAATCAAAGAATACTGCTTGAATCATAATGTGTATTCCTCGATTATTTCTTTTGATTCAATATCAATTAAAGAGAACTTATTATTTTCATAAAGCATTACACTATGCTTTGTGTTTTCTTTGGGAATAGATACTGATCCAGGATTGATATAGATGTTGTCATTTCCAAAGTGTTCAAACCTGGAAACATGAGTATGGCCATGTAAAAGGATATCTCCTCTTTTAAGTGGCGGAAGAGTATTGAGGTTATAGTTATGACCATGAGTTGCGAAAACAGTGTGTTTATCAAGTTCAATCAGGCAATAATCAGCCAGGCACGGGAACCCAAGTACCATCTGGTCCACCTCAGCTTCACAGTTTCCTCTGACGCAGAGTATTTCGTCTTTAATATTGTTTAACATTTCAATTACAAGTTTGGGATTGTATTCTGCTGGCAGATCATTTCTTGGTCCATGATAAAGAATATCTCCCAGCAAAAGCAGTCTTTCGGCTTTTGTTTCTTTATAAAGTTCCAGCATCAGTTTTGTATAATGGGCTGAGCCATGGATATCTGAGGCAATAAACAGTTTCATAAGTCTCCTTTACAGTTCTATAAACTCTGGTTTCATCTGTTTAAATATACAGAGGTATTCAAAACCCATATCTTTAAGCATGGTCTTTGTTTCATCGATATAGGCACCAAGATGTTCCTTCTTATGAGAATCAGAACCGATGGTGATTATTTTTCCTCCCAGATCTCTGTATAGTTTAATAATATCTTTAGATGGGGTTGTATCTTTCAGGCCATATCTGACACTTGAGGTATTGATTTCAATACCTTTATTGTCTTCAATGGCCAGCTTAAGTATTTTAGTAACAATGTCTTTTATTTCCAAAAAGGGATAGACACCACATTCATCATAGCGGACAATATGGTCAAGATGACCAAGTACTGAATAGTTTTTATATACCTTCATCACTTCATAGATTTCATTATAGTAGCCAAGATTATATTCCTTCTGGCTCTTGCCTTTCTGATAGTCCTGGGTCCAGAATTCTTTATCATCTGTCTGATGACAGGAAAGAATAACGAAGTCTAGCGGGTATCTGTTAAACAGTTTATCGAATTTGTCTGCAGTATGTCTCTGAACGCCAAATTCCAGTCCTTTTTTAATGCGGATATCTGGATATTTCTGTTTCAGATATTCTATTTCTTTGAAGTATTTTTCATAGTCAACATTCTGACATGGGGTTTTAACAGGGTCATCAACATCATTTTTGATACCGTAGTCAACATGGTCAGTGAAACATATTTCATCTATTTTGAGTTTAATGGCATCTTTAACCACTTCTTCCATTGGATATTTTGAATCATCGGAATAATATGTATGTACATGATAGTCTATACGCATTATTAGCCGTCTCCTTTAAAAATAAAGGGTATCTTTCAGATACCCGATAATGTTTATTCTAGACCGAACAGATATGAATATACTGGCTGACCGCCATCAAACAGCTGTACCTCGAAGTCTGAATTATCTTCGATATGTTTAACAAGTTCTTCGGTTATAGCTGGATCTGATCCTTCGCCTGTGATGATGGTCATCAGTTCTTTTGTCTTGTTTTCAATCAGCTTGTCAGCTGTCTTAATCAGGACATCTTTGAGATTGTCACTTGAATCAAGTATAGTCTTGTCTACAAGCGAGATAAAGTCGCCTTCTTTTACTTCTACACCATCAAATGAAGTGTTCTTTACAGCATAGGTAATCTGAGCTACTTTGACATTTCTGATTACATCGTTCATTTCAGCTTCAATATCATCTTTATCAGCATCAGGGTTAAACAGCATTAATGCACTTAAGCCTGCCTGAATTGATTTAGATGGGATAACGACAATATCCTTATTTGCCATAATCTTGGCCTGTTCTGCAGCTAATACAATATTTGAATTGTTAGGGAAAATGAAGATAGTTTCACAGTTATCAAGTTCTTCAATCTTTTCCATGAAGTCCTGAGTTGAAGGGTTCATAGTCTGACCGCCAGATACCACAATATCAACGCCCAGTTCATAGAACAGGTCAGTAATGCCGGTACCGGCAGCTACGGCGATGATGCCATACTTCTTTGATTCCTTAACCTTCCTGTAGTCCTTTAAAGCTGGGTTTTCAATCTTGACCGAAATAAATTCGCCATATCTCTGGCAGATATTCAGGATTTCACCAGGTTTTAAAGTATTTACGCTTACTTCCAGAACATCCTTATCGCTTGAATATTTCAGGTTGTCAGCTTCTTTGTTTAATCTTGAAGCTACTACTTCCAGATCAAACTTCTTAGTTGCGTATTCTGGGTTAAGTTTAACTCTTAAGTCTACGCTGTAACCCTTATAGTCTTCCTTGGCAGCTTCCTGGGTAAGTTCTACAGCTGCGCATGATTTCTTAACAACAGGATTGCCATCAAGATAGGCCTTGAAGCCTTCCAGAATCTTTAATAAACCGGCACCGCCTGAATCAACTACTCCCGCTTCCTGTAAAGCTGGCAGCAGGTCTGGTGTATGTACCAGTGAATCATCGGCATATCTTAAGAGATTTTCGAAATATTCTTCAACTGTAATATTTTTATTGTCCTTGAAATCATGGTTGGCATACCAGGCAGCTTCTCTGATTACAGTAAGGATTGTACCCTCTACTGGCTTCATTATAGCCTTGTAGGCAACTCTGGCACCTTCCAAGAAGGCTTCAGAAATTTCAAAGGCATTTAAGGATTCCTTGCCGGCTGTATATTTGGCAAAACCTCTGAAAATCTGGGAAAGAATTACACCAGAATTTCCTCTGGCACCCATCAGTAAACCTTTAGACAGTGACTTGGCTACTACACCAATATCATCAGACATTACCGAAGCAGCTTCCTTATTACCGTTGGTAAATGTCATTGACATATTGGTACCAGTATCACCATCCGGTACCGGGAAGACATTAAGTGTGTTTATTTCTTTTTCATTGTTTTCAAGATTAGCTGCACCGGAGGCAATCATACCCTTGAAATCTTTACCGTTAATCTTTTTCATTTTTTATATAACCTTTATCCCTTCAACATGAACATTTACTTCTTTGACATCCATATTTAATGCCTTTTCGACCGTATATTTAACTCTTTTCTGTACTTCTGATACAACTTCAGAAATCTTTACGCCATAGCCAAGTACCAGATACAGATCTACAATAATCATAGAATTTTTGTTAGTAATAAGTACTCCCTTACCATAGTTTTCTCTTTTTAGTATGTCGTTGATGCTGTCGGACATTTTCTTAGCTGTCACGCCTACAACTCCATAGCACTCACTGACCGCAGTACCCACTAATGTTGCGATCGCGTTGTCGGTTATCTGGATTTCTCCATAAACACTTTTCTTATTTACAGGCATAATAAAACCTCCACCGTTAAAATTATATCATTAATGGTTTAATTATTATTTATACAAATCCTTATTATGTAAAAATAGTTTATAATAATTTCCCAGAAAAAAAGCTGTAAGTTTTGCTTACAGCTTAATAGTGTACTACATTTATACGGTTGATTGCTTTATGAAGCGCAACTTCTGCACGTCTTATATCAACATTTGGATCCTTGCGGTTAAGACGTTCTTCAGCACGTGACTTGGCAGCCAGAGCTCTCTGTTCATCAATTTCTTCCTGTGATTCAATAGAATCAACCAGAATTGTTGCGACATTGTTTTCAAAATAGAGCATTCCGCCAGCTATTGCGTACTGTTTCTTTTTGCCCTCTTCCTTAGTCTCCAGTCTTGATATTTCCAGCATCAGTACTGTTGGCATATGATTTGGCAGAATACCGCGCTGTCCATCGGTTGAGCGGACATTTAAAATTGCGGTCTCAAACTCCCTGTAGACACCCTCTGGTGTTACTATCTTTGTCTTAATCATTAGCCAGGCCCTTAGCTTTTTCAACAGCTTCTTCAACGGTACCAACCATCATGAAGGCCTGTTCTGGCAAATCATCATATTTGCCGGCTAAGATTTCCTTAAAGCTTCTGATTGTCTCAGATACCGGTACATACTTACCTTCTAAGCCTGAGAACTGTTCAGCAACTGAGAATGGCTGAGATAAGAAATTTCTTACTCTTCTTGCACGGTTAACAGTTACCTTATCTTCTTCCGATAATTCATCCATACCTAAGATGGCGATGATATCCTGAAGTTCCTTATATCTCTGTAACAGTTCCTGTACACCACGGGCTACTTCATAATGTTCCTCACCCACTACCAGCGGATCAAGGATTCTTGAAGAAGACTCCAGAGGGTCAACAGCCGGATAAATACCAAGGGCTGCGATACCTCTGTCAAGTACGGTCTTGGCATCAAGGTGTGTAAAGGCTGTAGCTGGAGCTGGGTCAGTCAGGTCATCAGCAGGCACATAGATAGCCTGTACAGATGTGATTGATCCGTTTGAAGTAGAAGTGATTCTCTCCTGCAGCTGGCCCATTTCAGTAGCCAGAGTTGGCTGATAGCCTACGGCTGATGGCATTCTTCCTAAAAGTGCCGATACTTCCGAACCAGCCTGAGTGAAACGGAAGATGTTGTCGATGAATAACAGCAGATCCTGTTTCTCAACATCTCTGAAGTATTCAGCCATCGTCAGGGCACTTAAGGCAACTCTCATTCTGGCACCTGGTGATTCATTCATCTGACCATATACCAGAACAGTATTCTTTAATACGCCTGATTCCTTCATTTCGTGATACATGTCGTTGCCTTCACGGGTTCTTTCACCTACACCAGCAACAACGGATTTACCGCCATGTTCCTTGGCGATATTATGAATTAATTCCTGCATCAGTACGGTTTTGCCTACACCGGCACCACCAAACAGACCAATCTTACCGCCTCGAACATAAGGACATAATAAGTCAATAACTTTAATACCAGTTTCCAGAATTTCAGCACTTGTCTGCTGCTCAGCGAATGTTGGAGCGGCTCTGTGGATAGGCATCTTCTTAATATTTGGATCAAGATCGCCAAGTCCATCGATAGTTTCGCCCAATACGTTGAACATACGTCCAAGTATTTCATCTCCTACCGGTACTTTAATGGCATCGCCAGTATCTAAAGCATCAGCATTTCTAACTAAGCCGTCTGTTGAGCCCATGGCGATACATCTAACGACATCATCTCCCATATGCTGAGCAACTTCAACAGTCAGAGGTTTTTCACCCTTAATGACAATTGCGTTGTGCAGCTTAGGCAGATCGCCTTCCGGGAATCTGATATCTACAACTGGTCCAATAACCTGTATTACTTTTCCTGTGTTTTCCATTTTTCCTCCTACAGAGCGTCAGCACCCGAAACAATTTCGGTGATTTCCTGTGTGATTGCAGCCTGTCTTGCCTGGTTATAAGCCAGCAGAAGCTCTTCAGTAAGTTCTTCGGCATTATCCGTAGCATTTTCCATGGCGAATCTTCTAGAACCCTGTTCAGCTACTTTAGACTCCAGCCACTTGGCATAGACCTCAGATTCAATCATCATCGGAATCAGATTCTCCAGGATTTCTTCTGCGTTTGGTTCTAAGAGTGTTTCCACATTAGACTTCTTCTCAACTTTTTCCTTTTTGCATGGAATGATTACTTCTTCTTCAGCATTGAAAGTAACGTTATTTACAAAATGAGTATATAGACAGACAATCTGTCCAACCTCGTCGTTCTTGTACATCTCAATTGCCTCATCCGCAATCTTCTTCAAGTCAGAATACTTGACAGTATCAGAAGGCAGCATTTCATTAACTACATTAAAATTGCGCTTATAGTAAGAATACTGCTTAGTACCAATTACAAATACCTTATCATCTCTGGAGATCTTTGTTTCAGCCAGCTTAGAAACGTTGATATTATAGCCACCACACATACCTAAATCCGAACAGAAAACAATATATACTTTCTTTGGATTCTCTTTCTTTTTCAGAAACACGCTCTCAGAATCAATATCACCACTTAAAATCTGATTAACAGTGTCCTTTAAAACCGAGGAATATTCCCTGTTTTTGAACATCTGATTTCTCTGCTTGGAAAGCTTGGCGGAAGCGATAAGTTCCATCGCTCCGGTTATCTTCTTGGTAGCGTTTATTGATTTGATTCGTGACTTTATAGCAGCTTTATTACCAGCCATTAATTTTCTCCGTAAATCTTATCAAATTCATTCAGGCATTCAGACATCTTTGACTTAATGTTTTCAGTCAGATCTTTGTCTAAAATACCCTTATTCTTAATTTCATCCAGTATTTCAGGTGCATTAGTCTTGAAATACTTTAACATATAGCTTTCAAATTCCTTAACCTGTTCAACCTTGACAGTATTCAGATAGCCGTATTTAGCCGCAAACAGTGATAATACCTGTTCAGAAACAGTAAATGGCGAATACTGAGGCTGTTTCAGCAGTTCAGTAAGCTTGGCACCATGGTCAATCTGAGCCTTGGTTGAAGCATCCAGATCTGATCCAAACTGGGCAAATGACAGCATTTCATGGTATTGTGCCAGATCAAGCTTTAAAGAACTTGATACCGACTTCATAGCCTTGGTCTGGGCTGCAGATCCTACACGGGATACTGATAAACCTGAATCAACAGCTGGTCTTACACCGGAATTGAATAATTCAGTCTGCAGGAATATCTGTCCATCAGTAATTGAAATTACATTTGTTGGAATATAGGCAGAAATATCACCAGCCTGAGTTTCAATAATTGGTAAAGCAGTTAAAGAACCGCCTCCAAGTTCATCTGAAAGCTTAGCCGCTCTTTCCAGTAGTCTAGAGTGCAGATAGAATACATCACCTGGATAAGCTTCTCTTCCTGGTGGTCTTCTTAAAAGCAGAGACATTGTACGATAGGCAACCGCATGTTTAGAAAGATCATCATAAACGATCAGTACATCTTCGCCCTTTTCCATCCATTCTTCACCAATTGCACAGCCGGCATATGGGGCAATGTACTGTAAAGGTGATAAATCAGATGCAGTAGCGCAGACTACAGTTGTATATTTCATCGCATCATTCTGTCTTAGTTTTTCTACAATCTGGGCAACGGTTGAAGCTTTCTGACCGATGGCTACATAGATACACTTAACACCAGAATCCTTCTGATTCAGAATTGTATCTACCGCAATGGCTGTTTTACCAGTCTGACGGTCACCGATAATTAATTCTCTCTGGCCCTTGCCGATTGGAATCATGGAGTCGATAACTTTTAAACCAGTCATCAAAGGCTGACAAACCGATTTTCTGGTCATTACGCCTGGTGCGACTCTTTCGACTGGTCTGGTTTTTCTGGCATCAATAGCTGGACCGCCATCAATTGGCTGTCCCAAGGCATTTACTACTCTGCCCAGCATTTCGTCACCAACAGGAACCTCGACGATTCTGCCGGTACGTCTTACTTCATCTCCTTCTTTGATGTTGGTATCATCACCCATAAGTACGGCACCAACCGCATCTTCTTCAAGGTTCAGTACCATTCCATATACATCATTCGGGAACAGAAGCAGTTCTGAAGACATAGCATTTGCCAAGCCCTGGATAATAGCGATACCATCACCAACTTTTACGATAGTACCAACATCAGCGGAAACAATCTTGTCGTCGTATCCTTCAATCTGTTTCTTGATTAAGGCACTAATTTCACTAGGTTTTAGTTCCATAACTATTTCACCTTTCTACTTAGTAAATCTTGCATCTGATCAATCTTGGATTTCATTGATCCATCAATTACTTCGTTGTTTAAAGTAATGCGGAAACCTGAAATCAGACTCTTGTTGATCTTCTGCTTCAGCACCACTGTCTGGCCGTTTTTAGCCAGCAGGGTTTCAAGCTCTTTAATTCGAGTTTCATCTATAGGTCTGACAGATTCGATAAGACCTTCGCAAATATTCAAATTCTCGTTTGCTAAATGAAAATAATCCTCAGCAATTTCTGTAATATAGCCCATTCTGCCCTTATCAACCAGTAATTTAAGCAGATTTTTGGCATCCACAGAAATTTTTTCATTAAAGCTCTTTTCAATCAGATCCTTCTTTTCCTGCTTGGTAATTTTTTCCGATGCAAAGAAAAGATCAATGGAATCAACACCCTTAAAAGTGTCAAGCACCAGCTTAAGATCCTCTTTGTATTCACTTACCTTGTTTTTATCTAACGCAAGGGAAAAGAAAGCTTCCGAATATCTCTTAGCAACAAGGCTCATGATGACTTCTTAACCTCTTTAATATACTTATCGATAGCCTCTTCATCATCCTTGCTGGTAGCTTTTTCATCCAGTAACTTAGAAACAGCTGCCATAGCTACAGACACCATCTCATCGTGCAGATCAGATTGAGCATCTGCTTTGGCTCTGGCAATCTTTTCATCAGCCTGGTCAAGCTTAGCCTGAGCCTGACGCTTGGCATCTGAAACGATTTCGTTCTTTAAGTTAACAGCCTCCTGTCTGGCAGCATCGATAATTTCCCTTGATGACTCCTTGGCGTCATTAAGTTCCTTTCTGCTTGCTTCCAGATTTACTCTGGCTTCCTCATTCTGCTCAAAGGCGGAATCAAGCGATGCCTGCATGGCATCTGCTCTTTTAGCCAGAATATTTTTTACAGGCTTCCAAAGCCACTTTTTAATGCATAGGAAAATGATGAGGGTTGCGCATAACTGCACTATCATAGTATAGAGATTTGGCATCAATGATCCTTGAACATCAAAGTTTACCATCTCTTACTTCCTCTTTCTTAAATTAAACTCTTCCGCCTAATACAAACATGATTAAGAATGCAATCAGCATACCATAGATGGCAACAGTTTCTGTTAAACCACAGCCTAAGATAAGCATTGTTCTAATCTTTGATTCAGCTTCAGGGTTCTTACCTACAGCTTCAACTGCCTTAGATGCAGCGATACCTTCACCGATACCAGTACCTAAACCTGCAAGAATCGCAAGACCGGCACCAATCGCAATTAAACCTAAATCTGTCATTTGTAATTCCTCCTATTTTAATCTCTTTGATCTTCTGGGATCGTGTTACCTACAAGCACCATCGTTAACATAATGAAGATGTACATCTGGATAAATCCAGAGAACAGATCAAAGTAACAATGTAGTGGTGCCGCGATAATTGGACCGACGAAGTTAAATATATCCTTAAGTCCAAAGACGGACCAGAAGAAATTAGATATGTTGTTACCTAAAGTGTACAACAGCTGCATAATAATTGTACCTGATACGTTGTTGCCGTATAGACGCAGCGACATAGACAACAGTGGCGCAATATTACCGAAAATATTTGGTATCAGGAATAAGAATATTGGTTCAATAAAGGCATGCAGCCAGCTCTTTATACCATTACACCTGATGTCAGTTCTCTGAATCATCAGATA
>DBOW01000059.1:16066-16673 GCA_002299675.1 Solobacterium sp. UBA636
AGCAGTGATACCCATTGAGCCAGTACGATATAAATCGCAATTGAACCAAGATATGGTCCAATCTTGGCAACTGATCTTTTGCCCATAATATCCTCTATCATGCCATCGATAAACTCCACAAACATGATACATAGAAGCACAACCCCAGTTGGCTTACTTAGAGGATCAAAAGCCTCCAGCTTGGTATTTGCCCATTTGAACAGTATAACCAGAAAGATAGTTATTCCGATAATTACCGGAACTACAGATTGAATCGTGATAGTCATTTTTTACTCACACTCCGAATAATAAAATAAAAAGTAGGAACAGTTAAAGCCACAAAAGCCGCAAGGAAACTGTACAGTCTGCCTAAAAACCAGCAGCCTACTGCACAAAGGGCAATAAGTGCACCCTGCAGTAACATGAACAGTGTCATTGAGCCAAGAGCCCTGCCATTTCCACTTAAGCTTGGAAACTTTTTCTCATTGAGCTTATCATTAACAAAATAAGTAAACGTACCAGCAGCAAGTCCAGCGCTTATTCTCCAGTTAATAAACAAGCAGATAATAGCCACAATACCTATAAATATAAGATAAGGCTTCCAGTTAAAATCTTTACTCATAACATT
>DBOW01000139.1:0-134 GCA_002299675.1 Solobacterium sp. UBA636
ATTGTTAAGGATGAAAATCTGATGAGCTCAAAAGAAGCTATATTTGTAGGTGGTGACCTTGCGGATAATAAGTCAACTGTAGCCTTTGCCGGCCGAAGCGGCAGGGATGCGGCCGAAAAAATTATCGATTTTTT
>DBOW01000139.1:218-357 GCA_002299675.1 Solobacterium sp. UBA636
TGACAATAACTTATATATGGAGTGCAAAAGATGTGGCAACCAGGATATAAGTTATTTTTATTTGGGTTCGAAGGGCTATTATTGCCGTAAATGTGTAGCATTTAAACGAATTCTGATAGAAGAAGACTTAAAGCCCCTG
>DBOW01000139.1:453-741 GCA_002299675.1 Solobacterium sp. UBA636
AACACTTGAGTATTTGAAGGAGGATAAAAATGTACTTTTAAAGTGTGTTACCGGTGCCGGTAAAACGGATATTGTGGCTCAAAGCATCAGCTATTATCTCAAAAAAGGACTTAGGGTCGCTTACGCAATACCAAGAAGAGAAGTAGTAATCGAACTCACTGGCCGTTTTAAAAAGGTATTTAATCAGGCCAAGGTAGTATCTGTATATGGTGGACATCATGATGAGCTTACAGGAGACCTGATAATCTGCACAACTCATCAGCTGTATCGCTATTATCAAAGTTTTGA
>DBOW01000139.1:865-3029 GCA_002299675.1 Solobacterium sp. UBA636
TGTTTTTTCAACCGCTACCGTAAATGATTTTCTTAATCTGTATCTTAAAAAGATGAAGTGTGAAGAAGTTAATCTATATGTAAGGCCAAGTCTTAAACCGATGTATATTCCCAAAGTTCTTTATATGCCTAATCTGTTTATTTATCTGAGTCTGATCTTTCTGCTTAGAAAATGTCCTGAGCAGGGGATAATTTTTGTTTCTTCAAAGAAGATGGCGGTACTTGTTTATCGGCTTCTGAAACCGTTTTTCAGTGTCTGTTATGTATATTCTGATTATGAGAAAAGAGATGAAAATATTCTTAAGTTTAGAAATGGTGTATACAGATATGCGATATCTACTACAGTTTTAGAGAGGGGAATATCATTAAATCGTATATCGGTATATATATTATATGATCATCCGGATGCTTTTGATACTTCGTCACTTGTACAGATTGTGGGCAGAGTCAGAAGAGGCCTGAACAGCGAAACAGGAGAAGCCTATATTATTTCTTCTGTTTTTTCAAAGGATATAAGGGGATGCATAAATCAGTTAAAGGAGGCAAACAGAAAATATGAAGTGTCTGTACTGTGATAGAGAAATAGTTACTGAGAGTTTTTATTCGCTTTTATTTGAAAGAGATATGCTGTGCAGTCACTGTCGCAGGGAACTGGGTCTAAGACAGAGACATTTTATGCTTGATGGAGTGAAGTGTGAGTATTTCTATTCTTATAATTCGCTTTTTAAACAGCTTTTGCTGCAGTATAAGGAGTGTTACGATGAGGCTTTAAAGGATGTTTTTCTCTATGGAATAAAAGAGAAGCTGATGATCAAGTATTATGGCTATAAGATACTGTATGTTCCAAGCAGTAAGGAGAAACTTGAACAGCGTGGTTTTAATCATCTTGAACAGATATTTTCTGTGCTTAATCTTGAGGAAGTGAGGGGATTAAAAATGAAGAAGGAGCTCTGTCAGCAGAATAAGGATCTGGCTTCAAGAAGTCTGATGATTGACAATTATGTCTATGAAGGCAAGGAAAGCGATAAGCTTCTTATTGTGGATGATGTCTGCACCAGCGGTTCTACTTTAAAAGGGGTATTTAAGGCTGTAAAGCCTTACGCAAAGGAAATTAGAGCTCTGGTACTGGCCAGAGTGGACTAATTCATATGGAATTCAAAAAAGTAATGTTACAATATATACTGATTGGAGAAATTTATGGGACTATTTGATTTTCTGAATAACGATAAAAAAGTTTTAAAAGATATTGAAAAAAGTATTCAGCCTGTACTCGCTCTGGAAAGTGAGATGGCTGGTTTAAGTGATAGTGAACTTAAAGCTAAAACACCATATTTCAGAGAAAGACTGAAAAACGGTGAGACGCTTGATGATATTATGCCGGAAGCCTTTGCGGTATGCCGTGAGGCTGCAAAACGTGTAATCGGCGAATTCCCTTATCCCTGCCAGCTTGAAGGTGCGCTGGTAATGCACAGAGGCGATATAGCTGAAATGAAGACAGGTGAGGGTAAAACACTTACTTCAGTTATGGCTGTATATCTCAATGCCCTGTCTGGACATGGTGTTCATGTAATTACGGTCAATGAATATCTGGCTGAGCGTGATGCTGGCTGGATGGGAAAAATTCATGAATTTCTTGGTCTGACTGTAGGTTTGAATAAACGTGAACTTACACCTGCTCAAAAGCGTAAGGCTTATGAATGTGATGTAACCTATACAACTAATGCAGAAGTTGGTTTTGACTATTTAAGAGATAACATGGTAACCAGAATCGAAGACAGAGTACTCCGTGAGCTTAATTTCGCTCTGGTTGATGAAGTCGATTCAATTCTGATCGATGAATCCAGAACCCCTTTAATTATTTCCGGCGGTCAGAGAAAGACAGCTGCAGAATATTTAAATGCCAACAAGTTTGTAAGAAGACTTGTTCTGGATGAAGATTATGTAATCGATGTTAAAGGCCGTAATGTTCAGCTTACTGAAGAAGGTGTGCATAAAGGCGAAAAATTCTTTAAGGTAGACAACCTCTATAAGCTTGAAAATACAGCACTTGTGCACTATATTAATCAGGCTTTAAAGGCTAACTACATCATGAAGAGAGATGTAGACTATGTTGTAGAGAATAATGAAATTGTCATTGTAGATCCAAATACTGGCCGTAAGATGCC
>DBOW01000139.1:3125-5710 GCA_002299675.1 Solobacterium sp. UBA636
TTCTTCAGACTTTACAATAAGCTGGCTGGTATGACTGGTACGGCTAAAACAGAGGAAGAGGAATTTCTGTCTATCTACAATATGCGAGTTGTCGAAATTCCAACCAACAGGCCAGTAGCCAGAGTTGATGAAGAAGATCTTATTTTTGGCACTAAGGAAGCTAAGTATAAGGCGCTTATTGAAGAAATCAAAAGGCTGCATGAAAAAGGTCAGCCAGTTCTGGTTGGTACTATTTCGGTTGAGACTTCAGAACTTATTTCTAAACGTTTAAAGGCACAGCGAATCAGACATGAAGTACTGAATGCCAAGAATCACGAAAGAGAAGCTGAAATTATTGCCAAGGCCGGTCTGCCAGGACAGGTAACTATTGCGACCAATATGGCTGGACGTGGTACGGATATTAAGCTTAATGATGAATCAAGGGCATTGGGCGGCTTGTGTGTGCTTGGTTCTGAAAGACATGAATCAAGACGTATTGATAATCAGTTAAGAGGTCGTTCAGGAAGACAGGGTGACCCAGGAAGATCACAGTTCTATGTATCACTGGAAGATGACCTGATGATTAGATTCGGTTCGGAAAGAATTCAGGGTCTTTTCACTCAGATGGGCGATCAGCCAATTGAAAACAAGACCGTATCCAAGGCTATTACTTCAGCACAAAAGCGTGTAGAGGGTACAAACTTTGATATCCGTAAGAATCTGCTTGACTATGATGATGTTCTTCGCCAGCAAAGAGAAACGATGTATGCTCAAAGAAACTATATTCTGGAAAACGAAGATATTCATACAGTTGTTAAATCAATGTTTGACAGACTCTGTGAAGATGTAGTAACAGAACATGTGACAGTCGATGGCAAAAAGGAAATGGTTGATTATGAAGGCATTGTATCGGCCATGAAGTCATTTGGAACTGTTTTTGATATCGACAACATATCAGGCAAGAACAAGGATGAATGTCTTGAAACTGTTAAGGCACTTTCGTTTAAGGCATATGAAGATAAAATTAAGCCAGTAATGGCTCAGGTTCTTCCATTAGAAAAAACTATCTGTCTTAGAATGATTGACAGAGCCTGGGTAAACCATATTGATGTTATGTCTAAATTAAGAGATGGCATACATTTAAGAAGCTATGCACAGAACAATCCTTTACAGGCATATGTTGAAGAAGGATTTGAACTGTTTGAAGAAATGATGAATACTATTTCGAAAGATGTAGTTATTTTCTGTAATAATTTAAAAGTAATCACAAAGGCGGAGAAATAAAAATGGAAATGTATGAAATGCGCCAGAGCCTAAACACTTCCTTAAAGAAGTTAAAAGATTTAGGCGACTCTCTTTGACATCGCTAGTTTAAAGAAGAGAGTAGAGGAACTGGACCTTATGCAGCAGTCGGCTGATTTCTGGAATGATCAGAAAAAAGCCAGAACTGTTATTCAGGAGTTTAATATGGACAAGGAGCTCATATCAAAATATGAGCAGTCTTTGTCTGAACTTGAAGACATGGACGAGTCATTGAATGAATTAAACAAAAACTATGATCAGGAACTGTTTGATCTGCTGAATGATGAATACGAAGAAGTAAACAGTCATTTTGAAGAATTTGAGATGTCGGTGCTTCTTTCCAATGACTACGACCATGCCAATGCCATACTGGAGATACATCCGGGAGCTGGCGGTACTGAATCGCAGGACTGGGCCAGTATGCTGTATCGAATGTATCAGCGCTATGCTGCCAAAAACGGCTATTCCTTCGAAGTTGTTGACTATCAGGATGGCGATGAAGCAGGCATTAAATCCTGCTCGGTTGTAATTAAGGGTGATAAAGCCTATGGATATCTTAAGGGTGAATCAGGTGTACACAGGCTTGTAAGAATATCTCCTTTTGATGCCGGTGCCCGCAGACACACTTCATTTGCCTCGGTGGAAGTTACTCCGGAATTCAATGATGAAATAGATATCACCATTGATGAAAAAGATCTGGAAATAGATACCATGCGTTCAAGTGGTGCTGGTGGTCAGCATATTAATAAAACCGATTCGGCCGTGCGAATCCGTCATATTCCAACCGGAATTGTTGTATTCTCGCAATCCGAACGTTCTCAGATAATGAACCGTGAAAGATGTATGGCGGTATTAAAGTCTAAACTGTACCAGAAGGCTATTGAAGAAAGAGAGGCTGAAAAAAGAGCTCTTAAAGGCGATCAGAAAAAGATTGAATGGGGTTCTCAGATCAGATCGTATGTTTTCTGTCCATATACGCTTGTTAAGGATCATCGTACAGGATATGAAGAAGGAAACATCAATAAAGTCATGGATGGCGATATTAATGAATTCCTCTTTGCCTATCTGAAATCACAGATTTAAAACACCAGTTTCTGGTGTTTTTTTGTTGAAAGATTTTTTATCGATTTTTATCGATTTTTTTATTTTTTTACCCCAAAAAGTCAGTTTTTTAAAGAAAAATGCAGTTTTTTTGAAAAAAAGTGAGGAATTTTCAATTTTTTTGACAATAACAATAATAGGAGGAAAAAAATTATGAAAGCATTTTTTGAAGAATATGGCTTTGCCATTGTTGCTGCAATCGT
>DBOW01000139.1:5756-11142 GCA_002299675.1 Solobacterium sp. UBA636
TGATCGCTATTGTGAATAATCCTACATTCCGTGGAGTATTCTCTGATTCAATGTCAGATCTTGTTGATTCGTTCACGGCGTTTGCGACTGATTCTATACCAGCGGTAGGCTAAACTATGGACATAGTTGCGGATGAAAGTCTGTTCAAAGATCTCTGGCCCTATATCGAGGACGAAAATGTTACTGACATCAAGTGGAACGGGTCTGATCTTTGGATAACGGATTTAAACAAAGGACGCTATCTGGAAGACAGCGTCAAGCTTGATGAGGAATGGCTGAAGATTTTTACCAGCGTCATCGCTAACTCGGTCAATGAAAATTTCAATCTGTCTAAGCCATCTTTGATGGCAGAGACAAAGGAATTAAGAATCCAGGCTGAACATGCCTCGGTTTCTGGAGACAGGAAGGTGGCTCTTGCGATACGTAAGACACCTTCCGTCTCTCGACTTTTAAACAAAGACTTGATAGCCGAAGGCTATGCGAGTGAGTATATTCTGAAACTTTTGCCCTGCCTGATGCGTGCCAGACTGTCGGGAATTGTGTGCGGAGATGTCGGAGCGGGAAAAACGGAGCTGGAAAAATATCTGTGCGCCTTTATTCCTGAACTTGATCCTATTGTCACGGTTGAAGATACACTGGAGCTCAGACTCAAGGATATTTATCCTCAGAAAGATATTTATTCAATGAAAATATCTGATATGTTTTCCCAGGAAGCGGCAATTAAAGATGCATTAAGGCTTAACACCAAGTGGCTGATTATTTCTGAATCCCGGGGAAGGGATATTCTCAGGATAATTGAGGGTGCATCTTCAGGCTGTGTGGCTTTAACCTCTATTCATGCAGAGAATGTCTGGGAGATACCTGACCGTATTATGAATATGGCTGGTGACAATGTTCGTAATGGTTTTGAAAATGACATTTACACCTTCTTTGACTACGCCATTAAAGTTAAAGCTGATTTTGGAAAAGACGGGGTAAAAAGAAGTATTGACCAGATATGTTTCTTTGACAGAGAAAATAAGAAAAACACCATAGCTACACTGATCAAAGATGGAACTGTTCAGTACTCTTTCATTCCTGAAAGAATACTGAAAAAATTTGTGTATAACAGGGAAGAAGAATTTCTGAAGATTTATATTGATACTTTAAAAAAACTGAAGGAATAAAGAATATGAAAAAATATGGATTTAGAAACATTAAACAGAAAATAAACCGTTATGGTTACCATTACAGATATACTGACCTGATCTTTGAGGCTCTGGCTATAATTGCGTTTGTGGAATTTATAGCCTGGCTTACTGGCTTAAGGAATGGCTATCTGCTTATGGTTTTTATTTTTTCACTGCTTATTATTCCATTCATCATTATTGCCGTGCTGTCTTTCAATGGTGAAACAAAAAGGTTTGAGATGCTGGTGGATTATCTTTCCAATGTTATTCCGGTTTTTATGCAGAAAAGTAAAATCAACTATACTTTAAGAGAACTTAGCACTCTGACACAGGGAAAAATGAAAGAAAAGGTGGATGAAGCTTTAAGCTATCTGGAAAACACAAGTTCGGATGCAGAACTTTTGAGGAATTCTTTGAAGATAATTGAAAAGGAATATCCCTGTTCAAGACTTAAAGCTGTACATGAATTTATGACGAGCGTTGAGCTTTCAAGTTCAATTGACTATAAAGAAGTTGCGGCCAATCTCTACAATGATGTGGAGTTCTGGATAAAACAGAATTACCAGTTTCAGAAGGAAATAGCTGATAAAAGAAATAAGCTCAGTGGTTTATGCATCATGACGCTTTTGATGAATGTGATATTTGTCTACATTTATTCGTCTAATGAATTCTTTGCCGGTTTTATTGAAAGTCCTGCCTATCAGTTTTCCAATACTGTCTTTATAGTACTGATATTAATCACCATAGCTGTACTTCTCAGCAAAATGAATGGCAGCTGGCTTATGGAGGACCTTAAAAAAGAAGATGAAACAAAATCAAGAAAGATATATCTGAGAATTAACAGGGATCAGAAAAAGCTGTTTCCAAAAGAGTACATATTCGGTTTTATTCTGATAGTCTTTGCGCTGGCGGTATTTCTTAAGGGAAGAAGAGATTATGCGATGGTGCTTGGTATACTTGGACTGTTTATACTGTTCAAGAAAAAGCTGCAGTATGCAAGTGACAGAAATTATCTTGACAGGCAGTTTAAAATGGAGTTTCCTATGTGGCTTAGAGATATTTATCTTAACATTTCTCAGATGACAGTGCTCAATGCAGTGGAGAACAGTATTTCTTCTTTCTCCTATCCTTTCCGTAAAGAACTGTATAAGTTTCTCTCAGCAGCCCGCAAAGATCCTTCATCTATAAAACCCTACAATGATTTTCTGGAGGAATATGATGTAGAAGATGCCAGAGCTTCAATGAGGCTACTGTATTCGCTGAATAATGTATCAAAGAAAGAAGTAAATGAAAGAGTGGGCTATCTGATTGAACGTAATCAGTCAATGCTTAACAAATCTCAGGAACTGAGGAATTCTGACGCTCTGGGAAGTGCCAATCTGATAGGTTTTCTGCCAATGATTTTCTTTTCCCTGCAGATGATAGTATCAATGTTTATTATGTTTATGTATCTGATGAATAATCTTGGGAGCATGGTTACAAAATGAGAATACTGGTGAAATGTTTTGGTCTTGTAGCCATCTTTGTGATTGTGATGGCGATGCTTCTTTCCTTAGCTGAAACAGTTATTCTTGCCAATGAGCTGGATAAAGCTTCTAAAATCGCAGTTGAACAAACCCAGAAAAAAATGAAGGAAGTAACCGTTTCAAGACTAAAGGGTATTGAAGATACTTTTTCAGATGATGAATATGAAAACTGTTTTGTCGAGTCTTTTATGGGACTTGTTGATAATAAAGATGAATATGAAATTAAAGTACAGGCAAATGCCTCAAAAGGAATAATTATGGTAGATATCAGCGCAAAGAATAATCTGGTTAAAGATGTAAAGAATATTAATATTGTGGATGTACTGGAAGAAACTGATACAGATGAAGAGAATCTGAAATTTGAAAAACAGAATCTGAATGCCAGAAATGATAATGTGATATTTGAAAAATTTTTTGATGATGAAGTAAGACTGTCTGATTTTTATATAGATGCAACTTCATATATGGTATCTGACGAAAGCAAATATTTTGACTGTACCCCGGAGCTATCTATATATGGAGATGATGACAGGCTGCTGAAACGCTTTGATTTTATTTCGGGCGCAAGAACATACAGAGAGTATGAATTTAGCGAAAAACCTGCACTGAAACATATTAAAGTTGTCTGCAGTGGCGTTGATCCTTCCATTTATGACCGTGATCAGCGTTTAAGAGTGAGCCCTGATTCTTATATAAACATTGAGTCCAGTACATGCAGCTATGAGGTTTATAACCGCTATATCAGAGATTCTTCTTCGCTGTATGACAATTCCCTGTGGCAGAAGGATATATATGCTGAAGTTCTGAATGAATACCTGGGGAAACTCTATGCGTGAAATGATGAGCGAGATGGCATTGTTTATACTGAGCATCGTCTGTGCTGTGCTGATAATTAATTTCTTTTTCGAGATACTTGGAAGCGATGTAAAAGAGATGATAAGGATGGTTATGCAATGAAAGAACTGTTTAAGGAATATCTGCTGATGATTATCTATTTTGTGACAGGTGTACTGGCTTTGAGCGTGTTTATTGGTTTTTTAGCCAGTCTGAATAATAATGTGAAGCTGGGAAATGTCATTGAAAACTATGAAGTCTATTCATCTTATGCAAGCTATAGTTTTGTAGGCGGAGGTGAAGACTGATGAAATTACTGGTAGAAAACATGGTAAGCATGATAATGATGCTGATAATATCGCTGGCTTTCTTTGGCGTAGTTTCCATGCAGTTTCAGATTATCTATCATCATAATCTGCTGTACAGTCATGTTGAAGAGGTTTCGGCAAATAATCTGGTTTATGAAGAAAGAAGTGGTTTCACTTATGAAAGAATTGATGAAAGATGTCTTAAAATAGGCCATATATATTCTGTTGAAATACCTCTGTTTGGTGAGGTTATAAAAGATGCAGTGGTCTATGGGGTTGCCAGATGAGGGAACTTATGGAGGAATATGCAGGCTTTCTATGTGAGGCTATTATTCTTTCGCTGTTTATAAAAGAGGCTGTTTTTATTCTAAAGTGGCTGTTTAGCTAAACTTATTTGGAAAAACAGAGTTGATTAATATATAATGACTAGGTAAAAATTTAAGGAGATATTTATGATCAACTGTACTGAAATCAAGCCAGGTCAGTGTTTTACCTGGGAAAATGAATTATACCAATGCATCGATATTCAGTTAAACAAAACTGCTATGGCCAAGATGAAGGTTAAGGTTAAGGTTAAGCAGCCTAAAACTGGAGTTGTGAAGGAATTAAGTTTAATTTCTGGTGATAAGGTAGGAGAAGCCTACATCGATAAAAGACCAATGCAGTTCCTTTATGATGGTGGCGATATGATGGTTTTCATGGATCAGGAAACTTATGAACAGATTGAAATTCCAAAGGACAAGCTGGAATGGGAATGCAATTTCCTGGTTGCCAATCTTGATGTAAACATCATGATTTATCAGGGTGAAATCCTTGGTCTTATCCTGCCTGATAAGGTAGAACTTGAACTTACTGAATGTGAACCTGCTGTAAAGGGTGATACTGCAACAAATGCTTTAAAGAACGCAGTATGTGAAACCGGTCTGGCTGTAAAGGTTCCAATGTTCATCAACGAAGGCGAAAGAATTATTGTTTCTACTGCCGACGGCAAATATTCATCAAGAGCTTAATTAAAAAATCATCTGGATTCCAGATGATTTTTTTAAGAAAGTCTGTTAATGATTGAATTGGCGGCTATAGCTCCATCATTGGCGGCTGTGACCACCTGTCTTAAGCCTTTGGCAATAACATCGCCTGCTCCATAGATACCTTCGATTGCGGTAGACATATCTGGATTTACAATCATGTAGCCTTTTGAATCGAGTATCGATTTATCAAGGAAAGAGGTATTTGCGCTCTGTCCAATATAAGGGAAAATTCCGGTACATTCAATTTCTCTAAGCGATCCATCTTCAACGTTTCTGATTATTAACCCTTTAAGGACATCATCTTCAATAATGAGTTTTTCAGGCAGTGATTTATAGATTACCCGGATTCTGTCTGAACTCAATACCTTGTCAATAACGCTTCTGTCAGCTCTGAAGACATCTCTTCTGATGATTATGGTGACACTGCTGCAGAGTTTTGCCAGATACAGAGCTTCTTCCAGTGCCGAATTGCCACCGCCTATTACCACTACATCTTTTTTGCGATAGAAGAAACCATCGCA
>DBOW01000139.1:11223-22155 GCA_002299675.1 Solobacterium sp. UBA636
ATGATATTTCTGGCCAGAAAGCTATTCCCGTTTGTGGCACTAAGTTTTTTACATGTATCCAGGTTTTCTATTCTATTTATGTCAGCTGTAATTATTTCGATATTAAAGCTTTTAACCTGATCAACATATTTCTGGGCCAGCTCAGCTCCTGATATTTTTCCCACGCCGGGATAGTTGTCTATTTCATAGGTTTTGGAAAGTTTGCCGCCATAGACTTCTTTTTCAATAACCATGCATGAGAGATTGCCTCTTGCACAGTATATGGCAGCACTAAGACCGGCTGGGCCAGATCCTATAATAATTACATCGTAGATTTTATCCATTTTTTTGTTATCCTTTCTGAATTAATTATAGCCTCCACGGTAAAAAAAGGATAATATTATTAATATGAAATTATCACAGAAATTTTTGTTTTTTATCTGGTCACAGCTTGTTTTCCTGGTTTTAGGAATTATAGAGTATTTTCTTCTGCCTTATATTGTTGAACTTTTTACTCTGGACTGGAGGGTTAATGCCCTGGTGTATATAGCTGTACTTGTGCTTGTTAATCCTTTTGTGGCAAGAGTAATCTGTGACAGGGTTTCATTTAAGTTTAAATAAGGTAAAATATAAAAGATATGAGAATAATAATTGCCTCTGGCGGCACAGGCGGACATATATATCCAGCTATAACTCTGGCTCAGGCTTTGCAGAAAGCCGGACATAAAATAACTTTTGTAGGATCTACAGGCAGAATGGAAAAAGATGTTATTCCGGCTGCCGGTTTTGATTATATTGGCCTTGATATGAAAATACCGGGCGGATCATTAATCAATAAAGCCAATTCCTTTGTTTCAATTGTAAAAGCTTACTATAAATGCAGAGAAATAGTTAAGGACTATGATCTGGCTATAGGCTTTGGTAACTATATTTCTGTACCTCTGGTTATGGCAGCCAGAAACAGAGGGCTGAAAACTGTAATACATGAACAGAATTCTTTTGCGGGTAAAGCCAATAAGTATCTTGACCAGAAAGTTGATCTGGTAATAGGCTCCTATGAAGAAAACAAAAAGACATTCAAAAATCCGCATACCCTCATTCTGGGAAACCCTCAAAGTTCTAAAGCCTTTAATATAAAAAAGGATCCTGAAGTGCTTTTAAATCTTGGCTTAGATCCTGACAAGAAGACAGTAGTCATATTTATGGGCTCTCTTGGATCTCAGACTGTAAACAAGGTGGTTATTGAATATCTTAATTCACTTAAAGGTGACTATCAGGTTATCTATGCAAGCGGCAAACAGAACTACGCCAAAGCCAGGGCAGCGGTCAAAAAGAAAGACTATATCTGTGTAAAAGAAGCAGTAGATGGTGTTAAAGTAATGGCTAATTCCTCTCTTCTGGTATCAAGGGCTGGCGCTACAACATTAAGCGAAATATGCGCCATGGGTATGCCAAGCATCCTGATACCTTCACCTTATGTGCCAAACAATCATCAGTTTTATAACGCGATGGCTCTGATTGATAAGAATGCAGCTTTGCTTCTGGAAGAAAAAGATTTAAGCCCTGCATCTTTAAAAGCCATTATAGAAAAAAGTATAAATGATGAAGAACTGCTGAAGAGTCTTCACGAAAACGCAATTAAGCTTTCAAATCCGAAAGTGCTTGATGAAATAGTTAAGGAAATAGAGAAATTATGATAAAAGAATTTTTAAGCCTGCATGGTGATTACAGTGATAAAAAATATTTCAGAGAACTTACCACTATTAAGATGGGCGGCAAAATAGCTCACTATGTAGAACCCTATAATCAGGAAGACCTGAGTCAGATTGTACAGTTTTTAAGAAACAGTCATTATGATTATAAAATTCTGGGTAATGGATCAAATCTGATTGCCGGATCCAGTGATTATGATGGGGTGATAATCAGTCTGAATCATTTTGATGATTTTAAGATAGAGGGTACAAAAGTATATGCAGAAGCTGGTGTGCTGGCACCTTATCTGGCTGGCAGACTGGCAAAAGAAGGGTTAAGCGGTTTTGAATTTGCCTCTGGTATACCCGGTTCAATCGGCGGGCTTTTGTATATGAATGCTGGTGCCTATAAATCTGATATAAGTTCTATAGTAGAGAAAGTTCTGGTTTTTAGAAAAGGTCATTTTGACTGGCTCAGTAAAGAGGAAATGGAGTTTTCTTATCGGCATTCTATTTTGCAGGATCACCCTCACTGGATGGCGATTGCCTGTGTTTTAAAACTCGAAGAAAAAAACAGCGAAGAAATATTTGCCCTGATGAATGAAAGGCTGAAGAGAAGAAAGAACTCACAGCCTCTGGAGAGACTTTCGGCTGGTTCGGTATTCCGCAATCCGGAAGGTTCCTTTGCCTGGAAATATATTGATGAGCTGGGCTATCGCGGCTATAGACAGGGAGATATTGAGGTTTCGGATAAGCACCCTAACTTTATTGTCAACTGCGGTGAGGGAAAAGCGGAGGATTTTCTTGATATAGTTTATAAGATTCAGGAAGAGGTTCTGTCTGCTTATGGTGTCAAGCTTGTTATGGAAGTGGAGAAGTTTAATTGTTAGAAAAAAAGAACGAAGAAATACTGGACTCCAACAGCTATCTCAATAAGCGAAAGAAGGCCAGAAAACATATTAAGTTTAATAAAGATAAAAGAAAAGTCTTTATCTTTTCTTTTGCTGTGTCTTTTATTTCTCTGGCCCTGATTTATTTTCTATCTCCATTTTCTGATACATATCGGGTAAGTATACTGAATAATATTTATCTTAAAGATGAAGATATAAGAGAAAGTGCTCGGGTTAATAATAAATTTCTTTTAAATAATCCCTCAGCTATCAAAAAAAGACTCAGTGAACATCCTCTGATAAAAGATGTGAATGTTAAGCTTGATAATAATAAAACAGTAACCATTACAGTCGAAGAAGAGAAACTGATAGGATATATCTTTGAATACAATGAGCTTTATGTTGTAACTGCAGATGGCAGTTCAATGAAGATTGATGATGACAGCATTTATCTTATTGATAATGTTCCACTGATTGATGGCTACAGCAGCGATGAACTGAAGGAAATATCCCGTGGTTTCAGGGATACAGATCCAGATGTGATTAAGCAGATTTCCGAAATACATAAATATCCCGTTTCCTATGACGATAAGCAGATGGAAGTTATTATGAAGGATGGAAATTACTGTTTTATGTCCTTTCTGGCACTTGATCTTCTGGAAAATTATTATGCGGTTTCAAGCTCGATTGATAAAACAAAAGGCTATGCCTGCATCTACTTTGATGATTTTACCAATTCAGCCTATGCCTCTATCTGCCCATGGCAGTCTACAGAATAAGGAAATCCGTAAAGTAGTAAAGAGCTCTTAAGATCATCAGCAGATATATCAGTAAAGCCAGTGCAGTGTTGAACGATATACTGTTCCTCACTGAATAAAGAACGATACTTAAAAGACCGAAAAGTTCAATAGCCAGTATTACATAAATATTTATAATATTCAGATAGAACAGGATGAAGAAGAAATAATAGATGACTATCATTATTATTTCGGCAGCACCTGTTTTATTTTTCTTTCTGGCTGTAAACAGTACACCCAGGAAAAGAATTATCAGCAGCACACCTGTAAGATATGACAGATAGCTGTTACAGTAATTCACAATAAATGAGCTATCTTCTTTGAAAAAGAAATAGATACCAAAAGGAATTAAGAGAAGAATTATTATTAAAAGTCCCCATAGCTCAATGCGCATCCTGTTTAAAGCTTTTGATCTGGAGAGGGAATCTATCAGATTAAAGATGGTGTTAAAAAGCCACTTAAGCAGAAAAAAGGCAATAAAGAAGACAAGCGAATAAAACAGCAGTTTCTTAAAGATATCCGGACTTACAATACCTCTTAGATAAAGCAGGAAAAGATAAGCCAGTATCGAGAGAATAAGGGGCAAAAGCTGAGAGAGAATATTGCCGATGTATTTAGAGAAACGGAAATATTTTATAGTCAGCACAGCCACAAAGATAATAAATAGAACAAAAGCTCTGTCTATTTCGTGCCAATAGCCCAGCGGGTCATAGTTTATGCCGTTTGTAAGCTTAAAAATGGATACAGCTAAGGTAACAATGGTATATATAAGCGAATATATGCCGAGGTTTCTGAAGTTAAAAATATTTTTCATAAGCAATATTATATCGGGTAAAACAACATTTTGGTATAATTTTAGGTAAGCGTGAATAGAAAGGATTTGAATATCAGGGATAGAAGTCTTTGGGTTCATAATCAGACATAATCAAACGCAGGGAGGAATGTCTTATGGATATTAATAAAGTAGCAGATAATGGGAAACTGAAAGTCGCCATCAGCGGCAGGCTTGATACAACAACAGCACCTGAACTGGAGAAAGAACTGGATTTTACCGGTATCACTTCTGTGGAATTTGATCTGGCTGATCTGGAATATGTATCCAGTGCCGGCTTAAGAGTAATTCTAATGGTTCAGAAGAATATGAAGGGTAATTTTGTATTAAAAAATGTTAAGCCAGAAATCATGGAAATCTTTGAGATAACTGGTTTTGCAGACATTTTAACTATTGAATAGCCTCTATTATGATAGAAAAAATATTTGATGCGACCGATGAAAATCTGCATCCTGTGCTCTCTCTTATTGAAGAAGAACTTGAAAAAAGAGACTGTAGCATGAAGACACAGATGATGATTGCGGTCATGGCGGAGGAAATATTTATTAATATTGCTCATTATGCCTATACAGATAAAACCGGACAGGTAAAGATATGCCTGGATTTTAAAGGCGATGATTTTTATTTAACTTTTATTGATTCAGGAATAGAATTTGATCCACTTAAAAAACCCGACCCTGATATTACCGCTTCAGCTCAAGAGAGGGAAATAGGGGGCTTAGGCATCTATATGGTCAAGAAAACAATGGATGAAGTGACATATGTAAGAGAAGATGGGAAAAATATTCTGACTCTTCGAAAGGCGATTCGCTGATGAACAAACTTGAAAGAGCTTTTGTCTTTGCCTGCCATGCACATGAAGGAATGATTCGGAAAGGTTTTAATCAGAATTATATTTTTCATCCAGTGGAAGTGCTGTCTTTAGCTTCAATTTTAACCGACGATGAGGATGTCTTATGCGCAGCGCTGCTGCATGATACGGTAGAAGATACAAACACTGCAATTGAAGATATTGAAAAACAGTTTGGTTTAAGAGTTAGGCAGCTGGTGGCAAAGGAATCCGAAGATAAAAAAGAGAGCATGCCAAAATCTCAAAGCTGGCAGATCAGAAAACAGGAAGCAATTGATAAACTTAAACAGGAAGATGATCTGGGAGTTAAGATAGTATGTCTGTGTGACAAGGTTTCCAACCTCAGATCGTTTCAGCTTCTGTGTTTTGATAAGGGCGATGATGCCTGGAACAGTTTCAATATGAAAGATCCAAAGAAACATTACTGGTACTACAGTTCGATTTTAGAGGCTTTAAGCGAACTGAAGGATACGCCAGTGTATAAGGAATATGATTTTCTGGTTCACAGTATTTTTGATAAATACATAAGGGAGGGGTTATGAATAATAAATTTGAAAATGGCGTACTGACGGTTTATCCTGAAGGAAATATTGATTCTAATAATGCCGAAGAATTTGGAAGAGAGCTTGAAGCCATCAGAAACGAGAATCCCTCAGGATCTCTGGTCCTTGATCTTGATGAACTGAGGTATATTTCATCAGCCGGTTTAAGACAGATTTTAAGACTGCGCAAAAAGGAAAAAAGTCTGAAGCTTATAAATGTATCCAGCGAAATCTATGAAATATTTGATATGACCGGTTTTTCAGAAATGATGGAAATTGAAAAAGCCTACCGCAGATTTTCGGTTGAAGGCTGTGAAGTTATCGGCGAGGGTTCAAACGGTATTGTCTACCGCATAAATCCCGATACTATTATCAAGGTCTATAAAAATCCCGATGCCCTGGAAGACATTAAAAAGGAAAGGGAACTGGCCAGAACGGCTCTGGTTCTGGGCATAAATACCGCTATTCCCTATGATGTAGTAAAAGTGGGTGATAAATATGGTTCGGTATTTGAACTGTTAAGTGCTAAATCTTTAACTAAACTGATTGTTTCTGATCCTGACAATATTGAAAAATATGTCCATATCTTTATCGATCTGTTAAAGGAAATTCATTCAACACCAGTTAAGGAAGGGCTGCTGCCTGATGCCAGGCTTAGAGCGATTAACTGGTGCAGGGAACTGGAAGGAAGGATTCCTGAAGATACTTACAGAAAGCTGTTAAATATGCTGGAGGCCGTCCCTTCAAGCAGCAACATGATTCATGGTGACTACCATACCAATAATGTGCATTACGCCAATGGTGAAGCTATTCTGATTGATATGGATACTCTATCAACTGGCAATCCGGTATTTGAGCTTTCCAATATGTTTCTGGCCTATCACGGTTTTGGTGAAATGGACAGGTCCAAGGTATCAAATTTCCTGAAGCTTGACTGGGACAAGGCACAGAAGGTGCTCGAACTTTCGTTTAAATATTATTTTGATGATAAGACTGATGATGAAATAACTGTTTATTTAAACAAAGCTAAAGCTGTTGGCTATATGAGACTTTTAAGAAGAACTTATAAAAGAGAAAGCGACAATACAGCTTTTATTGAACATCTTAAAAACAGGCTTATTGAGTCGGTGGACAGCGTTGATAATCTGACAGTTTAACCCTTCTTTAACCGGAAGGGTTTTATTTAGGGATAAAAAAGCGGGATGTTTAAAATCCCGCAAACTGTCTTATTTAGATTCGTTCAGACCTGGTGTTCTGTCGGCTTTAATCAGGAAGATAAAGCCAAACAGGAAGAAGAAAGCTAATGAAGCCAGGGCTATATTAATTGTTCCACCGGCAAATTTCACCGCAGCAATCACTGCCGAGCCGAAGAATGAGGCGCCCTTGGCAAAAATATCATAGATTCCGAAATATTCCCCAGAATGTTCGGCAGGAATAATCTTGGTGAAATAGCTTCTGGAAAGCGACTGAATAGAACCCTGAAACATGCCAACCATGAAAGCCAGGATACCAAAACCCAGAAGGTTATGGAGCGTCAAAGCGTACAGGCAGACTGCGAAGTAACCGACAATGCACACCAGAATCAGGGTAACTGTTCTGAACTTTTTTGAAAGTCTGGCAAATATCAGCGAGAAGATGAAGGCAACAACCTGGGTTGCCAGCAGGAAGATTACCTGGCCAACTGTGTTAAGTCCCAGATCGGTTCCAACATTTATACAATTATCGATAATAGTTCCAACACCATCAATATAAAGGAAGAAGGCCAGAAGGAACCATAACACTTTCTTGTCATTTTTTACAATATGTTTAATTGTATTGCCGATATGCGAAAATATCTGGGCAATTTCATGTTTATTGACAGTGGAATAGTTTTTCTGTTCATAGTTTTTGATTAAAGGAAGAGTTACAATCAGCCACCATACACCAGTAACTGTAAAACCAATAATTTTACCGACACTTTCAGGAATAAGCTGAAAGCCTTCCAGACCCCCACCAAGAATATAGGCAACAAGGGCAACTATAAACGGTATGCATGAACCAATATAGCCCCAGGCATAGCCATAGGAAGAAACCTCATCCATTCTCTGCTCTGTGGTAATATCACCAAGCATTGAGTCGTAGACAGTCAGTGATACAGAATATACTATTTTGGTCAGTGCAAACAGTATCAGAAACAGCATCCATGAATTGACAAAACCGGTCAGTATGCAGCAGATTACCCCTAAAGCTACTACGGTATTAAAAACGATTTTCTTTTTCCCCCTGTGGTCGGATATGGCGCCGAATACCGGTCCCAGTATCGCCACAATCAGTGTCACGATTGAAATGGTGGTTGCCCACATGGCGGTTGCCCTGTCCCCCGAAATCTTTCCAGGCCCTTCACCTATGGCAATAGCTTTGAAATAAATCGGAATCAGCGAACACGACAGCATGGTGAATGCCGAGTTTCCTACATCATAGAGTACCCAGGCATTTTCTTCTTTGGTCAGGCCTTTAAATAACTTCATAACTTTATCTCCTTGTATATTAATCCTGTAAAGCTGTTACTTTATATTTCAGTTCTTCGTCTAATGGCAGAATTTCCAGATTTCTGTAGTCTTCCTTGAATGAGAAATTGTGCTTAAAATATGTATTCAGTTCATTTTTGTCAGACAGATAGCCTATAAGGGAATCGGCAAGAACCGGATAATGTTTTAAAGCCATATCAAAATATTTGTTTAAACGGATATTAACCGGTTTAAGTTCCTCTACATTTTCCTTTGTGATTAATAAATCCTTAAAAGAAGGAACTTTGGCAATATCCATGGCTGTGGTAAGAAAGAATCTTTTAATATCCGAGTTATCCTTTAACAGATTCAGATAGAGTTTCTGATCCTTCAGGGTTTTATAGATAATGTCTTCATCAAATTTATTAAACAGTCCGGAAATAACTTTAGCCATTTTTTTATCTGGATGAAACATATCGGTAACTGATTTAGTAACTGGATTAAAGCCGTCTTTTATAAGCAGATAGCGGTCAAACTGAGACTCTATTTTGCCATGGGAATAAGGCATGGTTTCATCGACTTTTTCAATGAAGCCATGACAGTATGAATCAAGCGTAAAATGACAGGTAAAACCCAGAAGATAGGACAGGGCCATATCTTTATTTTCAGTCTTTTTGAAATTTTCCTTTATCTGGGCCAGGGTATCCTTATAAGGTATATCGTGCATGGCTGAACCATAACGGTTTACTTCGTTATGTTTTAGACAATTGTAGTAGAAAAAGATATCTGGTCCATGTACACCATAGTCAAATATAGCTCGATTATTTAAAATTATATTCTGTAAATCATCTGGCAGCATCCTGATGCATTTATCACCAAAGCGCCAGTGAGCATAGGTTGTAGGCATATATACTCCTTTTCTTGAAAAATAACTATACATTCATTCTATTATAATTGTTTAAATTAAAACAATTGACAGTGTAAGAAAGAAGTAAAATTTGTTTGAGATAACTGTATTTCTGTCCGTTTCTGCCTTGAAAATTAAATACTGTTATGAATGTGAAAGAAGGGCTGATATTTTTAATTCAAAACAGGCTAACAGGTGAACCTGATATTGCCTTATGTCCTATACTTTCTGGGAAAAAGATGCTGTTTCCTTTACAGGCAGCGAATCTTTTGTCTCAAGTTCACAGTTAAATCAGAAAGCTGTGCTAAAGTTAAATAAAACGAAGGTATTAGATTATTCGAACCTTCGTTTAAGATATAAAGTAATTAATAATCAGGAGGATTAAGATGTCAAAAACCGTATTCGAATTTCCTTCCAGTGATGGAAGAACAAATATAAGAGCTGTTAAATATGTTCCAGAAAACAGGGAAATAAAAGCTGTTGTTCAAATATCTCATGGCATGGTGGAATTTATTGACCGCTATGAGGAATTTGCACAGTTTTTAAATGAGAGAGGAATTCTTGTGGCAGGAAATGATCATCTTGGACATGGTGGTTCTATTGTGTCCGAGGATGATTATGGCTATTTTTCTAAAAATGATGGTTATCTTAATGTACTTAAAGATCTCCATGAACTTACTCTGTTGATTAAAAAGGATTATCCTGATGTTCCATATTTTCTGCTTGGTCATTCAATGGGTTCTTTCTATGCCCGAAGATATCTTTTTACTTATCCTGAAGAGCTTGATGGTGCCATAATTATGGGAACTGGGTACAAGAGTTCAATTATTACTGGCAGTGCTAAAACTGTATGTTCCATAATTAGGGCATTTAAGGGTGACAGATACCGTTCTGATTTTGTCAATCAGCTGGCGCTTGGTTCCTATAATAAGCGCTGGGAACCATCTAAAACTCATAATGACTGGCTCACCAAGGATGAAAGGACAGTTGAATGGTATTCAAACGAACCGAAGTGTTCTTTTGTCTTTACAGTAAATGGTTTCTATAATCTTTTTTCTGTTTTAAGTGATGTCTGTAAGCTTGATAACATGAAGAAGATGAATAAGGATCTTCCGGTTTATTTTATGGCGGGCAAAGATGATCCGGTAGGGGATTATTCAAAAGGCGTATTAAAAGTAATAAGCATGTTTCGAAAAGCCGGTATGCGCAATGTAAGCTTCAAGATATATGAAAATGACCGTCATGAACTGCTGAATGAAACCGATAAGCTTCAGGTGATGAACGATATTTATGACTTCTTAAAAAAGAACATGTAGATTAGATTTCTTCTACATGTTCAATTGCCATATTCAGAATCAGAGTAACATGATCGTCGCTCAGGGAATAGTACATTGTCTTTCCCTCGCGGCGATTTTTTACCAGCTTGGAGTTTTTCAGTATTCTCAGCTGATGGGAAATAGCGGACTGGTTCATATTGAGTTCCTCAGCTATTTCGGTTACATTTTTTTCTTTCTGTCTTAATAGATGCAGTATGCGTATTCTGGTAGAATCACCAAGAACTTTAAAAAGTTCCGAAACATCAATAAGTACTGACTCTATATCAATATTTTTCATAGATGTTTTACTCTTAAAGCTCTGATGGCATTTATTACGCAGATTACCATAACGCCAACATCGGCAAATATTGCCAGCCACATTGAGGCAAAACCAATAGCGCCCAGAATCAGGCAGACAATTTTTACAAGAATCGCAAAGACAATATTTTCATAGACGATATGCATACATTTCCTGGCAATCCTGATAGCCTTGGCTATCTTCAAAGGGTCATCATCCATTAACACTATATCGGCGGCTTCAATCGCTGCATCTGAGCCTAAGGCTCCCATCGCAATACCTACATCGGCCATCGCCAGTACTGGTGCATCGTTTATGCCATCACCCACAAAGACCAGGACATC
>DBOW01000139.1:22237-23478 GCA_002299675.1 Solobacterium sp. UBA636
TTTGAATAGACTTCGTCGATATTAAGCTGTCTGCCTACTTTTTCAGCTACTGTTTTTTCATCGCCCGTCAGCATTACTGTTTTTTCAATTCCGCTTTTCTTTAAAGAGGCAATAGCTTCTTTAGAAGTTGGCTTAATTTTATCGCCAATGTGAATATGACCAAGATAATCATTATCCATGGCAACATGAACAATTGTACCTTCATCAGTGCACTTTACAGTTTTAATCCCATATTCATTTAACAGTTTCTCACTTCCGGTCAGTATCCGATGATCATCAATAAGGGCACTGATGCCCTTGCCGGAGAGTTCCTTGACGGACTTAACTCTTGATTCATCGAGTTCTTTTTTATATTCTTTGATAATTGAACGGCCAATAGGATGACTGGAATAGATTTCACTAAGGGCAGCATATTCAATTATTTTTTCCTCGTTGACAATTGTGTTGTGTATGGCTGTAACTTCAAAGATTCCTCTGGTCATGGTACCGGTTTTGTCAAAGGCAACCACTCTGGCCTTAGAGAGTTTTTCCAGATAGTTTGATCCTTTAATCAGAATACCGGCATTGGATGCTCCGCCGATACCGCCAAAAAAGGAAAGGGGAATTGAAATAACCAGAGCGCATGGACAGGAAATAACCAGGAAGGTCAGGGCTCTTTCAATCCACATTGGGAAGTTATAGCCGATATTCAAGAATAAGCCGGATACAAGTGGCGGCACTACAGCCAGAAACAGCGCTGAGTAACAGACAACCGGTGTATAGTATCGGGCAAATTTGGTTATGAAGTTTTCTGATTTTGATTTTACACTGGTCGCATTTTCAACCAGATCAAGTATTTTTGAGACTGTTGACTCGCCAAATTCCCTGGTGACTTTAATTTTCAGCGGTGCTTCCATATTGATGCAGCCTGAGATTATTTCGTCGTTTTCTTTTACGGTTCTTGGTTTTGATTCACCAGTTAAAGCACAGGTATTAAGCATAGATTCGCCACTTATGACAATGCCGTCCAGCGGCACTTTTTCACCGACTTTGACCAGTATTTCATCACCAGTCATTACTTCATCAGGGTCAACCCTGCAGGCTTTGCCGTCAATATATTTGTTGGCATAGTCTGGTCTTATGTCCATGAGTTCAGAGATATTTTTTCTTGACCTTGATACGGCAACAGACTGGAAGAGTTCGCCAATCTGATAAAACAGCATTACCGCAACGCCTTCTCGATAATCCCCCAGCAGCATGGC
>DBOW01000139.1:23626-32172 GCA_002299675.1 Solobacterium sp. UBA636
CCCAGCAGCGATCCTTCTTCGATATTCAGGAAACCAAGCAGTATTATCATTATAAAGGTAATAATAATACGGTACAGGTTCTTTTTCTGTTTCTTGTTCATTAGAAATAAATCTCACAGTCATCTTCGACTTTTCTGCAGTTTTTAAGTACTTCAGTCATTACGGTCTTAGGATCCTGTCCTTCATTGAATTCAACATTCATTTTCAGGGTCATGAAGTTTACTGTTGCGTCTTTTACGCCAGCTGTTTTTCTGGCAGCTTCTTCCATCTTGGCTGCACAGTTAGGGCAGTCTACTTCGATTTTATATGTTTTTTTCATTTTGATACCTCCAGTATTTAACATATGAACATCTGTTCATATATGAGTATATTACTATCCTGGACGTGTGTCAATAAATAATGGACAGTATTTTTAAAATGATGGCTGGTTCAGCCGAAAACTGTTTAGATTAAAGCTGTGGTATGTGAGATAATTTAGGTATGAATATTATTGATTATTTAAAATGGCGCGGTGATTTAAGCTTTAAACAGGATCCCTTTAATGAAGTGGATAATCTTTGTCTTTGCCATATGACATATACGGTTTTTGATGATCTGATTGACTATAATTCAGCACTGACAATCAGGGAACTGAGTGATCTGTTTTTTCTGAAGCATTCTGAAGAAGAAATAAAGGCTTCCAGATCCTTTGTGGCTGATGCGCCCTACACTTTAAAGGCACTGGGAATGTCCAGACGTTTTGGTGATTTGAGGATAGCTAATTTTGTCTCTATTCTCAATGAGGAAACAACCGAGCAGTTCTGCGCTCTGCAGATTGATCTGGGAAATGGGCTCATATTTGTATCGTTTCGCGGGACAGATGATACTATTATCGGCTGGAAGGAAGATTTTAAGATTACCTATGAAATAACCAGGGCTCAGAAATCAGCTTTAAACTATGTAAATAAAAATCTGCTGAGAGGAAGAAAATATATTTTTGCCGGTCATTCCAAGGGTGGCAATCTGGCAATATATGCCGCTATGAATGCACCGAAAAGAATAAGAAACCGAATAGTATCTGTATATTCAATGGATGGACCGGGTATTGCGGATGAGTTTATTGATGAAAAACTCTTCCAGGAAATAAAAGACCGCTATATCAAGATAGTGCCGGAATTTGATGTATTCGGTATGATTTATGACCACTGCGAAAATCTGAAAATAGTAAAGTCTGATTCGTTTTTTCTCAATCAGCATGCCGCCACCTCATGGCAGGTTATGGGAAAAGACTTTGAATATCTAGAAGATGTAAGTTCTGAATCCAGAATGATCAAAGATAATCTTATCGCTTTCATGAATGAGGTCGGTCTTGAAAAAAGAGAGGATTTTGTGGAAGCCTGTTTCGGGGCTTTAAATGAGCTTGGAATCAAAAATGTTTCAGATATGTCCAGAGCTTCTTTAAATGCACTGATAAGAGCGATAAAGAGGTTTGCGGATATGGATGAGCAGAATAAGGAAACGGGCTATAAACTGATAAAGGTTTTTACGGATATGATTTCTGGTTCATTTAATGTGAAAATTAATGAGACAAAAGAGGTTATACATGACACGCTGTTTAATAAAAAAAGGGGTAGCAAATGAATAGAAAACTGATAAGAAGAATACTGCTGGCAATACCGGCAATTATACTCCAGATAGCCTGGTTTGTGATTCTGGCCAGATGGCTTGCACCATACGCAACACTTGTTTCAGTAGTGGTTGAAATATTTGCGTTTATTTTTGTGATGTATCTGATGGTCGCAATTACGGAAGGAACCTATAAAATACTGTGGCTGATGGTTATTCTGGCTTTGCCGGTAACAGGGGGCATTCTTTATCTGTTCTTTGGCGATAAGCGTTCAGGAAAACCTCTGAGAAAAAAGATAGAAAATTCCAGCAGGGAACTTGATATAAAAGACACTTACCATGAAATTGAGACAAAGAATAAGCGTCTTGACGAAACGCTGAACATGCTGCAAAGGGAAACAGCTTATCCAGCACTTCCGCTGGAAAAAGCCAAATACTACAGTATTGGCGAGGATATGTGGAAGGATATGCTTGTTGATTTAAAGAAGGCTAAAAAATCAATTTATCTGGAATATTTTATTATTGAGAATGGCCGCATGTGGGATTCAATGGTTGAGATACTGGAAAAGAAGGTACTTAATGGGGTCGATGTGCGGCTGATGTATGATGATATTGGTTCTTTTGCGACCTATGGCTATGATAATGTCAGGGAACTGAGAGAAAAGGGTATCAAATGTTTTTCTTTTAATCCTTTAATGAGATTAAAGGGTACACTTAATTATCGAGATCACAGAAAGATGCTCATAATTGACGAAGAAATAGCCTACAGTGGTGGTGTTAATCTGGCTGATGAGTATATTAATGAATTTGAAAAACATGGTCACTGGAAGGATATTGGCTTCAGGATTACCGGACAGCCGGTTGACAGCTATCTTAGAATGTTTATTGAGTTCTACAATGCCTTTACTGTTGAAGATAAGCTTAAATATGTGCCTAAAGAAGCAGCTGGACCAAAGACAAATCATGGAACAATTATTTCCTATTATGATTCTCCAGTGGGAAAAAATGCCAGGAGCTATAACTTTTATATTGAACTTATCAATCAGGCCAAGGATTATGTTTATTTCTATACTCCTTATCTGATGCTGGGTGATGATATGATGAATTCTTTAATCAGGGCAGCTAAAAGAGGAGTTGATATTCGAATAATTATGCCAGGAATTCCTGATAAAAAGCTGGTTTATCGCATATCAAGATCCTACTATCGTCCTTTAATGGAAGCTGGAGTACGTATTTTTGAATACACACCAGGTTTTGTGCATGCCAAGGCTCTGATTACGGATGATATTGTCTGTACCATCGGTACAGTAAACCTGGATTATCGTTCTTTATTCCTTCATTTTGAGAATAATTCGGTATTCTATAAATCAAAGATACTGAACGATCTGAAAGCTGATTATCTTTCTACTCAGGAAAAATGCACGGAAAGAACTGTAGACAACATGAAGTACAGTTTTGTGAAATTCATGATAGATGGAGTGCTCAGGATATTTGCGCCATTATGTTAAATTATGGCTGATTTACTTAAAGGAGAAATGATGATTAAGGAAGAAACAGTAAAAGAAGTACTGAAGTTCAGGGATGATAGAAACTGGAAACAGTTTCACAACCCCAAAGATATGGCTATATCTATCTCTCTTGAGGCAAATGAACTGCTGGAGATATTTCAATGGTCGGGCAGTGATACTTATCCTGAGGGCTGTGATGAAAAGATTGAGGAGGAGCTGGCTGATGTGCTTATTTATGCATTGATGATGGCTGATCGCTGTAATCTTGATACTGATGAAATAATACTGAAAAAGCTTAAAAGAAATGCCAGGAAATATCCGCTTAAGTAGATATTTCCTTTTTTCTGATACAGAAATCCTGATAAAAGCTTATGAAAATATTGATAAATAAGATGCTTCATTCATGACCAAAGTCATTGTATGTTATCATTATAAGGTAACACAAGGGGAATACTATGGATGTAAAGGACTGCTACAGGGAATTTGAAGGCAATTACGAAGATGCCTTAAGCCGATTGATGAATGATACACTTATTGAGAAATTTCTTAAGAAGTTTTTAAATGACGACAGTTATAATTCACTGTCTGTTTCTATAGAAAACAGAGACTATCATGAAGCCTTTAAAGCTGCCCATACATTAAAGGGCGTGAGTCTTAATCTTTCTTTGTCCAGACTATCGGCAAGTGCCAGTGAGATAACTGAGTATTTAAGAGACTGTGACAATAAAATAATTGATGAAACTGTACTGTTCAGACTTTTTGACAGTGTTTCTAAGGACTACAGGATGACTGTTGAGGTTATTGAAAAGCTTTAGTGGGGTCATATGCCAAATAGAAGAACTGTTTTATTAGTTGAAGATAATGAACTGAATATCGAGATTCTATCCAGCATACTGGAAAAGGAATATCATGTGCTTAAAGCCTATAATGGCAAAGAGGCAATCGATATTTTAAATAATAAAAGCAATAAGATTTCTCTGGTTATGACCGATGTCAATATGCCGCTGATGGGTGGCTATGAACTGCTGGATTATTTAAAGAAAGACGAAGAGCTTTCACTTATTCCGGTTATTGTCATGACACAGAGTGATTCTCAAGAAGAGGAACTGGCGGCCTTGAGCCATGGTGCCAATGATTTTCTGCCCAAGCCTTATCGTCCATCAATTATTCTGCACCGGGCCAGGAATCTGATTAAGTTCAGAGAAACGGCAGCCATAGTCAATGAACTGCAGAAAGACAGACTGACTGGTTTATATACCAGGGAATATTTCTACAAGAAAGCAGAAGAAATTATTCAGAACGATCTGGATAATGATTACTCCATTATCTGTACCAATATTGAAAATTTTAAGCTTTATAATGATATTTTTGGTCAGAAGGCTGGAGATGAACTGTTAGTAGATATAGCCTCAAATATAGCTAAGGCACTGGGACCTCAGGGGATATGCGGCCGTATGAATGCCGACCGTTTTCTGATTCTGCAGAAAAGAAATATTGAAGAAAAAGACAGAGCAGAGTATCTGAAATTACATAATCAGTTTAACGAAAACGTCACTTTGAAGTGGGGTGTTTATCGTGTTGTTGATAGAAATGTTCATATTGAACTGATGTGTGACAGAGCCAAACTGGCCTGTGATTCTATTAAGGGCATATTTGATACTTATGTTGCCGAATATGACGAAAAGCTTCGAGATAAGCTTTTAAAGGAAATGGCCATTACCGAGGTTATGGAATCCGCTTTAAAGGATGGCCAGTTTACTTTTTATCTGCAGCCAAAATACGATATTAGAAACAATCTGCCTTCTGGTGCCGAGGCTCTGGTCAGATGGATTCATCCGGAATGGGGATTCATGTCGCCTGCTGATTTTATTCCGCTTTTTGAAAGTAATGGATTTATCACAACTCTTGATGAATATATCTGGGAAGAGGTTTTTAAGACACTGGAAAGATGGAAGAGAAGCGGTTTTAAGCTGCTTCCTGTATCAGTGAATGTGAGCCGCATAGATGTTCTAAGAAGCAGTCTTCCGGATACTTTCCGCAGACTTCTTAATAAATATGATGTAGAACCTGAATATGTGCATCTGGAACTTACTGAATCAGCCTACAGCGATAATACCAGAGAAATTATAGATACTGTTGATGAATTAAGACAGCTTGGTTTTCTGATTGAGATGGATGATTTTGGTTCAGGCTATTCTTCACTCAATATGTTTTCGCAGATGAATATTGATTATCTTAAGCTGGATATGAAGTTTATTCAGAATGAATTGAGTTCGCCTGCTGGCGCAACTATTATCAGTTTTATCATTGACCTGGCTCATAAGCTTGATCTGAAGGTAGTGGCTGAGGGAGTTGAGAGCTATGAGCATGTTAAAAAACTGAGAAATATGAACTGTGACTATGGACAGGGATATTTCTACTCTAGACCTTTAAAGGTAAGTGACTATGAATCCTTGATCGAAGGCATAGATTTTTCCGTGAGTGAGAAAGCTGAATATTCAGATATGACTGAAGACAGCCGTCATATATTGATTATTGATGATGATGAAGAATACTGCAGACTGGTTGAAAAGACTTTTGGCTCTAAATTTGTTTTTACAAGGATTAGAAATATGTCTGAGCTAAACGCAATAATCGAAAGAAAAGAGTGTTTTGATGTCATCATCTTAAACTATGAATTGGATGAAGCTGAAAAGATAAGTGGAGTGATACGCCATGATGCTCATCTTTTTGCGACTCCTATACTGGCTATTATCAACAATCCTTCAAAATGCAAAGCTCAGATAAATCTTGAAGGAAGCGATGATTTTTTATGTAAGCATCATCCTCTCTGCGATCTTTATCGTCGGGTTGAGGCACTGGTTACGCTTAGTGAAACACGCAGAAAATGCCAGGCTTTAAGGGAAGAGGCCAGCCATGACTATACTACTTCACTTTTAAACCGTCGAGGTCTTAAGTGGGCTCTGGATTCGATAAAAGACAGTGAATATCCACTGGGTATTTATATTTTCGATATTGATAATCTGAAAAATGTTAATGATTCTAAAGGTCATGAAGCAGGTGATGCGGCAATCAGGGAATTTGCCGATATGGTTTTAAATAATACGCGCAGCAGAGATATTTCATGCCGCTATGGTGGAGATGAATTCCTGCTGATACTGAAAAACATTGGAAATGAAAAAACAGCTCTAAAAAAGGGAAATGAAATCTGTAAAAAGTATGCATCTATCTGCTCCAGCAAGGGCATAGAAGCCAGCTGTTCATGCGGCCTGAAGCTGTGCAAAAGTTCTGATGATATTTCAATGAGCCTGATCGACAAGGCGGACAGAGCTCTTTATGTATCTAAGCAGGAAGGCAAGGGACATTGTGTAATATTTGGGGAGGACAGATGAAAAAAAGATTTGGTCTATTTGTCGGCACAGCTGTAATGGTAATTGTTCTGGTGTTTGTATCAGTCAGATATTATGATTTTGTGTCTACTACCATCTATGAGGAGTCTTCGGCACATTTAAAGGAAATTTATCATCAGGCAAATATGTCTTTGCACAATCTGGTTTCCAATAACTGGGGCAATCTGCATACCTGGGAGCCTTATATTATAGGCAATGATGATGAAAAGGTTAATGAATATGTAGCGGTTTTGAAAAATGAAGCAGGTTTTACTGATTTCTATTTTATAAACGGTGATGGTGAATACATGTCATCAAACTATAAGACAGGCTATCTGAATCTGAAGGAAAAACTGGAAGCACTGACAGTGGATAAAAAAGATGTTGTGGTATCTTCAGTAGTCCCAGGACAGCCAGAGATCATGGTGTTTGCAGTTCCCTGCAGGAAGTCGGTTTTTAATGGTTTTGAATATGAGGCTATTGCGGTAAGTTTCAATAACTCCGACCTGGTTAATGTACTGGATGTAAATGCCTTTAACAATCAGTCCAATGCCTATGTAATATATCCAGATGGCAGGGTAATTGTTGATAATGCCGGCAATGAGGAAATAACTATTTTTAATTTTCTGGGCATGCTGCTGGATAAATCGGATATGCCAGTGAGCGAAATAAACGCTCTTCAGACAGCTTTTGAAAAGGGTGAAAATGGCGTAAGAACATTTAGTGTTGATGATAAAGAATATTATCTTGTTTATGAGTCGGCAGCTTTTGAAAACTGGATAACACTGGGTATTGTTGAGGTTGATATAGTAAATGCCTCAATGAACAGGCTGCAGGAAACAACCATGGTGGTTGTGATGTCTGTTGCGGCGGCTGCCTTTATTTCCATACTGATATATTTTATCAGCAAATACCGTTCTGATATTAAGGCCAAGGACTCAGAAATTACTTATCGTGAGGAACTGTTCTCAACCTTGTCAACTAATGTAGATGATGTCTTTATGATGCTGGATGCAGCTACCATGCATACCGATTATCTTTCACCAAATGTTGAAAGACTGATGGGTATTAAGGAAGAGGATGCCGAAAATGATATCCGGGTTTTAAAGGAGCTTAGATCAAAGAATGAGGATATCAGCATTCTTGATGAAATGGCAACTTTAAAAGTTGGCGAACAGCGGGTGTGGAACAGGGAATATGTTCATCTGGAAACTAAGGAATACCGTTATTTTACAGTTACGGCTATCTGTCGAATTATTAATGATAAGAAGAAGTATATTGCGGTTTTTTCTGATCGAAGTCAGGAAAAGAAAATTAATCAGGATCTGGAATATGCCGTTGCCCAGGCTCAGTCGGCCAATAAGGCCAAGTCTGCTTTCCTGTCCAATATGTCTCATGATATAAGAACGCCAATGAATGCCATTATTGGTTTTACAACTCTGGCGGCTGCCAATATTGATTCTAAGGAAAAGGTTAGTGATTATCTTACTAAGATTCTTTCTTCCTGCAACCATCTGTTAAGTCTGATTAATGATATTCTGGACATGAGTCGTATTGAATCAGGCAAGATTCAGCTGGATGAAACTGAGGTTAATCTTTCAGATGTTCTGCATGATATTAAGACAATTATATCTGGTCAGGTAAATGCCAAGCAGCTTGAGCTGTATATGGATACACTGGATGTTACAGATGAAGATGTATATTGTGATAAAACACGTCTTAATCAGGTGCTGCTTAATCTGTTAAGCAATGCCATCAAATTTACAAAACCTGGAGGCATGATTTCTTTAAGAGTGTCGCAGCTTCATAATGCACCTAAGGGCAAGGGCATCTATGAATTCAGAGTCAAGGATAATGGTATTGGCATGTCTGAAGAGTTCGCAAGGCATATTTTTGAGCCTTTTGAAAGAGAGAGAACTTCGACTGTTTCCCGGATTCAGGGTACAGGCCTGGGTATGGCAATATCCAAAAACATTATCGATATGATGGGTGGAAGTATTGATGTCATAACCAAGAAGGATTTTGGAACGGAGTTTATTATCCG
>DBOW01000138.1 GCA_002299675.1 Solobacterium sp. UBA636
GTACCGGCTGGAGCTGGTCCCTTGGAAATATTAATCTTTAAAGAAGTACCTCTTGTAAACTTGTCGGTGTCTACCGAAAGATCTACAGAAATAACCTCATCCTTGGCAACTGTATCAGAATAAGTGGTATTAATCTTGGTTGCGCTCAGTTTATTTTCTGAAATCCATGATTCAATCTCCGACTTAGTCATATTCTTGATATCCGGTAAAGATACCAGTTCATCAGGGTCTGCACCCTTAGAAATCACGAATGTCATCTTGGCATCCTTTTTTACCTTGCCTGATTCTGGGGTTTGCGATACAACATTGCCCTTGGCTACATCAAAACTGTACTCCTCTTTAAACACAATGCCTGCTGATTCAATCTCATTCTGCTTAATCCAGGCTGCTGCATCATTCTGGCTCTTACCTACAAAGCTTTCCACTTTAATATGCGGGAAGACAAAAATATAGACAAGTGCCACAACTACAATAACTGCCACCACCGAAGGAACAATAATCATCATTGGATTAATCTCCTTCTTTGGTTTACTTACTGGAATTCTTTCCTCTTCCTTAAAACTGTCAGGTTTCTTGCCACTATCAGAAAACTGACTCAAAAAATCCTTGTTGTCTGCCATATAATCTCCTTTTATTTATTTAACAGTTCATCCAGACTGATGATAACGTAATCACTCTGCACAGTAGCGGCAGTATCTTCCTGTTTTCCCTCAAAGTCTGCCGCCTCTTCCAATACCACATTTATATCCGCTTCGATATAAACAGTCGCAATATTTTCATTAATATATTTCAGCTCATCAAGAGTGAAACTAATATCATAATAACTGTAGCTTACCTCATCAGAATTGTAAGTACGATTCACTTCGCCATTAACCTCTGTACAGTTATTAACTATATATAAACGTGAATCATTATACCCATTATAGCCCGATGTATCTATAAATGAATCATTTCCACTGAAATAGTTCTTTATAGCTCTGTCTCTTAAATTATTCAGCCATTCATTTACATCCTTCTTTGACTCCATTTCTTTCGACGAAATAGAAAATTCAAAATAAACACTATAATAATTCAAATCATATTTTTCACTTAACAGCTCCTCAAGCTGCTTATTCGGACTGTTCCAGGCATTATAAGTCACCCACATATTCTTTGGATTATGCTCATAGAGATAGCTCAAGCCAAAACCCTCATAATGGAAAGCTATTTTAACCGCCGAAATAGATAGGCCGATTGTCAATAGTACCACCACAATATGCTTAAGCTCCAGTCTGAACTTACGCTGATAAATAAATCGCAGTACCACAAACATCAGCACAGTAAGGAAATAAAGGAGCAGCATGCCGCCGTAATCATTATTATTACAGTAAGAAACAGATATGGTAGTCAAAAGAATAACAGTCAGAGCATATATCACAAACGGATAGGCAAAAGGCTCATCAGAAATAGAGCCGGCCCTTTCAGCCTTTCTTCTTATATAGTTTTTCGAAAGACCAATATAGCCAAACACAAAATAGGCTGCAAGAGTAATAACCCACGGCAATAAATACTCAATACCGTTCACATCCATCAGATACCTGTATGAAGAGGCAATAAGCGATACATAATAAAGAAAATTTCCGCTTCCACTATAGAAACCATAAAAGATCTGCCTTAAGAAAGTATCATACAGCATCACAAAGATAAAAGGCATCAGAGAATAACACAGCATGATGATAATACCATCAACATTGTTATTGGCCAGAAGATATATTGCCGAATTAAACACAATCAGCACGACAGCTGTCAATACCACTATTCCAAACAGCACAAGATAGCTGAACACATTCTCAAAATTAATTACTACATTAGCCAGTGTTATAAATACCCATGGAAGCACAATTAAAAGAACACCAGAAACAAGCGATGTAATAACTACATTCTTTCTTTTAACCGGCAGGGCGAAAAAAGAATCCGCACTCTTCTTGTTCTGCGCATGATTAAACAAAAGCACCGGAAGCACAAAACAGAGAACATAGAAAAACACAATATTCCCAGTATTGGAAAACATTGAAGAATAATAATAATTCTGATTAAATCTCTCTATTACATAAATAAAGGCATTCACGATAAACACAAAAGCTATCATTGCCTTATTAGACTTCACAAGATACTTAAAATAATTCCTATCCATTGTTACGAGCCTCCATTTCATAAATAAAGAGCTCCTCAAAATTAACCGGAAGCACATCTATAAACAAAGGTCCGGTCTTATTCAGCTTATCCGTAACCATTTCCTTTTCACCCCTGATAACCAGTGAAACAACTCGACCGGTAATATCAATTGACATCACATCCAAATCACTGAAATCATCTTTAGTCTTCTCTTCAGCGTACGCAAGCTGATACTTGTTGATGTTGGTCTTAGAACTTAACAGATCACCATAAGTATCAATCCTGCCGTTCTCCAGAATGCCAAAACTGTCGCAGATATCCTCAAGTTCCTTAAGATTGTGAGAAGAAATAATAACGCTAATCTCCTTGTCATCAATCAGATCAGTCAAAGCCTTCTTAAACTTCAGACGAACCAGAGGATCAAGACCATCAAAACACTCATCCAGAAGCAGATATCTTGGACTTATGGCCATCGCAAACAACAGTGCCACCTGTCTTTTCATACCCTTGGAAAAAGAAGAAATAAGACCGTTCTCATTCAAACCAAAAAGATTCAGATATTTCTGATACAGCTTTTCATCAAGATGATAAAAAGAAGAATAAAAAATCTTAAGTGACTTAATAGTACCCGAAATCGGAAAATAAGGATCATCACTCACATAGATAATCTCTTTCTTGATATTCGGATTATCAAACACACATTCCCCGTCTGCCTCAATAACTCCCATATCCTGGGCATAAACCCCGCTGATACATCTCAAAAGCGTAGACTTGCCAGCTCCATTTATACCAATTAAACCAAAAACCGAACCATCTTCGATTTCAATTGAAAGATTATCCAGGACTCTTTTATCATTGAAGGACTTAACCAGATTCATAATTCTAAGCATAGCTAATCTCCCCCATATATCTTATTTAACAGGTCTAAAATCTCATCTTTTTCAACACCCTTTTCCTTTAGACCCTCAAGCGTCTTATATAACTCAACTCTATCTATCTCACCGTTTTTCTCTGAAGCCACAAAAGCCCCCTTCTTATTGATAGTATAGATGATATGTTCCTGCTCAAGCTGATTGTAGGCTCTTTGCACCGTATTGGGATTAATACCCAGTTCCATAGCTAAAGTCCTGACCGAAGGAAGCTTATCGTCAGGTTTTAATACTCCAAGTTTAACAAATTTAATAATCTGATCCCTAATCTGTTCGTAGATCGATTCTTTACCCTGCAGTGTAATTAAGTACATATCTGTATTAATTGTATTAACTGTATTACTGTCTGTCAACGGGGTCACGCTAAAGATTTAACAATTTCAAATATAAATATGAACAGCATTTATATATTAAAGAGCTGCATACTAACTTTAACAGAAAGCTATAATGCAACTCTACCAACAATCTTTAGCATTTTGTCATCTTTTTGTAGCGATGACTAGTTGACATTTTTTTCAAACAAAATGTATTGAAACGAATTAAACTGCAGGCAATGTTCTAATTATCAAAAATAAGATATTTTTTAGGTTGTTTTTATCCTATTATTTGTATATATTATAGATGAAGGAAGGTGATATCATGAACATCAATACAAAAACAATTGTGCCAATTTCTATTGCAAATCAAAACTTTTCCAAAGTTGCAAAACTGGTTGATCAATTTGGTTCGGCTGTTATTATGAAAAATAATACACCCCGTTATATCATTTACGAATTCAACCAGGCAGACTCTATGCAGGAAGCCTCAGATGATGATGTTATCTCGGTGTCAAAAAAACTGATGCAGCGTAACAAACATGTTTACGAGGAACTCTCTAAATGAAAATATTAAGTAAAAGACAAATACTTTTACTGCATTCTGCCTTAATATCTGAATCGGGCGGATTAGACACTGTCCGTGATGAAGGGCTTCTAGATTCAGCAATCAATGCACCACTGGCAACTTTTTCTGGGCAGGACTTATATCCTACTTTGCTAGAAAAGGCTAGTCGGCTTTGTTTTGGCCTTATACAAAACCACCCGTTTGTTGACGGCAACAAAAGGATTGGTACCCACGCAATGCTGGTATTTCTTGAGATTAACAATATTTCTCTTAGCTACGACGATGAAGAATTAATTTCAACAATATTATCCGTTGCCTCAGGGCAGCTTAACTATGATGGGCTGCTAGACTGGATACAGAAACATGTTGACTAATAAGCTTAATAGTGCAAATTAAACGCCACCCTATTTCAATCAGGATGGCGTTTAATTTGCTTAAATTTAAGCTATTATTCAAAAGCCTCTTTATAGCTTCTTAAAAGCTCATAGTCACTCAAGACATTCCAGACCATAAAACCATCATAGAGACC
>DBOW01000072.1:0-1159 GCA_002299675.1 Solobacterium sp. UBA636
CCTACATCTTCATAGGCGATTACCAGCAGTCTTCGGACAATTGATTCTAAGTCGTTGGCTTCAGCCAGTAATGCCAGATAGTACAGAGCGGCATTGGCATCTGAGCCTCTGATGGATTTCTGAAAACCGCTTAAAAGGTCATAGTAGCCATCTTCCTTGCTCCAGGATCTCTGCAGGGCAACTTTGCACTGCTCATTGATGTCTTCATCAGTGATGATATTATCTTTGCAGGTAACAGCGGCAAATTCCAGAATATTCAAAGCTGATCTTACATCGCCATTAACTCTCTGGGCAATCAGATTTAAGGCAGAATCGCTGATGTTTACTTTACTGTCCAGGCCTTCTTTTGACCTGATGGCATAATTGATGGCCTGTTTTATATCTTCATCGTTAAGTGGTTTAAACTCAAAAAGATGGCATCTTGAACGGATGGCGGGATTTATGGAATGAAAGGGATTGGCGGTAGTGGCCCCAATCAGAATAATACTGCCGTTTTCTACATGAGGAAGCAGCAGATCCTGTTTATCTTTATTGAGACGGTGCACCTCATCGCAGATAAGCACTATCTGACCGCTCAGTTTAGCTTCCGCAAAGATGGCATCAAGATCTTTTTTATTGCCGCTTACCGCATTGAAGCGACGGCAGGTCTTGTTTAATGAAAGCGCAATTACACTGGCCAGAGTTGTTTTGCCAGTACCTGGAGGGCCAAAGAAAATGGATGAAAACATTTCACCCTTTTCAACACATTTTCTGATTATTCCATTTTCGCCCACCAGATGTTTCTGACCAACAATGTCATCCAGTGTCTTTGGTCTCAGGCGATAAGCTAGAGGTTCCTTCATATAAGTTCAATAGCCTCATCAATCTGGTGCAGTACTTTATAGGCATCTGAATAGTCTTCTTCAGTTAAAGGTGCAGCATCTTCTACCACAATGACATCAATGCCGGCATTAACGGCTGCCCTGATGCCATTGTGTGAGTCTTCAAAGACAAATGCCTCCTGGGGTTTATAGCCCTTTAAACATAACAGGAAAATATCTGGTGCAGGTTTTGGATTATTTACTTCAGTTCCAGAATGTACTTCTGAAAAATAATCTAAAATTCCAAGATTCTCAAGCATCTTCAAAGCCAGATGTTTTTGAGTAGATGTACCTACAAC
>DBOW01000072.1:1238-3770 GCA_002299675.1 Solobacterium sp. UBA636
AGAATCTGTTCCTCATTCAGCTCATAGATTCTTGAAAGGAAACTTTCTAATGGAAAATCATTGCCATATCTTCCATACAGCTCATCTTTACAGGCAATAAAAGGTCTTCCCATCAGCGTTCTGAAGAAAGGATTGTCATATTCATAGCCCAGTTCTCTTAAAGCTATTTCTTCATTTCTGAACCACATTCCCTTCTCAGAATCAATAAGAAGGCCATCCATATCAAATATACAAATTTTCTTTTTCATACAGAAATAATTATATAAAAAATTGAATATATCTTGTGCTAAAATAAAAAAAGTTAAGGAGGAAGAAACATGGATGTCCATATATGTACAGATGTAGATCGATCGTCTTATGGAAACATTGCATGTTTCCCTGGGGCATCTTTCTATTTCTCATTCTAATGTTTTAAAGGAGGAAGAAAGATGATTGAAAAAATTATTGAACTGCTAAGCCAGAATAATTATAAAGAACTTAAGGCTCTTTTAAGAGAATCCAATGAAGCCGATGTGGCTGAATGTCTCAATGAACTGGAAAAAGAAGATCTGGCGATTGTTTTCAGACTGTTAAATAAAGATGAGGCAGCCGATATTTTTGCGAGAATGGATGACGGTTCCCAGGAGATGCTGGTAGAACTGATGTCTGATTCGGAACTTGCTTCAATTATTTCCAAGCTTTATGTGGATGATGCAGCTGACCTGATTGAGGAACTGCCAGCCAATCTGGTTACCAAGGTATTAAAGAATACTTCGGCAACAAAGAGAAAAACCATAAATGAAATACTGAAATATCCTGAGGATTCAGCTGGTTCAATTATGACCACTGAGTATGTGGATCTGCATAAAAATGATACCGTTAAAGATGCCTTCGACCGTATACGTAAGATTGGTTTAAAGAAGGAAACAGTATATACCTGTTATGTGATTGATTCTGACCGTCATCTTCTGGGTGTTACAACTGTCAAGGATTTATTGATGGAAGACTATGAGACAAAGCTGGTTGATGTAATGGAGGAAAATGTCATTACTGTAAGCACTACTGAGGATAAAGAGGAAGTCTCCAAGATGTTTGACAAGTATGACTTCCTGGCTTTACCGGTAATTGATTCAGAAAACCGTCTGGTTGGTATTGTCACCATCGACGATGCCTTTGATGTAATGTCTGAGGAGAGTGAAGAAGACTTCGAAAAGATGGCTGCGATGGCTCCATCTGAAGATGTTTATCTTAAGGAACCAATATTCAGACAATATAAAAACCGTATTGTATGGCTGTTAATATTGATGCTGTCATCAATTGTAACAGGCAAGATTATTACCAATTATGAATCAGCATTCGCAAGTGTTCCACTTCTTGTGTCCTTCATTCCGATGATAATGGACACTGGCGGTAACTGTGGTTCCCAGGCTTCGACAATGATTATCCGTGCCCTGGCTACCGATGAAATTGAAACCAGAGATGTGTTCAAGGCCTGGTGGAAGGAAATCAGAATTGCGCTTCTGGTGGGTGTTACACTGGGAATTGTCAATGGTGCCAGAATTGCCCTGCAGTATCATGATCTGTCTCTGGCTTTAGTTATTGCGATTACTTTGATGTTTACAGCCTGTATTGCCAAGTCGCTTGGCTGTCTGCTTCCAATTGGAGCCAAGGCTTTAAAGCTCGATCCGGCCTATATGGCTTCGCCAATGATTACCACTATTGTGGATGCCTGTTCACTGGCAATTTATTTTAATATTGCGCTGGTATTAATGAATATTTAGGAGTATATGGAAAAGATTAAGGAACTTTTTAAGAGATACCGGGAAATTATTGTTTATGTAATTGTCGGTGGACTTACTACGGTAGTAAATTTTGTCATCTTCTATTTATGCAAGATTACATTTGGTACTTCAACTGCCTTCACTATGAATCTGGCTAATTTCCTGGCCTGGGTGGTGGCTGTACTTTTCGCCTTTGTGACCAACAAGCTTTATGTGTTTGAGTCAAAGAGTATGGAAAGGGAAGTGCTGTTTAAGGAATTTACATCTTTTGTGGCAGCCCGTGTTTTTTCGCTTGGAGCCGAGGTTGTGATTATGAATGTTGGTGTTCTGGGTTTGCATATACCGGATATGATATGTAAGCTTTTTGCGCAGGTAGTCATCATCCTGATGAACTATTTTTTCTCTAAATTTGTGATTTTTAAAAAGAAATGAAGCTGGTTATTCAAAGAGTTAAACATGCCTCATGTACAATTGAAGGCGAAATGGTATCAAGGATAGATAAGGGCTTTATGGTTCTTGTCGGTTTTGGTGATGGTGATAATGAGGAAACAGCCATAAAGCTGGCCAATAAGTTAATTAAGCTTAGGGTCTTTGATGATGGTGAGGGTAAGATGAATCTGGCTCTTAAGGATGTTGGGGGTTCTATACTTTCTATTTCGCAGTTTACTTTATATGCGGACTGCAAGAAGGGTAACCGTCCATCTTTTTCTAACGCTTTGCATCCGGATTATTCTAAGCCTTTATATCTTTTCTTTAATGATTATTTAAGGAA
>DBOW01000072.1:3841-8943 GCA_002299675.1 Solobacterium sp. UBA636
GTTACAATCATCATGGATTCAAGGGAGCTTTAATATTATGAATATAGTATATGGAAGCGAGCTTTCTAAAGAACTTAGAACAGATCTGAAAAAGGAAATAGAAAAAATAGAGGGACGTAAACCCTGTCTGGCAGTAGTGCTGGTTGGGGAAAATCCTGCATCTGTTTCCTATGTAAGGGGCAAGAATAAGGCTTTAAATGAAGTTGGCATGGAGTGTCGGCAGATAGATTTGAAGGAAGATGTAAGTGAGGCTGATTTATTGGCTTTAATCGAAGAGCTTAATAATGATGATAAGGTTGATGGCATACTGGTGCAGCTGCCTTTGCCTGAGCATATTAATCAGGAAAGAGTTATTCAGTCTATTGTGTCAGATAAGGATGTGGATGGCCTGAATGTTATAAATGCCGGAAAGCTCTTTACCGGTGAAGATGGTTTTGTACCCTGCACACCTTTAGGGGTTATTAAACTGCTGGAGAGAATGAACTGCGATGTTGAAGGAAAAGAGGTTGTGGTTATTGGCCGTTCAAATCTGGTAGGACTTCCGGTTGCCAGACTTTTGACCAGAAAGAATGCCACTGTTACTGTCTGCCACTCAAAGACTCATAATCTTAAGGAAGTATGCAAAAGAGCTGATATACTGGTAGTGGCAATAGGAAAGCCGAAGTTTGTTACTGCTGAGTATGTTAAAGATGGAGCATACGTAATAGATGTGGGAGTAAACAGGGTTGACGGAAAGCTTTGTGGCGATGTTGATTTTGAAGATGTGAAGGATAAATGTGCAGCCATCACTCCAGTGCCTAAGGGTGTTGGGCCAATGACTATTACGATGCTGCTGCATAATACTTTAAGGGCCTACAGGCTGCATGAGGTAAAAGATGATTGAGAATTATGGATTAAATGATATAGTACAGATGAAAAAAGACCATCCCTGCCGTAAATCGCATTACTGGCGCATTATCAGGGTTGGTGCGGATATTAAGATTAAGTGTCTGGGTTGTGATGCAGTGGTTATGATGGAGCGTCATGATTTTGAGCGCAAGTGCAAGAAACTGATTGAGAAAGCTGCAGAGTAATCGAAAAGCTCGTCCTTAGACGAGCCTTTCTTATTATGGAAATGAAAAAATTATTACTAACTATATTAAACAATAAGTTTGTGTTAGCTATGTGAAAAAAGGAACGAAAATGAAAAAAAGAAGAATTCTTATTACAGTGCTTGTTATTCTTTTAATGATACTGGTATCGCTTGGTGCTTATGTTTTTTTCTTCATGGAACCAAAAGAAAATCTGAGTACCATGTATCTTTCTTCTGATACAAATGTGCAGTATGTTCTGGATGAAGAATTAAATGAAGTGTCTTTTGTAAGAGGAACAGAAGTGAGTCTTAGTGACCGTATTAAAAAGATTGATGATAAAGAGTACTATAAGCTTTATATAAATGATAATGTTTATTATCTTGAAAGTACAGATAGGCTGGTAAGTGATATTGATGATGTAGTTACACTCGATAGTCTTTATGTATACCGTGATAATACTTCTTATCTAAGTGGTGATGGTTCTAAAATCAGTTCTTTTGTAAGAAGAGGGGAAACGGTAAATATAAGTGGCTATTATGGTTTAAATGGGGATGGCTCTGTAGATAGATATAAGACTGACAAAGGCTATATCTATCCAAAGTATCTGTGCGAGAGTGATGATATTCCTTCTGAGGAATATGCATCCTATCATCGGGGTATTTATTCCTATGATGATGGAGATGGGGCCAGCGGTATGGATTATTATCCAAATGAAAAGCCTTCTTTTGAAGACAACACAATGCCAGATGAGGTTAAGGCTATCTATATCAATGATAAGGCTATCTATGAGCTGGATGACTATATTGATCTGGCTAAGTATCTTGGAGCCAATACGCTGGTTATTGATATACGTGATTCTCATATTATTACAGTTAAGCTTGATGCCATGAAGGAATATTCTCCTTCTTCCTATGAGGCCGGCATGTTTGAAAAAGCCGAGTTTAAGCAGATGATACAGAAAGCTAAGGATGCCGGTTTGTATCTTGTTGCCCGTATTACAGCTTTTAAGGATAATAACTATGCCCTTGATCATCCAGAGGAATGCATTATTGATCTGAGCGAGAATGCGCCTTTAGTCTATGGCGAGGCTAACTGGCCAACTGCCTATTCCAGAAATATGTGGGAATATAATGTTGAGCTTTCTAAGGAATGTATTAGCGATCTGGGCTTTAATGAGATTCAGTATGACTATGTGCGTTTTCCTGAACAGGTTGATTATTATGCGGATGATCTGAAGATTCTGGACTTAAAAAATGAATATGGCGAATCAAGGTCAGAGGCTATTGAACATTTTCTGATGTATGCCGCTGATGAGATTCATTCAGTACATGGCTATCTAAGTGCCTGTGTGTTTGGTGAAACATCAAATTCTTATGTTGCCGCCTATGGACAGTACTGGCCAGCCATCTCCAATGTAGTGGATGTCATATCACCAATGCCTTACCCTGACCATTTCAATCCTCATGACTTTGGCATAAGTGATGCGATAGTCTGGGAGGTACCATACCGTCTGATGTATGCCTGGGGCTCACAGGCTAAACTCAGGCAGGCTGAAATACCAACGCCGGCCAGAGTTCGAACCTGGCTTCAGGGCTACAGGGCCATCAGGGAGCCTAAAATCTATTATGATGTAAACAAGGTTATTGAACAGATTGATGGTTTAAAGGATGCCGGTCTCTATGATGGTTTTATGGTCTGGAATGTCTTGAGTGACTATGAGCTTTTAAGAAGCTATAAAGAGGCTTTTGAATAATAGCTTAAATTTAAGCAGAAAAAATACCGCTTCGGTCATAAAATGAATGAAGCGGTATTTAATTTAAATCTTTAGGTAGTCGTAGCGAAGCATGCCTTCGCTAGACAATAAACCACCTGCTAGGCAGGTGAAAGCAAAGCTTTTTATAAATAAAAGCGTCCATTATTTTATTATAGAGATGTCAAAGTCACTATAAATAAGAAAGAAAGGACGCTAATATATGGCAGAAAAATACGATTCACTGTCACACACAAAGTATTATACAAGATACCACATTATTTTCACTCCAAAATACAGGAGAAAGATTATCTACAATAGTCTTAGAAAAGACATAGGAGAGTATCTAAGTAAATTATGCAAATATAAAGGAGTAAAGCTGATAGAAGGTCATCTTATGCCAGATCATGTACACATGCTTGTATCTATACCACCGAAATTATCAGTATCACAATTCATGGGATACTTGAAAGGCAAGTCTGCAATGATGATTTTTGAGTATCATGCAAATCTAAAGTATAAGTTTGGAAACAGACATTTTTGGGCTGATGGATATTATGTGAGCACAGTTGGTCTAAATGAAGAAACGATCAAAAAGTATATTCGCGATCAAGAAAAGGATGATATTGCAAAAGATAAGCTAAGTGTGAAAGAATACACAGACCCTTTTGGAGAAGATAAAGAGATCGCGAAACAAAACAAACAGACAAAGAAGCCGAAGGCCGTTGACGGTCAGCAATAGTTAAAAATGCAATAGTGGCTTTGAAAAAGCTAGCGTCTTAAGGCGCTAGCTTGTACTAAGGGCTTATAGCCCTAGAGCAAACCACCCTTTTTAAGGGTGGTCATGATTGATGGTAAAACCCATGGTATATTCATTGGCTTCAGAAAGCACCAGCGGTATCCATCTGTACCAGATGGTACCCTCAGATATTTCTCTGAAATATTCATAGCCTTCATGGTTTTCTATTTCATCTATATGGTTTATTAAAGTTCCATCACTTCGATATTTCATCGCCTTATGAAACAGATCCTTAGCCATAATAAGTTTATTTTCATCTATATCTTTATCTTTGGTTAATGAATCGATTACGGCATCACATTTTTTTCTGTACTGAATATCAAGATATTTTCTGAAGTTTAACAGTCTTTCATCACTTAATTTGTTGTTAGAAGCCCACTTTTCAATATCTACTTCTTTCGAATAAACATTCATAAGATCATCATTAATTTCTAGTATCTCGTAAGACACAGGATAGGAGGTAGTCTGTTCCACAACCAGTTCTGTAAGATTATCCTTTTTGTTTACTGCATGATAGTGCAGATGACCAGCTACATAAAATCTAACATCATATTTATCAAACAGATTAAGTGTTTCTTTCTGCTGAGTGAATTCTTCAGTCTGTCTGGTCAGGATTGGATAGTGACCAATTGTAATAATTACTTTGTCATTATCGTCTGCGTATTTAAACTGTGATTCTATCCATTTAAGAGTACTCTTATCAAATGACGGAATACCGGTTTCCCATTTGTCATCATAGTTGTTGGTATCCAGGATCACAATCATCATATTTTTATAGTCAACTGCATAACTTAATGACTCAGTATCTCTGGAACAGGCTTTACCATAGCCATAGTCTTTATATATTTCAGGAAAAACCGAATAGCCACTTGGTCCCAGATCGTGATTGCCTGGCACAATAAGTATTTCTTTATCTAAATCATTCAGCATCTCTATAAGTCTGTTATGCTGCTCCTCTTTACCGGAATTAGTATTATCTCCGCATAATATTAATAGATCGGTATCGGAATCATTAATTTCATCAAGTGCACACTGCAGGATATCTGCATTCAGGGTATTTATATAGCTTATGCCATCATCCTGAACATTGAGCTGCAGATGTGTATCTGAAATAAAGGCTATCTTGTCAATAATGATATTTTCGGTATAAATATTATTTACTTCCTGTTTACTGGCACAGCCACATACAGTAAGCAGCATACATAATGATATAAACAGTTTTTTCATAAGCTGATTATATCAGCATAAGACAATAAAAAAGAAGGCTTATGCCTCCTGATATAACTTATAAAGTTACAGTCTTGCCTTCGGTCTGCACTACAACGTATGTCTTTCCTTCGTTAATATTAACATAAGCAGTAGCGTTATCAACCTTAGTTAATTTTAATCCAGCAGCCTTGATCTGTTCCTTAACTTCCTTGTCAAGATTAGTTAAGTTCATTTCCTGACCGTTAGCCTGAGCGATAATCTCTAGCTTCAT
>DBOW01000072.1:9046-9561 GCA_002299675.1 Solobacterium sp. UBA636
TGATGATTTTATCTACATTTTTTTGAAAGAAAAGATATATACACTTTTATGGTTTTTCGATTCAAAAAATTGATAAACATATCGTATACATATTCATCATGGAAGAATAATTAAAGACAAAACAATATCCTTTTTTGCCTTTTAAAAATGACCCATTTATTTTAATTATCAGTTTCAAAAGGCATTATAATATTAGCCATGAAAAAATATATTCAGATAGTTATGATCAGCTGCGGTATGGCTGCAGTCTGTCTTGGTCTATGCATGAATATTGCCGGACTATTCTTTACACCGGTAAGTGAAGCTTTGAATGTGGGCAGGGGAGCCGTATCTCTTTCAAGCACACTTATCACTTTCTCCATTGCGATAACTGGTCTTTTTGTCCCAAAAATCATCAATGAAAACAACCTCAAAAAAGTTGTAATAATCAGCTCGGTATTTTCAATAATTACTCCTGTTTTGCTTGGCATCTGTAATAATTTAATACTTTATTATTTTGTTTCACTGATAAGAGG
>DBOW01000099.1:0-6032 GCA_002299675.1 Solobacterium sp. UBA636
AAGAAGAAAAAACAGTTAACATCATTCTCTATTCTGATGTTAATCATATTGGCATTAGTCATTGTTTCTCGCTTTATTCCAGGTGTTACACCTGCAACTTTAGGTGACTTTACAATGTCTGTATATAACGGCTATGAAAATGCCGTTGATGTATGTATCTTCGTTACTTTCTTAGGAGGCTTCCTGGAGATTGTAAATTCTACTGGTGCATTAGATACTGGTGTCGCAGTTCTGGTTAAGAAGCTGCATGGTAAAGAAGAAATTCTGATCGCTGTATTAATGTTCTTATTCTCTGTTGGTGGTACTACTTATGGTATGTGCGAAGAGACAGTTCCATTCTATCTGTTACTGGCTACTACAATGGTTGCGGCTGGTATGGATACTCTGGTAGGTGCTGCAGTTGTATTACTTGGTGCTGGTGTTGGTGTACTTGGTTCAACTATCAACCCATTCGCTACTGGTATCGCTATGTCAACAGCTGCTGATTCTGGTGTTACGATTAACTCTGGTATCATCATGGCACTTGGTGCAATCTTATGGATTTCATCTTACCTGATCGCATTATTCTTTGTATTAAGATATGCCAAGAAGGTTAAGGCTGACAAGGGTTCTACTTTCCTTTCGTTACAGGAACAGGAAGATATGGCCGAGCTTGCCAAGAAGACTGCTTCTAATGATGCAAAATTAACTGGCAGACAGAAAGCTGTACTTGTATTCTTCGCTATTGCTTTCGTTGTAATGATCTGTGGATTTATTCCTTGGGTTGACCTTGGCGTTATTGATCCAGATGTTGCTGATGCCGGTACTCACTGGTCTGCAATTTTAACTGGAAACTGCTTCGGTTACTGGTGGTTCAATGATGGAACAACCTGGTTCTTAGTAATGTCTATCATTATCGCTGTTGTAGCTGGTATTTCTGAAAAGGAATATGTTGAAAGATTTATCGCAGGTGCTGGCGGCATGATGTCTGTAGTACTTGTAATCGCTGTTGCCCGTGGTGCTAAGGTTATCATGGCTTCTACTGGTCTTGATGTATGGATTCTTGATGCCTGTTCAAATCTGCTTCAGGGTGTATCTGCTACATTATTTGCACCTATTGCTTATCTTGTATATATTCCACTTTCATTCTTTATTCCATCATCTTCTGGTCTTGCTACAGTATCTATGCCAGTATTTGCACCTCTTACCGCAAAACTTGGCTTCTCTCCAGAGGTAATGGTTATGATCTTCTCTGCCGGTAATGGTTTAGTAAATCTGTTTACACCTACATCAGGCGCTATCATGGGTGGTTTATCAATCGCCAAGGTTGAATGGACTACATGGATTAAGTGGGCATGGAAGTGCATTCTGTGTATCGCCATTGCGAACATCGTTATCTTAACAGTCGCAATGTTGATTCTATAGACAACAAAGCTAATTTACATGGACTTCCCTCTATTATAGTTTTGTGTAAATTAAGATTCAGATCCCTGTACCTCTAAGTACGGGGATTTGGATTTTAAAGAAAGTTGAGAAAATATGATAAAAATTAAATCCGAAATTCAGGAAGAATTTCCGGGTGAAAGAGAGAACAAGCCATTATTCCATTGTGATCTGGAAAGGATCTCTGCACCAACCAAACCATTGCTTCATCAGTCGGCCAGATTCTGGTATTTTATTGATGGAGAAGGGACTATTGAAATTAACAATGAGGAACACCGTATCAAGAAGAACAGTTTTGTCGCCATACTGCCATGGATGACAACCTATGTTACAAAAGTTGAGAAGGAACTGGTTTTTTATAATGTAATCTATAATGAATACATTCTTTCCTACATTAGAACTGTCTGCAATACCAATAATGAGTTTCTGCAGATTAATACTCCTATAGATGAAAATCCGGTTGTTAATTTAAATGAAGAAGATGGTGAAAACATCAGATCAATAATGCTTAGAGTTGATAAAGAGATTAACCTGATGGAAAAAAGTGAGGGAGAGAAACGTTCTATTCATGGAGCGATTATTTCCAATAAAATTGTGGAACTTGTGCTTGAGTTTCTTAATTCGATTAAAGACAAGAAACATGAAGAAAAAAAGCCCTCTTTAGTAACCTATGATGAAAACCTGATTTATAAGATTTATCAGTATGTCTATTATCATATTTCCGAAACCCTGACCTTAAAAAAACTCTCAGAAGTGTTTTTGATGTCAGAATCAGGGATTTCCAAGTTTTTTACTAATACTGTAGGTATAAGTTTTTCTGAATTTATTAAAAATGTTCGCGTGGGCAAGGCCGAAAACCTCCTGATATATACAAATTACTCCATCGCGGAAATAGCTGATTTTGTTGGTTTTGCGGATTCTTCACATATGATAAAGGTATTTATTGAAAAGAAGAATATCTCTCCTTATAAATATCGTAAAATCTACAAAGGAAGCGAAGGCAACTACAGGAATATTAATACCGATTTGGGATTCTCAATTATCTCCTATATAAACAAAGAATACGCCGAAAATCTCAAATCGGTAGAAGTTGCCAATAAATATGATCTTTCTGTGCTGGAACTAAATCAGACCTTGAAGTTTCTGACTGAAAAAGACTTTGAAGAATATCTTCGCTTTGTCAGAATCAATAAGTCATGTGAGCTTCTTTTGACAAACAATGATGATATTATCGATATAGCTCTGGCTGTAGGGTATAATAACACGAAGTCGTTTACCCGTAATTTTGAAAAGCTGAAGGGTATAACTCCAGGAAACTATCGCCGCAGCAATTATTTTAAACCTGACATTGTTTAAGACTGTATCTTGTGATACAGTCTTTTTTTACTTTACTTAATTGTTTCATAAATGTACAATATATTGGTCTATGTGTGTCATTATGTCTTTTTTAAATTTTATAAAATAAGGATAGTGACTTAGTAAAAAGAAAAGGAAAGTGGGTAAAAAGTATGAATATTGAAAACAGACTGTATCAGCTGATAAGTGATGTGATTAAAGAAAAATATGAAATTGATCCTGACACTTTCAGCGTTGTCGTTGAAATTCCAAAGGATACTAAAAATGGTGATTTCTCAACCAATGTAGCTATGAGACTGACAAAGCTTTTAAAGAGAAAGCCTCAGGACATTGCACAGGAGATTGTAGAAGAACTGTCGAAAGCTGATTTTATTGATAAGGTTGAAATAGCTGGTCCTGGTTTTATCAACTTCTTCGTTAAGAAAACTTCTCTGGCTGCCATCATCAACACAGTAGTCAAGGCTGGTGATGACTATGGCTCAAATAATGCGGGTAACGGCGTAAGACTGCTGGAAGAATATGTAAGTGCCAATCCAACCGGACCTTTACATTGTGGTCATGCCAGAGGTGCTGTATGGGGTGATAGCTGCGTTCGTATTATGAGAAAGTCAGGCTTTGATGCGGTAAGAGAATACTACATCAATGATGCCGGTGCTCAGATTATGAATTTAGGCAAATCAGTATATGCCCGTATCAGAGAAATCTTTGGTCTTGATTTTACACTTCCTGAGGATGGCTATCATGGACCAGATGTTGTAAATATTGCCAAAAAGATTGTTGAAAAAGACGGCGACAAGTGGATCAAGATGCCAGAAGAAGAGGCTGTTCTTCAGTTAAAGGAAATCGCCAAGCAGATGGAACTTGAAATTATCAAGGAAGATCTGAAATATTATGGCTGTGAATTTGACAGCTGGATTTCTGAACAGTGGATTGTTGATACCGGCAAGGTTGAGGCAGCTGTAAAGAAGATGGATGAAATGGGCCTTCTATACGAACAGGATGGCGCTATCTGGTTTAAGGCATCATTATATGGTGATGACAAGGATAGAGTATTGAAGAAGTCAGACGGTTATTATACTTATATGACTCCTGATATTGCCAACCATTTATATAAATATGACAGAGGTTTTGAAATTCTGGTAAATATCTGGGGTGCTGACCACCATGGCTATATTCCTCGTATGAAGGCAGCCATGGAAGCTTTAGGCTATCCTAGAGACAATCTGCAGGTTGATATCTGTCAGATGGTAAGAATGGTAGATAATGGTGTTGAAGTCAAGATGTCTAAGCGTACCGGCAATGCTATTACTTTAAGAGAATTGATCGATGATATTGGTTTAGACTGCACCAGATATTTCTTCCTTTCTAAGGAATTAAGTACACACATGGATTTTGATATGACTCTGGCCAGAACCAGAACAAATGATAATCCGGTATTCTATATTCAGTATGCCTATGCCAGAATCAATACACTGCTCGAAGGCAAGGAAATCAAGTACCTTGATAACTATGATCTGTTGACTGATCCTAAGGAAATTGAACTGATTAAGTATATCTCTCAGTTCCCAGCTGTTGTTGGAGATGCAGCCATTAACCGTGCTCCTAACAAGATCTGTAACTATGTTCATAAGCTGGCAAGCTATTTCCATTCATTCTATGGTGCCTGCCGTATCTATAATCCAGAAAATCTGGAGCTTTCTAATCAGCGTCTGGCTTTATCTAAAGCCACTCAGATTACCATCAAGAACGCTTTAGACCTGCTTGGTGTAAGTGCTCCTGAAAAGATGGAAAGAACTGAAGACTAATGATATTATGGCGGTCAATGACCGCCTTTTAAGTTGAATCTATTTTTTAATTAGATATAATATTACTTGTTTAAAAGAGGCTGATTTATGAACTACAAAGACTATATTGAAACTATTCCTGATTTTCCGATTGAAGGTATCCTGTTTAGAGATATCACACCTTTACTGGCAAATGGCGAAGTATTCTATTCTGCTGTAAAGGAAATTGCTGAATTCGCAAAGAGTGTTGGTGCTGAGGCTGTTTATGGACCAGAATCAAGAGGCTTTATGATCGGCTGTCCAGTGGCAACTGAGTTGAAGATCGGTTTTGTGCCTGTAAGAAAGCCAGGTAAACTGCCAAGAAAGACCGTATCAGCTGAATACGCTCTTGAATATGGCACAAACAAGCTGGAAATAACTGCTGATTCAATTGTGCCAGGCCAAAAAGTAATTGTTGTGGATGACCTTCTGGCAACCGGCGGTACTGTTGAGGCAACAGTTAAGATGATTGAAGAAAACGGCGGCATAGTTGCAGGTATCGCTTTCTTGATTGAACTTGTCGATTTAAAGGGAAGAGAAAAACTTAAGGACTACAAAGTCTTTACTCTGATGGAGTATTAATCGTAGCTTAAGCTACGATTTTTTAAATTTGGGAAGGGGGTAAAGATTAATGAAATATATCGCACCGACAGAAGAAATGTTTTTTGAGAAAGTGGAATCCTATATTCATAATGAAGATTCACTTAAGCTCATCCGCAAAGCCTATGACTATGCCTATAAAAAACATGAGGGTCAGTTCCGTAAATCAGGTGAACCGTATTTCGTTCACATTATTTCTGTTGCCTACGAACTGGCTAAGCTGAATTGCGGACCTAAAACCATTGTCGGAGGTCTTCTGCATGATGTACTGGAAGACTGTGGCGTTACAAAGGAAGAATTCCTGGCTGAATTTGATGAAGATATCTATAATCTGGATGAGGCAGTAACCAAAATCGGTGCTCTGAAATTTAAAGATGAAAAAGAGTATCAGGCTGCCAATCACCGAAAAATATTTATTGCGATGGCCAAGGATATCCGTGTTATTCTGATTAAGCTGGTAGACAGACTGCATAACATGCGTACTCTTGAATTTCAGCCTCCCGAGAAGCAGCAGCGTATCGCCAAGGAAACGCTGGAAGTCTATGCACCTATTGCCCATCGTCTGGGTATTGCGGAGATAAAAAACGAACTGGAAGATTTATGTTTTCTTTATCTTAATCCTGAAAAATATCATGAAATAGCTCATCTTGTTGAATCCAAGAAACAGGAAAGAGATGAACAGGTTAAGAATATGATCGCTGATATATCCGAAATGCTCAGATCGCACAATATTCCTTTCCGTATCTTTGGCCGTTCTAAGCATCTTTATTCCATCTACAACAAGATGGTAAAAAAGAACAAGCGTTTTGATGAAATACTTGATCTTCTGGC
>DBOW01000099.1:6160-19034 GCA_002299675.1 Solobacterium sp. UBA636
TACCGCTCACTTCATACAACCGTTATTGGGCATGGCGGCAAAATTTTCGAGATTCAGATTCGTACTGAAGAGATGGATGAAGTAGCTGAAAAGGGTGTTGCCGCACACTGGGCCTATAAGGAAGGCAACTACGACTCTCATCAGGAACAGAAAGAAATAGTCAAGGAATTAAACTGGCTTAAAGAATTTGAAGATTCTGACAAGTCGGATGGCGAATATATGGAAACCGTAATCGGTGATGTTTTCAATGCGACTGTCTATGTAATGACACCAAAGGGCAGAATTATTGACCTGCCTCCGGGCTCTACGCCAATTGATTTTGCCTATCGTGTTCATACCGATGTAGGACATCAGACCGTTGGCGCCCTTGTGAATGGCATTATGGTACCACTCAACACTGAACTTAAGACTGGTGATGTAGTTGAACTTAAGACAAACAAGAATTCTTCGCCAAGTGAAGACTGGCTCAAGATTGTTAAAACCAAGCAGGCCCGTTCCAAGATTAATACTTTCTTCCAGAAAAAAGAACTGGAAGAAAAGGCCGAATCCATCAAACTTGGTGAAGAATATTTTGAGGAAGCCTTCAAGAAAGAAAACCTTAATCCAAAAGATTTCCTTACTAAAGATAAACTGGAAAAAATCTACAGTGAATTTGCGGTTAAAAACTACAATGATCTGATGTTTGCGATTGGTGTTAAATCTCTGTCACCTTATTCAATTATTGAAAAACTGGTTAAAACCGGTAAAAAGGAGCTGGATAAAACTGCACTTACTACTATGATCACCAAAAACAAGAGCCGTCAGAAAGCGGTATCTAAATATGGTGTAGTGGTAAACGGTATTTCGGATGTAAAGATTTCTCTGGCCTCGTGTTGCGCCCCTATATATGGTGATCTGATTGTTGGCTTTGTCTCTCAGGGACAGGGCATCAAGGTTCACAGAGACTGCTGTCCAAACATTCTGAACAAGAAACGTCTGATTTATGTAGAATGGGCAGATGAAAAACCGGATATAAAATATTGTGCCAATATTAAAGTAATTGCCAATGACCGAAACTTCCTTCTTACTGACCTTGTAACCTGTATATCGCAGTTTAAAGCCTCTCTGACAGGGGTTAATATTTCTGTTGATCAGGAAACTCTGACCGCAACAGCTCTAATTTCTTTGATGATAGAAGATAAGGAACATCTGGATAATATTATGTCCAATCTAAAGAAGGTGTCTTCAGTAATCGATGTAACAAGGACAATCAAATAATGAAGAAGTTTACACTTAAGGCTCAAATAAACAATATACCAGAAGCTGTTTCCCTGACACAGGATTATCTCAAAAGTCTTAAACTGAAAAATGATGCAGTATTATCTGCACTTTTTTCTCTGGAAGATGTTTTAAGTTCATTAATTAATCACAGCAGCCCAAGTGAAGATCTAAGCATTAAAATCTTTTCGTATTTTGGCAATATATCAGTCCGCATATTATGTAAAGGCACTGCCTTTGGAATTGATGAACTACAGAATCAGTATGTCTTTGCCGATCTTGATGAAGATGAAGAAAATGTAATACAGGAACTCATCGCAAAGGTGCTGGGTGACAATATTTCCATCAATCATAAAAATGGCATTAATCATGTTCAGATCAATGTAAAAAAATCACCATACAGACAGCTAATCAATACCCTGTTTGCGCTTATAGGCGGTATTGTTTTCGGCCTATTATTAAAGAGTGTACTGAGTGATGAAATAAATCTCATGCTGGTAAACAGCCTGTTTTCACCAGTTTACACCATGTTTCTTAACGCCTTAAAGATGATAGTTGGACCACTGGTTCTTTTCTCTATTGCCTCATCCATATCTGAATTTGATAATCTTAGAAGTCTGGGAAAGATTGCAGGCAAAGTAATGCTGATGTATGTATTTACTTCTCTTTTGGCAATAATTACTGGAAGAATTGCCTATTTTATTGCCCCGATTGGAAACAGCGAACTTATGAATATGGTTAGCCAGAATGCTGCTGTTACACCATCTGTCTCAGTATCGCTGAAAAATACCATCATGAATATTATTCCAAACAATATTATTTCACCATTTCTGAATGGGGATATGCTGCAGATTATCTTTATGGCTGTGCTTCTTGGAGTTGGCACATCTTTGTTTCATAATGAGAAACTCAATGAAGCAGTAAAAATCATAAACGGACTCATGTCTAAAATTACTGCTGTAATTATTTCTTTTATGCCGATTGCCGTACTTTGTTCTATGACTAAAATGATAGTAACCATCGATATGTCTAATATCATGTCAGTCTTTGCCTGGGTACCGGTATGTTATCTTGGACATTTTATGATGATAGCTGTTTATATGCTGCTTATGGTGGTCCTGACAGGACTCAATCCGCTAAAGTTTTTAAAGAAGTTTTCTGGTGTAATGCTGACGGGTTTTTCTACCGCTTCTTCCAATGCAACCATGCCTTCATCAATGAAGGCCTGTGATGAAAAACTGGGAATTGCTTCAAGGATTTATTCCTTTTCAATACCCCTGGGGGCAACAATAAACATGGATGGCTCCTGTGTTACCTTGATAATTACAGCCTTCTATATGGCCAGGATATTCGGTGTTGAGATTAATGGATCAGAGTTATTTACTATCTTTATGATGATAATGGTCTTATCCATGGGTGCACCTGGAGTACCGGGTGGAAATCTCATCTGTATTTCAATACTGCTTCCATGCATCGGCATACCTTCAGATGCCATTGGCATTATCATGGGCGTCTATTCGCTTGTCGGCATGTCACAGACTATGACCAATGTTACGGGTGATGCCATAGTTACTACAATTATTGCCTCAAGTGAGAAAGCTGTTGATCTGGATATTTACAATGCATAAAAAAATGGATGTTTCCATCCATTATACCAGCAGCAGGCAGCAGATAAAATGACACACCGTACCTAACATTACAAAGATATGGAAGAGTTCATGGTTTCCAAAACCGGTGAGCTCTTCTTTTTTAAAGATTTTCGGTTTAAGCGAATATATGACACCTCCAACAGTATAGAAGATGCCTCCTGTCAGCAGCCAGATAAACTGAGCGGTGCTCAAAGAAACAAATACCGATTTAATATTAAATATCACAACCCAGCCAAGACCGATATACATAACTGAAGATACCCATTTTGGACAGGTTACCCAGAAAAGTTTGAAGATAATCCCAAGGATTGCCAGTATCCATACCGTAATTAACATAGGGTAAGATTTTTCACCAATGCCGATGATGCATACTGGAGTATAGGTTCCGGCTATTAATAGAAATATTGAACAGTGATCTATTCTTTTTAATATAAGATTTACTTTTTCCGATATATTAAAGTAGTGATAGATACTGCTGGCAGCATATAATACCATCATATTTAACATAAAAATGATAACTGCCACCATAAATGTAATGCCTACATTATCAATATGGGCTTTGACAATAATGAAGGGTGTAGCAATGATTGCCATAATAAAGCCTATGAAATGAGTAAGCCAGGAAATTGGATCTTTTGCGTGCATAGTCATATATAAAACCTCCTCATCGGTTAATTAAAAACTGATTACATATTTATATTATCGGTTATTCAATAACTTATCAAGAGTTATTGAAATAATTTCATTTATTTTATAAGATTAAGATATGAATCTGCCACTATATGAAAACATACCGGATGTCGGGCTGTATCTTGATCAGATTACTAAATATATCAACTATTATCTGGAAAAAGATAATCAGCTTACCGGCAGTATGATTACCAATTATGTCAAGCTGAAGATTGTACCAAAGGGGATAAAGAAGACTTATTCAAGAAAACATATCGCTCAGTTTATGCTGATAGCCTGTTTCAAATATGTTCTATCCATGGAACAGATTAAAAAGGTCTTTGATACCAGCAATAAAAATATTGAGGAAATGTATAAGTGTTTTGTCGATTCAGGTGCAGGCGATGAGGTTTTGAAGTCTTTATATGCCAATATTGAGGCAAAAATAGAATTAGACAGGATGATAGCTAATCTTTAGACATAATGTGTGTTACAATACATTAGAAGTCAGATGAAGAGAAGAATGAACTTATGGACTTTAAAGAGACCTGAGGAATGGTGAAATTCAGGAAGGAAGTAGTTCAGGGACAGCTTGGATGATGCTCGTGACTCGCGTTAAGAGTATAAAGTAAAAAATGAAGGTGGTACCGCGCAGATGCGCCCTTTACTGCCTTTTTTATTTGTTTCAGGAGGATTTATGTATCAGACAGTTAAAGGAACCTACGATATTCTGCCCGATCAGTTCGAAAAAAGAAGAAGACTGAAGAGTGCATTTAAGGATACAGTTGAATCTTACGGCTACCGCTTAATGGAAACTCCGATTTTTGAGTATGCCGGAGTATTTAAAAAAGAAAACGATACTTCCGATATGGTAACCAAAGAAATGTATACTTTCTCACCAAACGGCAAAGATGAGCTTACATTAAGACCTGAGGGTACAGCCGGAATTGTGAGAAGCTTGATACAGAACAAGCTCTATGCATCAAGTGAGCCGGTTAAACTGGCCTATATGGGTGAGATGTTCAGACATGAAAGACCGCAAAAGGGCCGTCAGCGTCAGTTTACACAGCTTGGTATTGAAAATATTGGTGAAAAATCACCGCTTATCGATGCTGAAGTTATTGCGCTGGCCTACAGTTTTATTGATTTCTGTGGCCTGGAAAATCTGAAGGTGCTGATTAATACCCTTGGTGACAGTGAAAGCAGAATTGCCTATTCGCGAGCTTTAAAGGAATATTTTGAACAGTATCGAAATGAACTGTGTTTTGACTGTCAGAACCGTCTGGATAAAAATCCTTTAAGAATTCTGGACTGCAAGATAGACAGGGAATCAGATATTGTAAAAAATGCCCCAAAGATGCATGACTATCTTTCTGAGAGTTCTAAAGCTTACTTTGAGGAAGTGAAAAAATATCTTGACAGCGTTAATATTCCTTATGAAATCGATGATTCATTAGTAAGAGGCCTGGATTATTATACTGATACAGTATTTGAACTGGTATCTACCAATGAAAATGCCGGTTCCCAGGCAACAGTACTGGCTGGTGGCCGCTATGATGAACTGGTAAGCCAGATGGGTGGCCCTGCAATGTCGGGTATTGGCTTTGCGTGTGGACTGGAGAGACTGTGTCTTATGGCTGATGAAGAGAATAAAGAGGAAACTGATTATTCACTTCCATGCGACTTCTACATCATTGATATGGCCAGGGGAAGTGAACTGTCATTTAAGACAGCCAGAAAACTCAGAGATGAATTATTCAATGTTGAACTCAATTATTACGAAAGATCAATGAAATCACAGTTCAAGTCTGCTGAGCGCCATAAGGCAAGATATATCATCATTATTGGTGAAGATGAAGTTAAAGATAACAGACTGACAATTAAAGATACTGTAAACAGGTCACAGATTAGTGTAAATTATGATGAATTAGATAAATTCTTGGAAGGGTTAGGTGAATAAAATGTATAGAGATCATACATGTGGACAGTTAAGAAAAACTGATGTGGGAAAAGAAGTACTTTTATCTGGCTGGGTAGCCAGAAGAAGAAATCTTGGATCGATTGTTTTCATCGATTTAAGAGACCGTTATGGCATTACACAGCTTACTTTTGATGAAGCTCATTCTGAACTGGTTAAGGATGTAAGAAATGAATATGTATTACAGGTTAAGGGCAAAGTTCAGCTTAAAGAAGTTGCCAATCCTAAGCTTTCAACTGGTGAAATAGAAGTTCTGGCCGATGAATGCAGAGTGTTATCGAAGTCTAAAACCACACCGATGATTATTGCTGATGAGACTGATGCTCTGGAAGAAACAAGACTGAAGTACAGATATCTTGATATCAGAAGAAATCCAATCAAGGAGAAACTTATTTTAAGAGACAAGGTTACTACTATTGTACGTTCAATCCTTCATGAAGATGATTTCGTGGAAGTAGAGACACCGATTTTATCTAAGTCAACACCTGAGGGCGCCCGTGACTATCTTGTACCTTCGCGTCTTTATAATGGAAGATTCTACGCACTTCCTCAATCTCCTCAGATTTATAAACAGCTGTTGATGATTGGTGGCATGGACAGATATTTCCAGATTGCCAGATGCTTCCGTGATGAGGATTTAAGAGCGGACAGACAGCCTGAATTTACCCAGATTGATATTGAAATGTCTTTTGCCGAAGAGGAAGATATTTTTGGTGAAGTTGAAAAGATTATGAGGGCCATCTTTAAACAGATTAAGGGTGTAGACAATCTGGAATTCCCACGCATCAAATATGATGACGCTATGGCTTTATATGGATCAGATAAACCAGATCTGAGATTTGGCAATCCAATGAGTGATATTTCCGAATTATTCGCCAATACTGAATTTAAGGTATTTAAGGATGTATTATCTAACAATGGGGTTATTAAGGCTCTTAAGTTTTCAAATATCGAATATTCCAGAAAAGAGATTGATAAGCTGACAGAGTTTGTCAAGATTTATGGTGCCAAAGGACTGGCTTATCTGAAGAAGGATAATGATACTTATTCCGGTTCTTTAAACAATGCCTTAAGTGAAGAAGAAAAGAATTCCCTTGGTCTGAACAATAAGGATATTATGTTTATTGTTTCTGGAGATCTTAAAACTGTAAATGCCGCCCTTGGTGCTTTAAGAGTAAAGGTGGCTAATGAAAAGAACCTGATTGACAGATCTAAATACTGTTTTGCCTGGATTACTGAGTTTCCAATGTTTGAATATTCAGAAACAGAAGGCAGATATATGGCAGCCCACCATCCATTTACTTCCCCAAGAGAAGAAGATCTGGACAAGCTGTTAAGCGACAAAGCTCACTGCTACTCAAGAGCCTATGACCTGGTATTGAATGGCTATGAACTGCTTTCAGGTTCAGTGCGTATTCATAATGAAGAACTGCAGGCCAAAGTGTTTGAAGCTCTGGAACTTACACCAGAAAAGGCTAAAGAAAGATTTGGTTTCTTCCTGGAAGCCTTCGAATATGGAGCACCTCCACATCTTGGTGTTGGCATTGGCTTAGAGAGACTGGTAATGATTTTAAGTGATACAGATAATATCAAAGATGTAGTAGCTTTCCCTAAGACTGCCTCTGCAATGTGTCTGATGTCTGACGCACCAAGTGGTGTAGATAACGATCAGCTGAGGGAACTTGGTTTAAAGGTTGAGTAATATGAAAGCTTTCTTATGCTCATCACCCTATAATAATCATGATAAAGTATTCCGCAAGAACTCTTTAAGAACTCAATTAAAAAATGCCTGGCCCGAAAAAGCCAGAATCTGTTACATTGCCTCAGATCCGGATGATTATGTAACTACTGATAATTATGTAAGAGTTCATTCAAGAGCCTACAGGGAACACTTTAAGATAGACAGCTGGCAGACAATCGACCATCGTCTATATGAACCAGAAAAGTATCTGAAGAAGGCTAATATCTTTATTGTAGCTGGAGGAAGCTGTCATAAACAGATAAGATATCTTCATGAAATTCATTTTGAAGAGTATCTTAATAAAAATAATATTCTGCTTATTGGCTGCTCAGCTGGTTCAATGAATATGTTAAAGACAGTTTATGTCCCTCCAGAAACCGAAAAGGAAGAAAGTGATCCTGACTATGTTAAGTTCTATGAGGGCTATGGCCTGGCCGATATTCTGATGGTACCGCATTATGTTCAGCTGAAAAATGAAGTCTTAAACGGTAAAAGAATTATTGATGATATTATTGCACAAGACTCGATGGGCAAAGAAATCTATCTGTTTCCTGATGCCACCTATCTCTGGATTGACGGGGAAAGGAAATATATCCGTGGCGAATTTTATCTGATGAAGGATGGAAACATCACAAAGATGCAGGAAACTGGCGATATGTGTTTAGTAAGATAGCCATAAAATGGCTGTCTTTTAAAAAGGAGAAATTTATGTATCTTGTTGACTCCCATGTACATCTTGAAAAGGGACCTCTCACAAAGGAATATGTTCTGGAGTTTATTAATGAAGCCATTAAGAATAATATTGATGAGCTGCATATTCTCGATCATACTCACCGTTTTAAAGAGTTCTATCACTGTTATGATGAATTAAGGGATATTGATATACAGAACAGATGGCTAAGCGGAAAGTTCAGAAACAGCCTTGATGAATACGACGAACTGATAAAGGAAATGAAAACGATGGAATTTCCCATCAGGGTTCTTTATGGTCTTGAGGTATGTTATACACCTAAGTCAGAAAACATGCTGAAAGAAGTTCTTAAGGACAGAAACTATGATTTTCTGATTGGTTCCATTCATTCTGTTGATTCTATTCTTTATGATATGGGCTTTTCTAAAGAGCTTCTATGGGAAAAATATGATACAGATCTGATTTATATGCATTATTATGATGCGGTTAAAAAACTTATCAGAAGTGATATGTTTACTTCTGTTGGACATATGGATAATCTGAAGCTTTTTGGCTATGTTCCTAAACGCGATATGACAGCTGTATATAACGAAGTAGCTGAGCTGATGGTTAAGCATAAGCTGCTTTGTGAAATGAACAGTGGCTGTTTCTATCGCTATGGCTGTAAAGATATTGGTTTAAGTGATGAGCTTTTAAATATTTTTAAGAAAAAGGGTGTAGAATTTATTACCGCCAGCGATGCACATAATGTATCTGATGTGGGAAAACTGATTAAAGAGACTAGAGAAAGAATTGAAAGTAACGTATAATAGATGTGCTTAAGAAAAGAGGTTTTTTGTTATGGGTAAATATAGTTTTGAAGAAATCGTAACACACTTAAAAACAAGCGGTTTTGTTTATCAGGGCTCAGAGATTTATGGCGGTCTGTCTAATTCCTGGGACTTTGGTATTCTGGGAGCTGCTTTAAAAAAGAATATCAAGGATTTATGGTGGAAAGAATTTGTTGAGAAATCTAAATATAATGTCGGAATTGATTCGGCTATTCTGATGAATTCTAAGACCTGGGAGGCATCAGGACATTTAAAGGGTTTCTCTGATTCTATGGTTGACTGCAAGGAATGCAAGTCAAGATTCAGAGCTGATAATCTGATTGAGGAATCAACCGGTCTTTCAGCCGAAGGCAAGACACCAGAGGAAATGGATCAGATGATTGAAGAAAATAATATCGTCTGCCCAAAATGCGGCAAGCATAACTTTACAAATGCCCGTCCATTCAATCTGATGTTCAAGACCTTCATTGGTACAGTAGAAGATTCAAAATCAGTTGTCTATTTAAGACCAGAGACTGCTCAGGGTATCTTTGTAAACTTTAACAACGTTCTGCGTACTTCACGTAAGAAACTGCCATTTGGTATCGGTCAGATTGGCAAGTCTTTCCGTAATGAAATTACACCAGGTAACTTTATTTTCCGTGTCAGAGAATTTGAACAGATGGAACTGGAATTCTTCTGCAAGCCTGGTGAAGATATGGAATGGTATCGTTACTGGGTTGATACTTGTGTAAACTTTGTTTACCGTTTAGGTATCAGGAAGGAAAACATTCGTGTAAGAGAACATGAACAGGAAGAGCTTTCTTTCTATTCTAAGGGTACCAGCGATATTGAATATGCCTATCCATTTACTGACTGGGGTGAGCTATGGGGCATAGCTGATAGAACTGACTATGATTTAAGCTGTCATTCAAAGGTATCAGGCAAGGATTTAAGCTATCTGGATCCTGAAACCAATGAAAGATATATTCCATACTGCGTTGAACCATCGGTTGGTGTAGAAAGACTTTTCCTGGCGCTTTGCTGCGATGCTTATGATAAAGAGAGACTCGGCGACAACGACGAAAGAATTGTCATGCACTTTAAACCAGCTCTGGCTCCTGTCAAGGTAGCTGTACTTCCTTTATCAAAGAAGCTTTCAGACAAGGCTTATGCGGTATTTGAGGATCTGAATAATGAATTCAGATGTGAATATGACGAAGCTGGTTCAATCGGCAAGCGTTATAGAAGAAATGATGCGATTGGTACTCCTTTCTGCGTAACTTATGATTTCGATTCAGAAAACGATGAGTCAGTTACTGTCAGACATAGAGATTCTATGGAACAGGAAAGAGTAAAGATTGCAGATCTAAAGGATTATATTAGAAAAGAATTAGTATTTTAATGCGTCTTAGTAATGAAGTCATCGAAGATATAAGAAACAGTGCCTCTATTTCCGAAGTAATAGGGCACTATATCCCATTACAGAAAAAGGGCAGGGGGTACAGAGCCCAGTGTCCTTTTCATGATGACCATGATCCTTCATTACAGATAAGTGAAGATAAACAGCTCTATAAATGCTTTGTCTGTGGCAATGGCGGCAATGTTTTCTCTTTTGTGATGAACTATAAAAAAGTTTCATTCCCAGAGGCGGTTAAAGAGGTTGGCGATATTATCGGCAAGCATATTGAACTTGATGAAGCTCCAAGGAAGGCTGATCCCAATGAGAAATATTATGAGCTCATGAAGGCCTATCTTGAGGAAGCTAATTATCTTCTGACTGCGACAAGAGCTGGCGAAAAGGCACTCAAGTATTTAAACGACAGAGGAATAGATTCAACAGTAATTGAAAAGTTCAATATTGGTTTTAACCCCGGCGATAATTTTATGTATAAATATCTAAATCAGAAGGGTTATAGAGATGAAGATATTGTAAACTGTGGACTGGCAAGATTTACTGACAGAGGACTGAGTGATATTTTCTTTGATCGAATAATATTCCCGATTCATAACCGTGAGGGAAAGCCTATAGCTTTAAGTGCCCGTATTATTGAAAACAATAAGGAAATTGCCAAATATATTAATACAGCTGAAACTTTAATATATAAAAAAGGATTTTCTTTATTCAACTATCATCGGGCCAAAGAAAGTGCCAGGAAACTGAACAATGTCATTCTGGTTGAGGGACAGATGGATGTCATAGCCCTTTATAGAGCTGAAATAAACAACTGTGTGGCTGCCCTGGGCACTGCCTTGACCGGTGAACAGATAGAACTTATCAAATCTCTAAGCAATAATGTAACGCTGTTCTATGATGGCGATAAGGCTGGCAAGAGTGCCAATATTAAAAATGGCAGACAGCTTATTGAACATGGTTTCAATGTTGAAGTTGTCAACAACGTTACCGGTCTTGACCCTGATGAAATCATTACAAAGGGTTCAAGACATGCCCTCAAGGATCTTGTATCAAAGCGTATATCCTATATTGACTATGCGATAAGCTATTATAAGGAACAGCTGAATCTTGATAACTATAATGACCGCAAAAAGCTGCATCAGCTGATATCTGGCTATATAGAGCTTCTGCCTAATGAATATGACCGCCATAATTACTACAATGTGCTCTATGATCTGACTAAAATCGGTCAAAGCACTGCTGTAAACACTTCAAAAAAAGGTTATAATAGATATCGTTTAGAAGATTTTGATTATTCACTGGATGGTGAGACCAAGGCGGAATATACAATATTATCGATGATGGCTAAATCTGAGAAAGCCAAGGATGAATATAAGAGGAATCTGGGCTATCTTATCCAGGATGCCAATCAGAAGCTTGCGTTATATATTATTGATGAGTATCGAAAGGAGAATAAGTGTTCTCTTTCAAAGATATTTGATGAAACAGATGATGACAAGGTTAAGGATGTAATCACTACCTTGTCTACTATAGAGAATATTCCTGCTGAATATGACAGTTCTTTGTTTAATGATGCGGTGTCAAAAGTAAAGGAAGAGATCAAATTAAGGAAACTTAATGTTCTAAAGAAGAAAGTAAATGAACTTCTGCCCACAGATGAAACAAAGGCTAATGAATATCTGAAGGAATATCTGGAGTTGTTAAAGGAAATAGGAGGAAACAAAAATGGCCAGCACTAAAAGCGAAGAAAACACTGAAGTAAAGGTTAAAAAGACTGTCAAGCCTACCAAGAGATCGCAGATTGTCATCTCTACCAAGAAGCCAGCCAAAAATATCAAAAGCTCAACCAAGGGCGTAATCAATCCTTCACAGAGTGACCGTACTTTCTCAGAAAGAGAACAGGCTGCCCTGGAGATTGAAAGAGTCAAGGCTTTAAATGCAGAAATAGAGAAATCAGCCAGCGAAATCGCCAAGAAGAAATATGGCGATATCGATGAGCTGAAAGCTGATCTTATCGCACTTTCAAAAAAGGGTGGTTCAGTTGAACAGAAAGCTGTTGTACAGGCTCTTGACCGTTTTGATATGACTGATGAAGATACTGATGAATTCTTTGACTGGATCAATCGAAACAATGTTGACCTGATTGAAGATGAAGTTGAGGAAGAGGAACTTGAAGATGATGATTTACTGGCAAGTGATTCTGACTATGACGATGATGAGGATAACCCCGATGATGAAAGAAATATTGTCATCAACTATCAGCAGGCAGCTGCCTATACCAAGGTAAATGATCCGGTAAAGATGTATCTGAAGGAAATCGGCCGTGTTAATCTGTTAAAGGCTGATGATGAAGTAATACTGGCCAAAAAGATTGAAGAGGCCAGGGAACACCCGGAAGATGCCAAACTGCAGGCCGAGGCTCAGGAAGCCAAAAATGCGCTTATTTCCGCCAACCTGAGACTGGTTGTGGCTATTGCCAAGAAATATACCGGCAGAGGCATGCTGTTCCTGGATCTGATTCAGGAAGGAAACATGGGTTTAATCAAGGCTGTTGATAAATTTGACTATACCAAGGGCTTTAAATTTTCAACTTACGCTACATGGTGGATCAGACAGGCCATTACCCGTGCCATTGCCGACCAGGCCAGAACTATCCGTATTCC
>DBOW01000099.1:19053-22186 GCA_002299675.1 Solobacterium sp. UBA636
ATTCCTGTTCATATGGTTGAAACCATCAATAAGATGACCCGTATTCAGCGTCAGCTGGTTCAGAAGCTGGGAAGAGATCCTTCAGCTGAAGAAATCGCCAAGGAAATGGGTGGTGTAATTACGCCAGACAAGGTAAGAGAAATTCAGAAGATTGCCTTAGATCCAGTATCACTGGAAACTCCAATCGGTGAAGAAGATGATTCGCATCTGGGCGACTTTATTGAAGATAAATTTGCCATGTCACCTGATCAGTATGCCAATAACGAACTGCTTAAGGATGAAATCGATCTTGTTCTGCATACCTTAACCGAAAGAGAGGAAAAGGTATTAAGACTCAGATTTGGTCTGGAAGATGGAAAAACCAGAACACTTGAAGAAGTGGGCAAGCAGTTTGATGTAACCAGGGAAAGAATCAGACAGATTGAAGCCAAGGCTTTAAGAAAACTGAAGAATCCAACCAAGTGCAAGCGTCTGAAGGAATTTCTGGACGATAAAAAATAATGCTGTCGAGAAGATTAAGTAAAGTAGCTGAATTTATCGACCATAATAAGGTAGTATATGACGTAGGTTCAGACCACGCTCTGCTGCCTTGTTTTTTAGTGATGTCGGGTATAAGTCCTAAGGCTTATGCGGTTGACAATAAAGAGGGTCCAATCAATAAGGCTAAAGAAAATATTAAACGCTTCAATCTGGAAGGAAAGGTAATTCCAGTTTTATCCAATGGCATTGATGATATTGAGGATGATGTCGATATAATCACTATCTGTGGAATGGGCTTTTATTCAGTGGAGGCTATTCTTAAGAATAAGGATTTATCTAAATACGATAAAATAATCATTCAGATAAACAAGCATACTGAGCTGTTAAGGAAATGGATAAGTGATTCAATGTATACTGTTCTTGATGAATCAGTAGTTCTTGATGAGGGGAAATTCTATGAAATAGTGGTATTTAATGCCCGAAGAACCAGACCTTTAGATGATATGGAAATAGAATATGGTCCTTATCTGCTGAATAAAAAGGATGAAACATTCAGGAAATACCTGGAATTTCGTGAAAAAAAGTACCTAAATATCTATGAGAAAACGCATACATTAGAGTCTAGGGAAAAGATTGAGGAGATAAATGATATAATAGGAAAGATTTTTGGAGGTAATTAAATGAGTAACGTAGAACCACGTTTAAGGGACATGTTCAAGAATACCAAGGAATTTGAAAAAAACTTTGAATTCTATATGAACACTACCTATGCCAAAAGAGTAGCTGAATCAAGTTCTATTGAGAAGTATACTGTTCTGGCTAAAATGGTTTTAATCTATTCAATGGGTAACTGGAAAAATACCCGTGAAACAGTACACAAAGAAGGAAAGAAGACTCTCTATTATTTTTCACTGGAGTTTCTGATGGGAAGACTTCTGTCTAACAACATGTATGCTCTGGGCATTCATGATGTAGTAAAAGATGGCTTAAAAGATTTGGATATCAATCTTGATGAGCTGGAAGAACTGGAGTCTGATGCAGGCCTAGGTAACGGAGGTCTTGGCAGACTTGCTGCCTGTTTCCTAGATTCACTGGCAACTTTAGACTATGCCGGTAATGGTAACTGCATCCGTTATAAGAACGGTCTGTTTAAGCAGCTTATTATCAACGATCAGCAGGTTGAAGCACCTGATCAGTGGTTAAGACTGGGCTATCCATGGGAAGTAAGAAAGCCAGATAAGGCTGTAAATGTTCGCTTCTATGGCCGTATTGAAATCTATCGTGATGAAAAGGGTGATCTGCAGTTTAAGCATGTAGATGCTGAAAATATTCTGGCCGTTCCATATGATGTACCAGTAATTGGTTCTGATACTACTACAACCAATACTTTAAGATTATGGTCAGCTGAAGCTTCTGACAAGCTTCCATCAAACATGGAATATGTTGACTATCTTAATGATGTAGAAAAATTATGTCTGAATCTTTATCCTGAAGACTATTCAGAAGAAGGCAAGCTGACCCGTATTAAGCAGGAATATTTCTTTGTCTGTGCTGGTCTGCATACAATTATCAGAGACCATCTGAATACTTATGGAACATTAGATAATCTGGCTGACAAGGTAACAATTCAGCTGAATGATACTCATCCTGCTCTGGCTGTACCAGAACTCATGAGAATTCTGATGGATGAAAATGGCTATAACTGGTACAATGCCTGGAATATTGTGACAAAGACTTTTGCCTACACTAACCACACAGTTCTGCAGGAAGCTTTAGAGAAGTGGCCTGTTGCCTACATTCAGAAGCTGCTGCCTAGAATTTATCTGATTATTGAAGAAATTGACAATCAGTGGACTAATCAGTTAAGACAGATGGGCAAGTCTGAGGAAATGATCAACTCTATGCGTATCATTTCAGAAGGCAATGTCAAGATGGCTTTCCTTTCAATTGTAGGTTCTTATTCAGTTAACGGTGTTGCCAAGCTGCACACACAGATTTTAAAGGCTGATACATTCAAGAATTTCTACGAAATCAATCCAGCAAAGTTCAATAATAAGACTAACGGTGTTACCCAGAGAAGATGGTTCTTCTACTCTAACCCTGAGCTGGCTGAACTTGTGACAAAGACAACCGGCAAGGATATCAAGAAGGATTTCACTCAGATTGAGGAACTTGCTAAATATGTAGATGACCCTAAGGTTCAGGAAGAATTCCTGGCTGTTAAGCATCAGAAGAAGGTTGAATTCGCTGACTACTGCAAGCGCAAGTTCAATATCGATATCGATCCAGATTCAATCTATGATGTACAGGCCAAGCGTTTACATGCCTACAAGAGACAGCTTCTTAACATTATGCATGTTATCGGCCTATATAAGGAAATCAAACGCAATCCTAATTTCTGGATGCCAAAGACTACCTATATCTTTGGTGCCAAGGCTGCCGGAACATACTACTTTGCCAAGAAGGTAATCGAATTAATCAACAAGGTAGGCAAGGTAATCGATAATGATCCTCAGGTTTCTAAGTTCATCAAGGTTGTCTTCATTCCTAACTATTGCGTAAGTATCGCTGAAAAGCTGATGCCAGCTGCAGATGTATCTGAACAGATTTCAACTGCCGGTAAAGAAGCTTCAGGTACTGGCAATATGAAGTT
>DBOW01000099.1:22194-22881 GCA_002299675.1 Solobacterium sp. UBA636
ATGATGAACGGTGCCATTACATTAGGTACACTTGATGGTGCTAACGTAGAAATCAATGATCTGGTTGGTTCCGACAATATCGAAATCTTCGGTCTTAAGGAATATGAAGTTATGGCTTTAAAGCCAAACTATCGTCCATTTGAATACTATCAGAGAGATCCAGAACTGAGAGAAATCATTAATTCATTTACTGATGGAACCTGGACTTCTGACAAGAACTGTTTCATTGATCTGGCTAATGAATTCCTGCTGAGAAACGATGAATACCTGATTCTGGCTGATTACCATTCATATAAGAATGCTCATAAGCATGTAAATGAGCTCTATATGGATAAGAACAGATGGGCACATATCTGCTTAATGAATGTTGCCAAGTCTGCATTCTTCTCTTCAGACCGTACAATTAACGATTACGTTAATGACATCTGGAAGCTTGATAAGCTTAAATAAGTAAAAATAAAGGACAGTTACATCTAATGCATAACTGTCCTTTTTAAATGGTTATATAGCTATCTAATCATCTTGTTTCTTGCCGGTGGCTTTAAGCCATTGGGAATATTTTTCATAATCTTCTGGATTTTTGAATCCTACCCAGGTTGGTTTGACGGTAGATGAACCGCCATCTGCTTTTTCTAGTTCTGTATCGTCTAAAGACTTCAGATCATCATTTTTAATATCTTCATTCAT
>DBOW01000099.1:22908-23559 GCA_002299675.1 Solobacterium sp. UBA636
TGTAGTGAAACCTCTCTGTTTATACAGTTTTATTATATCAGCAGAACATTAAAAAAAGATCACATCGTGATCTTTAATTAACCTAACTTAGCTACAGCACTTGCAAGTCTTGATTTCTGTCTTGAAGCGTAGTTTTTATGTTTGATATGGCTAGATACAGCTTTATCTAATAAAGAATTGCATTCATTTAAGCACTTTACAGCTGTTTCTTTGTCATTTGCTTCTACTGCCTTTAATACTTTCTTAATAGAAGTCTTTAATCTAGAACGCTCTGAAGTATTCTGCAGATTCTTCTTAGCATTTGTTAAAGCTCTCTTCTTTTGAGACTTAATATTTGCCATGTTCCCTCCTTATTTCTCTAACGCTATAAAATTATATCAAACTAAATTTTAAAAGGCAATGTAAAATAACACAAACTAAATTGTATAATAGTCAAAAAGGACTGACTATGGCAAGAAAAATTATTTACTTATTACTGATTGTGCTTATATTTTTAACAGGATGTAAAAAAGAAGAGGAAAAAGAATACACAGCTATGGATGTTGCAGGGGCTATTGCTGATATCAGCAGTGATGAAGATGGCAATGTACTGATTAAATTAGTTGATGGCAGAATGTTTACACTTGGCAATCTTAAAGGAGAAAAAGGTGA
>DBOW01000015.1:0-2054 GCA_002299675.1 Solobacterium sp. UBA636
AGTGTTGATAACAAGGAGAAGGTTCATGTCTTTAATTCGAAGACTCTATGTGGTCCTCATCGGTATATGGTGGAGAAAGCGAGTGAGCTTTTAAAGGAAAATAAGACTGTTGATGAGATAATTGAGGTTCTGGATAAGGCAAGTGAGAGTGAGATATCTTTCCTGATACCTTTTGATTTTTCTTTTTTGGTAAGAGGCGGAAGAGTTAATGGCGTAGTTGGTGGGGTTGGAGCTCTGCTTCATCTTATTCCGATTATGATGAAAACCGAAGATGGTCGAAGGCTTGAGAAATACGCCATTGCGCGTACCGTGAAGAAAGCTGTCAGTGATGTGATTGAAGGATTAAAGAAAAAAGGCTGTGATGGAACTTATCATTTCTTTGTATCACATGCCTTTAATGATGAGGTGGCTGATAAATTTATTGAAGCTATAAAGAATGAATTTGATACTGATAATATAAAGAAATTATTACTCTCTCCCGCCTTTATTACCCAGGGTGGTCCAAAGTGTGTAGCCATTCAGGCAATCAAGCTATAAAAAAATGGAGCAGATAAAGGGAGTCGAACCCTCACCACAACCTTGGGAAGGTTAGGTTCTGCCGTTAAACTATATCTGCACCTTGAATTAATGATAGCACTAAAAAAAGTAACCGGAAGAAAAAGAGTCAGCTAGTTTCATGAAGCTGAGACAAATTGATAATAATTGTCGAAGAAGAGGGGCCTTGAGGTCTTTCTGAAAAAAATGGGAGTAAGTAAAGTACCATACTTCCTATGCTTGGCAAAACTGAAAAGCTTATTAATAATAATCCTGCATGGGACCCGGAATTCTAAAGTCCCAAATTTAATTACGAAAGTGCTCCCAGTAATCTTCTGGGGGCTTTGTATTTAAATTTCTGAAGCTTCTGGCCTGTTTTCAATCTTCTTAAAACGATTATTAAGCAGAGAAACCTGTTTCCAATAAAGATCTACTTTTAAAGCTTGCGCTTTTATGATGCCGGCATACCCTTTCACCATTGTTGTCAATACCCAAGCGCTTATTATAGAAGATATTACGCCAGCAAGCACAAATGCAAACAAAAGCAACCATGCGCTTTTTGGATTTGCCATGAACAGCAAAATAAGCAGAATGACCGCAACAATAATCGTAAGAACAATCGACCAGATCCAAAGAAAATTGGCACACGATTCTACTTTGTTCGACTTTTCAATAATTTCATCAACTTCATCCCTATAGTCCATATTTAAACCCCCTATAAACATTTATATTTTATCGTGATTGTTGTATACTTCTTTTTAATACTGGATATAAATCTGATCCTGGTTAAGGCAAAGCATTTCGTCTTTGAAGAATGATCGTACTATATAGGAAGGATAGTATACACCTTTGGCACCGCCTGTATATACCTGAGAGACTATTTTTCCTGGTAAGAAACCAGTCCCAACTCCTTTAAAGTATACTATATCTCCTTTGTTGAATCTGAAGACAATCTTATCACGGCTATCTACTTTGCCACTTGATGCAGGGCAGTATACTCCGCCATTAATCTGTTCTAATTCTTCATCGTTTAATTTGTTTGTTTCCATATAAATCGTTCACTCCTTACATTAATATATACGTTCTATGGTCATTCTGGTAAACTAATAACCAAGATTTTCATCAATTAAAATTATATGATATTTCATGCCTGTTGGGGCAGTAGATAAAATCTGCATATTGCGGCAGATTCTCTCTGGCGACTTACAGTTATGACATTTCTTATCTTTTACACATGGTGTTTTTCTGTTGAGTCTGATGGCATTGAGCGGGGCAGCTACATTCTGGGCTCTATTGATTGCTTCATGCAGGTTTGCGGTAATTTTGTTTGTACCGATAATGAAGTAAACATCCTCATGGCCATAAGAGATAGAAGCCACTCTGTTTGATGTTCCATCGATATTAACAATTTCGCCATCAGCTGAGATGGCATTGACCGATGAAATATATATTCTGGCATCTTTTGCCTTATTAATGATTTCTCTGGATTTTGTTCTGTCTGTTTCTAACATATGCCAGTA
>DBOW01000015.1:2133-2390 GCA_002299675.1 Solobacterium sp. UBA636
CCGCCTATTCCAACAGTGGTATTATCGATTGTACTGTCTAAATAGGCTATTGCCTCATTTCTGTTTTCAAAGTAATGTGTGTCATATCCTAAGCTGTTTAAGTTATTTATTAGTTCGTTAATCATAGTGCACCTCTTTTAAATTATTATATTGTAAAATTGGCTTATGAAGACTATAGGAATTGTATCTTTATCAAGCGGTACCATTGGTGAGGATTTTGTGAAACATGAAGTAGAACTTGGTACAAGAAGACTAAA
>DBOW01000015.1:2465-6119 GCA_002299675.1 Solobacterium sp. UBA636
TATTTAAAGGAGCATCCAGAATGTAGAGCTGATGATCTGATTGAGGCTTACAGGGATAAGGATGTAGATATTATTCTCTGTGCCATTGGCGGGGATGATACTTATTCTCTTGCCCCCTATCTTTTTGAGAATGACAGACTGAAAAAGGTAATTAATAATAAGCCCTTTTTAGGTTTCTCGGATACGACCATCAATCATTTTATGTTATATAAGCTTGGTGTCAGTACTTATTATGGTCAGAGTTTTCTGGCGGATATCTGTGAGATGAGCAGTGATATGCTTCCTTATTCTAAGAAGTATTTTAAGGATTTTATTAATAATGAATTAAAAGAAATTGTGCCAAGTGATGTGTGGTATGAAAGCCGTGAGGATTATTCAGTAAGTCAGATGGGTACTGAATTAAAGAAACATGAAAATAAGGGGTATGAAGTACTGCAGGGGAAATTTCCTGTTAAGGGTAAAATCCTTGGCGGCTGCATAGATTCTATCTATGATATGTTCAATGGGGATAGATATGCCGATATGCCAGAGATAGTAAAGAAATATGAACTGTTTCCTGCTGACTGGAGTGACAAGATACTGCTTCTTGAAACAAGTGAGGAAATAATGCCACCTGATAAATATCGAAGGGCTTTAGGATATCTGAAAGATAAAGGAGTATTTGATCAGGTCAGAGGAATAATATGCGGCAAGCCGATGAATAATATTTATTATGAGGAATATAAGGAAGTGTTAATTGATGTAATTGAGAATAAAGAATTGCCAATTCTTTATAATTTCAATATTGGTCATGGGCTTCCAAGATGTATTGTCCCATTTAATCGGGATGTTACAGTATATAAAGATCATTTATTAATAGCATAAAGGGCAGCCGTCGCTGCCCTTTACACGAAATCAAGGAATACATATTATGCACAAAATTGGATAAGTCTTCTGTGCCGTAGCTTTGCTACAACTATAATATATCAGTGGCTAAATACGGATTCCATACAATGTTTTTCCAGATTGAGTCCGAAATTTCATAAATTTTAGTAAAGAATGAAACAAATATTTCATAAATAAAGAAATACCGTTAATGCGTTTTGATATAAAAATGTCTTCCTTTGGGTTTTTAATATTCTGGCGTATTCATAATGAGTGCCCCGGTTGGAATGATGGAATTATTTTTGATGTAAGTGTCGCCACCCAGAATTGTGGCATTGGCGTAAATAGTGACGTAGTTTCCAATATTTGGATGTCTTTTGCCGCCTTTTCTAAGGTGTCCCTGTTCATCTTTTTTAAATGATCTGACACCCAGGGTTACACCATGATAGATACGGCAATGGTGTCCAACTACCGCCGTTTCGCCAATCACAATGCCTACACCGTGGTCGATGGAGAAATATTCGCCAATAGTAGCTCCCGGGTTGATATCAACACCAGTTGTTTCATGGGCATGTTCAGCTATTACTCTGGCTACTATTTTTGCGTTAAGTTTATAGAGCTCGTTGGCAATTCTGTAGGCCAGTATGGCATAGTAGGCGGTATAGGAAACAATTATTTCGGTGTAGTTCAGGCAGGATGGATCGCCATGGTAGACCGATTCCAGGTCTTTGAAACAGAGATCCTGTATGTGCGGCAGTCTGTCTATGAAACTGTCTTTAACTGAAAGATTGATGTCAAGTTTAATGAAGGCATTTGACAGTTTTTTGTCTATATCTTCAAGGGTATGTGCTGCCTGGAAGTCATTGTCATAGAAGAAGAGGTTTTTTATGTCGTCGACAATAGAGGCTATTTCTTTTTTGTTGAGCTGTACATTGTCTTTGAGACTGTTTCTTCGCTGTATCAGTGTATTAATCATTTCGTCTTTGTTCATATGGTTTCCTTTCTAAATAAAAAACCAGGATGGTTTTCCTGGATCAGTTTTTGATGCGTAATAAAAACTTTACAGGAATTATTCTTGTAAGGTTTTTGGACAACAGTAAGTGTTTAGATACATTTTCTGCATGTTTATATTTTAGTACCTGTGTTAATCAAATTCAAGGAATATGATCTTTTGTGGGATATCAAATATTACAGAATCAGGTTTTGTCAAAAAGAGGCGAAAAGTGGCATGAAATGGGTAATGTAAGCCCTTACAGCTGTTTACAAAAAATTTTATTGTGATATATTTATTACATAAACTTCGTATAATCTGGAAGATATGGTTCTGGAGTCTCTACCCTGTCACCGTAAATGGCAGGACTATGATAGGATGCTTCTTTAGAGTATTCTATTGCGTAGTTTACTGAAAGGAGCTTTTTTATTTTCATGAAACTGTTGGAAGAGAAGATTTTAAAAGATGGACTGATACTTGAGGGTGATATTCTAAAGGTTGATAATTTTTTAAATCATCAGATGGATACAGTGCTGCTCGATGAAATGGGCAGGGAATTAAAGGAGCTTTTTAAGGATAAGAAAATCAATAAGATTCTGACTATTGAATCAAGCGGAATCGGTATTGCGGTCATGGCCAGTAAATACTTTGATAACTGTCCAGTGGTATTTGCCAAGAAAGGCAAGAGTGCCAATGTGGGTGGTGAGGTATATGCCTGTATGGAGAAGTCATATACCAGAAATGTTGAATATAATGTTCAGGTTTCAAAGAAGTATTTAAGTGGAAATGACCATGTTTTAATTATTGATGACTTTCTGGCCAATGGCGAGGCTTTGAATGCCTTGATCAATATCTGTAATCAGGCAGGCGCTGTGGTTGAGGGCTGTGGTATTGCGATTACCAAGGCATATCAGTCGGGTGAAAAGAGGATTCTTGATATGGGCATTGATCTGAAGTCGCTGGCTCGAGTTGTTGAGATGAAAAACGGTGAAATTAAATTTGGTTAAGACAGGTGACTGTTTAACATAAAAGGAGAAGGAAATGAAAAAACTATTTACTTTATTATTATCTTTAATGATGATTCTGACTCTTACTGCCTGTGGTTCTAAGGAAGAAACACCAGTTGCAGGAGCTAATGATGAAACTAAGACTTACACTGTAGGTATGGTTTGTATCGGTAATGCAGAAATGGCATATGATAGAAACTTCTACAATGCAGCTGATGCCGCTAAGGAGGTTTTAGCTTCTAAGGGTATCAATATTGAATGGAAATATACTTATGATCATCCAGAGGGTGACCCAGTAGCTGATGACTGTATCGAGTTTGCTGAGGATGGTGCAATCGCTGTATTCCTTAATTCATATGGTATGGAAAACGCAATGTTAAGAGTTGCAGGTGATTATCCTGATACTGTATTTGCCTCATTAACAAACGAGGGTTCTAAGTCTGATGATCTGGCTAATACTGTTAATGCTTTCCCTTCAATTTTCGAAGGAAGATATTTAACTGGTGTTGCAGCTGGTATGAAACTGAATGAAATGATTGCCAATGGTGAGATTACTGAAGATGAAGCAGTATTAGGCTATGTTGGTGCCTATACTTATGCTGAAGTTGTTTCAGGTTATACTTCATTCTTCTTAGGCGCAAAGAGCGTATGTCCAAGTGCTACTATGCTTGTTGAATTTATCGGTTCTTGGGGTGATCCTGCAATGGAAGCTACAACTGCTCAGGATCTGATTGACAAGGGTGCTGTAATTGTTTCTCAGCATTCAGATTCAACTACTCCTGCTACAACATG
>DBOW01000137.1 GCA_002299675.1 Solobacterium sp. UBA636
TATGAAACAATGTAGATTAAATGGATTAATGGATTTTGACAAGAATGTTGTTTATCCTTTCTTTGAGGATGAGGGTATCTGTAAGGGTGTGTGTAACGCTCTTGGTTATGATGTTAATAAAGCTTTTGAGGCCAGGTACAAGAAGGTATATGAGGTATATACTTTAGGGAAGCTTAAGTTTAAGAAGTTTATTTTTGTATGTCTTGGCAAGAAGAAAGATATAGATGAGTATAAATATATTGAGTGTTTCAGGGAAGTAAGCGGTCATATTGATGAAGATGCGATATTTGTAGGTCATCATGCCGGGGATGATCAAAGCAGGATTGCCTTTCTTTTTATGAAGACTTATCTTGTTTCTTCGTACAGGGAATGTAAGGTTAATGGGGAAGATAAAAAGATAGCTGATATTGAAATATTTATGCATGATGGTGAGGATATAGAAAAGGAAATAAAGGAAGCTGTATGCATATCTAATGGTGTAAATCTGGCAAAGCGTTTAGCTGATACACCCGCCAACTATATGACTTCGATAGATCTTATGGAAGAGGCCAGAGAGCTGGCTGAGAGATATAATCTGGAGATTGAGGTTCTTGATAATGATGCGCTGGGTGAAATGGGGGCTGGCGCAATACTGGCTGTTAATCAGGGCAGTGAATATCCGGCCTATATTGTGAATATTAAGTATCGTAATGGTGATAATGATTTAATCAGCTTAATAGGTAAGGGTATTATTTTTGATACAGGTGGCTATAATCTAAAATCAAATTCACTGGGCATGAAATATGATATGTCAGGGGCAGCTGATGTACTTGGAACAATGGAGATTATTGCCTCTCTTGGCTTAAATGTTAATGTGGATGGCATAATCTGTGTAAGTGATAATATGCTGTCAGGTAATTCAGTTAAGCCGGGTGATGTAGTTATTTCTTTAAGTGAGAAGTCAATTGAGATAACCAATACGGATGCTGAGGGAAGACTTGTATTATGTGATGGAATAACTTATGCTCAAAGAAATGGTTCTAAGTATCTTGTGGATATTGCGACTTTAACTGGAGCCTGTGTTGGTGCACTGGGCAACACTTATACTGGTGTATTTTCTAATGATGATGAATATTATAAATTGTTTGAAGACGCATTAAGGAAAGCTAATGAAAAGGGCTGGAGACTTCCTTTAGATGCGGAGTATGCGAAGATGCTTGAAAGCAAGTCCGCAGATATTAAGAACAGTTCAGGCAAAAGAGAGGCTGGTGCTTCAGTTGCGGCTGAATTTTTAAAGAGTTTTGTAAATGAGGGAACCAGGTGGATACATCTGGACATTGCGGGAACTTCTGGCAAAGATGCAGCCAGCGGGGCAATGATTGAGACCATGTGTGAATTTGTGAAAATGGTGAAATAAGATAGATAAAAGCGAAAGAACTGGAAAGGAAAACGAAAAATAAATCCAGATGTTTAAGAAGAGTCTTGAAGGCCTCTCTGACAGGACAGTTAAGCGTCATGTTCGTAATGCAGAGAGATTTCTGGAGGATGCATCTGGTATTAAGAGACTGATGAGAGGTCTTGTGAATTTTCTGATTATTTTTAGTAAAAAAATATTTTACTTTTTGAGAAATAATGTATAATTCTTTTGTACCAAAAGTACAACAGACCGCCATTTAGGCTAAGGCTACACGGACGGCCGGGTCAAATGCCGAAAACCAGATGAAGAATCTGGAACCATATTTAGGGAATATGGAAGGTAATTGATTACCTTATTGATTGAGTTAAAAGCTTAAATTTTGTAAAGTGTGAATAACCTTATGAAATGGTCAATAAGAAGTGTTTCTTTTGGTAGAATGCTTAGGTACTTTTAGACAACAGGTTATTGCACCTGTTGTTTTTTTGTTGGGGGTAACATGAAAAAGCTGATTGAGTTTCGTAACATTGTAAAGAATTTTGATGGTCAGATTGTCTTGAAGGGTATCAATCTTGATATCTATGAGAATGAGTTTGTGACACTGCTGGGTCCTTCGGGCTGTGGTAAAACGACATTATTAAGAATTCTGGGTGGTTTCCTTGAACAGGATGAAGGTCATGTAATTTTTAATGGCGAGGATATTTCGGGAGTTCCTGCCTATCAGAGACCAATTAATACGGTTTTCCAGAAGTATGCGCTGTTTCCACATCTCAACGTCTATGACAATGTGGCTTTTGGGCTGAAGATTAAGAAGATGTCCAAGGAGCTGATTGAACCAAAGGTTAACAGAATGCTTCAGCTGGTTGGTCTTGATGGCTATCAGAAGAAGGATGTTACTCTTTTGTCCGGTGGTCAGCAGCAGAGAGTTGCGATTGCCCGAGCTCTGGTTAATGAGCCTGATGTATTATTGCTGGATGAGCCTTTAAGTGCCTTAGATGCCAAGCTCAGAAAAGAGATGCAGAAGGAGCTTAAGCGTATTCAGCAGGAAGTAGGTATTACTTTCATCTTTGTAACTCATGATCAGGAAGAGGCTTTAACCATGTCTGATAAGATTGTGGTGCTTAAAGATGGTCTGATTGAACAGGTTGGCACACCAACTGAGATTTACAATGAGCCAGCCAACCGCTATGTTGCCAACTTTATCGGTGAATCCAACATTATCGATGGTGTGATGAAGAAGGACTATCTGGTAAGTTTTGATAAAAAGAATTTTGAATGTGTTGATTTTGGCTTTAAACCAAATGAGCCGGTTGATGTAGTTATACGTCCTGAGGATATCGATATTGTGCCTCGCGGCAAGGGCAAGCTTAATGGTCAGGTTATTTCGACTCTGTTTAAGGGCGTACACTATGAAATAATTGTGGAAACCAAAAAGGGTGCCGCAAAGACTGTTACTCTGCATGTATTGAGCGATAAGGATGTCTTTAATAAGGAAGCCAATGAGAAGATGCATGCCACTGACTTTACGATGGATGTGGAGGATGTTGAAAGTTTGACCGATCAGGAAATTATTGCCCGTGCCAATGCCCAGGCCTGGGATGCGGAATCTGAGGCAGATATTGTCATTTCTTCAGTTGAGCACTCTGTTAAGCCTGAGGCTGGCAAATATGAGGTTGTATTTAAGACAAATGCCGGAACCAGTGTTAAGACTTATATAAATGTGGCAGCCGCCAAGGTTAATACAGCTGATGAAATCTGTATCCAGGCTTTTGATATTTATAAGTCTAAGGATGAAATNNCGTGAGTCAATGGCCATTTCGGTTGACCTGATGACCTGGGCTGATGCCTATGCCTGGAATCTTGATTCAGAGGATCCGGTTGAAATTGATGATGTTCGTTTTGATTTTGACCCAAATACTATTGAGGAAGGTGA
>DBOW01000119.1:0-14235 GCA_002299675.1 Solobacterium sp. UBA636
GATAATAATCATGATGCGGTTGCCTGGGTAATAAATCGCTATGTTTTTGGTGAAGAATGTTAAAAAAGTCTTTACTTTAAGGTAAGTTTGTAGGATAATAATACGGCATCAATATACCATAGACAGTAACGGGGAAGATCCTTAAAAATGTTACCGAGGTAAAGATCGATAGTGATTTTTGTAACCTTTGTCTGTGGGCAAAGGTTTTTTGTACCTTAAGTATATAGATGTTAGAAAGAGGAGTTATGAATCAAAACGTATTAAGTGCAAAGCAGGCAGTTGTAAGCGAGATTTCAGAAAAACTGAAGAATTCTGAATCAACTGTTGTTGTGGAGTACCGTGGCTTAACTGTTGCAGAAGTAACAGAATTAAGAAGAAACCTTCGTGCTGAAAATGTAGAAATGAAGGTCTACAAGAACACAATGGTGGAAAGAGCTGCGGAAGAATGCGGTTATTCAGAACTTAAGGAAGCTCTTAAGGGACCTAACGCATTCGCATTCTCAACAGATGCAACCGCACCTGCAAGAATCTTAGCTAATTTCGCTAAGAAACATGAAGCGCTAGTGCTGAAACAGGGTATCGTTGAAGGCAAAGTAGTAAGTGTTGAAACTATCAAGGAACTTTCTTCACTGCCAAACAGAGATGGTATGCTGTCTATGCTGCTCAGCTGCTTACAGTCACCAGTATCTTCATTTGCCAGAGCCGTTAAAGCGGTTGCTGATGCAAAGGAAGGCGCACCTGCACCTGCTGCAGAGTAATTGTTAAAAATTAAGAAAGAAAGAGGAAAAAACAAATGGCAAAATTATCACATGAGGATATCTTAGCATATCTTGAAGAAGCTACAATTCTTGAATTAAATGATTTAGTAAAGGCAATCGAAGAGAAGTTCGGTGTTTCTGCTGCTGCACCTGTTGCTGTAGCTGCTGCTGCACCAGTTGAAGAAGCTGGTCCTTCAGTTGTAACTGTAACTTTAACAAGCTTCGGTGAAGCTAAGACTGCTGTAATTAAGGTAGTTAAGGAAATCACTGGTTTAGGCTTAGTTGAAGCTAAGGGCTTAGTTGATAAGTGTCCATCTCCTATTAAAGAGAACATCAGTGTAGAAGAAGCAGAAACTATCAAGAAGAAGTTAATGGATGCAGGAGCTACTGTAGACGTTAAGTAATTAATGCCTCATTATTTTACAGATAATAGTAACTTGAAGTCCGAGCGAAAGGACTTCAAGTTCTATTTCGAAAATGAGATTTTTAATTTTACTACCGATAATGGGGTTTTCTGTAAATCAGAAGTCGATTACGGCAGTTATCTTCTTATAAAAACTGTTTACAGGCTGCAGCTGGGCAAAAATCTGCTGGATCTGGGTTCGGGTTATGGGCCTATTGGCATAGTAATTAAGCATTTTAATCCTGATATTGAGGTTGATGCGGTTGATGTGAATCCAAGAGCGGTAGAGCTTAACAGACTCAATGCAGATAATAACAGTACTCCAATTGAAGTTTATTTGTGTGAAGATATTCTTACTTTAAATAAAAGTTATGACAGCATCTTGCTTAATCCGCCTATTAGAGCGGGCAAGAAGGTGATATATAGCCTCTATGAGAAATCAGAAGTGATTTTAAATAATGGAGGCTGTTTGTATATCGTTATTCAGAAGAAGCAGGGTGCTGAATCTTCATTTAATAAGCTGAAAGAATTATTTAGTGATGTTAAGGTTATAGCCAAGTCAAAGGGCTATCAAATTATACAGGCAATTAAATAATCTACACTTTGTTTAATTTAATAGAAAAGGACGGCGCATTAATGGAAGAAAAACAATCTTATCATATTGTTGAATCGGGAAGACACTCTACTCGCCGTGATTATTCCAAGGTATCTGGTGCCCTGGAATTGCCAAACTTAGTAGAAATTCAAACAGACTCTTTTGAATGGTTTAAGAACCAGGGTATAAAAGAGGTTTTTGAAGAGATATACCCTATTCAAAACTACGGCGGAAATATTCGATTAAATCTTCTGAGCTATGAATTTAGACCTTCGAAATATGACGTCGCTGAATCAAAGTATCGTGAGATTAACTATTATGCTTCGCTTTATGCCAACATGGAGCTGGAGATAATAGATGAAGATACCGGTGAAGTTATCACCAAAAGAGAAGAGGTATTTTTAGGCGATTTTCCAATGATGACACCTACAGGCACTTTTATTATTAATGGTGCTGAGCGTGTTATTGTTTCGCAGATTGTCAGATCACCTGGTGCATATTTTGATATTAATTCCGATGATAAGACCGGAAGAGATATTTTTGATGGTGAATTAATACCTTCCAGAGGAACCTGGCTGGAATTCATTACTGATGACAAGAAGAACGCTCTTGGCAGAATAATGAATATGTCAGTGGACAGAAAGCGTAAGATTTTATCTACTATTCTGTTAAAGACTATTGGTTTCTCTTTAAATCCTGAAAAGGGAGAAGACGCATTTGATACTTCTAAGATGCGTACTTTCTTAAGCGCTCTTGGTCTTCATGTTTATGATGATCTTATCAATCAGAATGATGACCGTGAGTTTTTAAATATTTATGAGGCTTTATATACAAGTTTCTTCGGTGGCTATGAGGAAATTGTAAATACGCTTCAGGCTGATAAGACTAAGACTCTTGATGCTGCGCTTCTTGAAATGCACAAGAACCAGAAGCAGGATGAAGTGCCAACTATTGATGGTGCCAAGTCTTTGATGAACGCCAAGTTTTTTGATCAGAAGAAATATGATCTGACTTATGCTGGAAGATTTAAGCTGGGCAGAAAGCTCAATGTAATTGATAGAATTGAGCATCATGTCTTAGCTCAGGATCTTTATAAGGCGGATGGTTCTCTTTTAATGAAGAAGGGTACTCTGGTTGAAAAGGCCGAGCGTAATATTTTAAGAGAAGAACTGACTAAGGGAAGTCATGTTGAGGCATTCCCATTCAAACACCAGTTCTCTCATCCTACTGTAGTAGAAGTAAGTACAGCTGATAAACTTGCACTTGTGGGCAGAGTTCTGGCCAATGATGTTGAGTGCGGTTCTTTAACTGTAGAAATGGGTACCTGCTTAAGCGAAAAGGATATTGAGGCTTTAGCTGGCGCAGTAGAAAAGGTAAGCGTTTATACCGGAATTATCGCCAGACCTGTTGTTCTGACATCTGAAAACTTTAATGCGGTTCTGGACTATGGTCAAAGACTGTTTGTACTGGGCCGTTTAACAGATGAAAATGGCGATGTTATGGTGGAAGATGATCTGGCAATGCCTAGATATATTCCTGATGGTGATGTATATATTCTTATGGCCGATAAGGAAAACGCAGTTCGTGAAAGAGTTGCCAGAGGCGATAAGATTACTGCATGGCTTGTGGGAAGTGCTAACCAGGTAGTTGAGATTGAACAGCCTGACGTAGAGGATTCTACTATTCGTTTAATCGGTATTGATCCGCTTAATAATAAGAGATGTATCACTATTTCTGATATGATCGCTCTTTATTCTTATATGCTTTCATTAATCGATGGAGTTGGTTCTACCGATGATATCGATATGCTTGGAAACAGACGTATCAGAACTGTTGGTGAGCTGATTCAGAATCAGTTCAGAATCGGTCTTTCCAGAATGGAAAAGGCTGTAAAGGAGAAGATGTCAATCATTGAGGTTGAAACAGCTACTCCTAAGACTCTCACCAACAACAGACCTTTATCTGGTGCCATCAAGGAATTCTTCTCTTCTTCACAGCTTTCACAGTTTATGGATCAGCAGAATCCTCTGGCTGAGCTTACAAATAAGCGTCGTATTTCAGCCTTAGGTCCTGGTGGTCTTACAAGAGAGAGAGCTGGTTTCGAAGTTCGAGATGTTCACAATTCGCACTATGGACGTATCTGTCCTATTGAGACTCCAGAAGGTCAGAATATCGGTCTGATTTCTTATCTTACTTCTTATGCCAAGGTTAATAAGTATGGTTTCATTGAGACTCCATACCGTAAGGTTTTAAAGGACGGAACTGTTACTGAGGATTATATTTATCTTTCAGCTGACGATGAGAATGATTACATCATTGCTCAGGCCAACGAAGTTATGGATGGCCGTCTGGTTAATGAACAGGTTGTTGCCAGAAAAGCTGGTGAAACCATCATGGCCAGAAGAGAAGATGTTGAACTGGCTGACGTTTCACCTAAGCAGATTGTTTCGGTGGCTGCCGGCTGTATCCCATTCTTAGAAAACGATGACGCTTCACGTGCCCTGATGGGTGCCAACATGCAGCGTCAGGCTGTACCTCTTTTAAACCCTCATTCTCCATATGTTGGTACTGGTCTTGAGACTAAGATTGCCAGAGACTCTGGTACAGGTCTTATCTGTAAGACACCTGGTGTTGTAACTTATGCTGATTCACGCACAATCATGGTTGCGGGTGATGATGGCGAGGAACACGAATACCGTCTGGAGAAGTTTGAAAGATCAAATGCCGGTACCTGCATCAACCAGAGACCAATCGTTAAGAAGGGTGACAGAGTTGAATATGGCGAAGTTATCGGTGATGGTCCTTCAATGGAAGATGGCGAACTGGCTTTAGGTCAGAATGTTACTATCGCCTATATGACATGGCATGGCTATAACTATGAGGATGCCATTATCATGTCTGAGCGTATGGTAAAGGATGATGTTTATACATCTATTCATATCGATGAATATTCAATAGAGAAGCGTAAGACTAAGCTTGGTGATGAAGAAATCACCAGAGATATTCCTAATGTTCAGGAAGGTGCCTGCCGTAATCTGGATGGCCGTGGTATTGTCATGGTCGGTGCCGAGGTTAAGGAAGGCGATATCCTGGTTGGTAAGGTTACTCCTAAGGGCCAGTCTGATGCTTCACCAGAAGAAAAGCTTCTGCTGGCAATCTTTGGTGAGAAGTCACATGAAGTTAGAGATAACTCTTTAAGAGTTCCACATGGTGGTGCCGGTATTGTTCAGTCTATCCGTATCTTTAAGAGAGAAGATGGCTATGATATGCCTCCAGGCGTTACTGAAGTTATTAAGGTTTATGTTGTTCAGAAACGTAAGATTTCTGAAGGTGACAAGATGGCCGGAAGACATGGTAACAAGGGTGTTATTTCAAAGATTCTGCCTGTTGAGGATATGCCAATCATGCCAGATGGTACACCAATTGATATTATGTTAAATCCATTCGGTGTTCCTTCACGTATGAATATCGGACAGGTTCTGGAAATTCATCTGGGTATGGCTGCCAAGACACTCGGTGTTAAATTCGCAACACCAGTATTCGATGGTATTACCAATGAGGAATTAATGGATATTATGAAGGAAGCCGGTTCTACCAAGGATGGCAAGGTCGTTCTAAGAGATGGTAAGACTGGTGAACCTTATGATGAACGTATTTCAGTGGGTGTCATGTATATGATCAAGCTGGCACACATGGTTGATGATAAGCTGCATGCCCGTGCAACTGGTCCATATTCGCTGGTTACTCAGCAGCCACTCGGCGGTAAAGCTCAGAATGGTGGTCAAAGATTCGGTGAAATGGAAGTATGGGCTCTTGAGGCTTATGGTGCTGCTCATACTCTGGAAGAAATTCTGACTGTTAAGTCCGATGATATTGATGGACGTACTAAGACTTATGATGCGATTATCAAGGGTAAGCCAATTCCTGAGCCTGGTATTCCTGAATCATTCAATGTATTAAAGAACGAACTGATGGCTTTGGCTGTTGACGTACAGATGCTTGACAGCGAGGGTCATGAGGTTAAGGTTTCAAGGGAAGAAGATGGTGACGCTCCACGCGGACAGATGGTAGAGGATACCGAAGGTCTGACTGTAAGAGACACAATCGATGAACCTGAAGAAGTAAATGACGCCGTTATGGGTCTAGATGATGAATTTTAAGGAGGTAAGTTATGGCAAATAATAAATTTGAAGCTATCAAAGTTAATTTAGCCTCTCCTGAAAGAATTCTTGAGTGGTCTCATGGTGAAGTTACAAAGCCTGAAACAATCAATTATCGTTCACAGAAGCCTGAAAGAGATGGTCTGTTCTGTGAAAGAATTTTCGGTCCAACCAAAGACTGGGAATGTTATTGCGGTAAGTACAAGAAGGTACGTTACAAGGGCGTTGTATGTGATAGATGTGGTGTTGAAATCACCAAGTCATCAGTCAGAAGAGAGCGCATGGGTCATATTTCCCTGGCTTCTCCAGTTGCCCATATCTGGTATTTAAAGGGTATTCCTTCCAGAATGGGTCTGGTACTCAATATTTCTCCAAAAACTCTGGAGGAAATTGTTTACTTCGTTACCTGGGTTGTAACAGATCCTGGAAATACCGATCTGCAGTATAAGCAGGCTATGTCGGAAATGGAGGTAAGAAATTACCAGGCATTATATGGTGTCGATTCATTTAAGGCAGCTACTGGTGCTGAGGCAGTCAGAACACTGCTTGAGCAGACTGATATCCTGAAAGAAAAGGAAGAAATCGTTAAGGAGCTGGAAAAGGCTCAGGGTGACAAGCGTAAGAAGCTTATCAAGCGTCTGGAAACTGTTAACGCATTTGTTACTTCAGGAAATAAGCCTGAATGGATGGTTCTTACTGTATTGCCAGTAATTCCACCAGATTTGAGACCAATGCTGCAGCTGGACGGCGGCAGATTCGCTACTTCTGATTTAAACGATTTATATCGTAGAGTTATTACCCGTAACACTCGTCTGAAAAGACTGCTGGAAATGGGTACACCAAATATCATCGTACAGAACGAGAAGCGTATGCTTCAGGAAGCTGTCGATGCCTTAATTGATAATGGACGTCGTGGCAATCCGGTTAAGGGTTCAGGAAACAGACCGCTGAAGTCTCTGTCTCACTCATTAAAGGGTAAGCAGGGCCGTTTCAGACAGAATCTGCTGGGTAAGCGTGTTGACTTCTCTGGACGTTCAGTTATTGCGGTAGGACCAGATCTGAAGATGTATCAGTGTGGTCTTCCACGTGAAATGGCAATTCAGCTTTATAAGCCATTTGTGATTAATGAGCTTGTTAATCTGAAGATTGCCGGTTCAGCCAAGGTTGCGGAGAAGATGATTGAAAGATTTGATCCGCAGATCTGGGATGTTCTTGAGGAATTAATGGATAATCATCCAGTATTCTTAAACAGAGCGCCTACTCTTCATAGATTAGGTATCCAGGCCTTTAAGCCAAAGCTGGTTGAAGGTAGAGCTATCCGTCTGCATCCACTGGTATGTACTGCGTTTAACGCGGACTTCGATGGTGACCAGATGGCCGTGCATCTTCCTCTGTCAGAGAAGGCCAGAGCTGAAGCAGAAATTCTGATGCTGGCAAGTAACAACATCCTTGGTCCTAAGGATGGTAAGCCTATCGTTACCCCTTCACAGGATATGGTGCTTGGTAACTTCTATCTGAATATGGAAGAAACCAAGAAGGAATTCCATGAGAAGGCCGATTTCTTAGAGGCACTGGGTGACAGTGAGGCTGCAGCTATGTGGAGAAGATTCGGTGACAATGAAGGTCATGTTTATAAGGATCTGAATGAAGCACTGATGGCTTATGCCAATAAGCAGGTTCATCTGCATACAAGAGTTGCGATTCCAGCCAAGAGTCTGAAAAAGACTTGTTTCACTAAACAGCAGGAAGAGAAGTATCTGATTACTACTATCGGAAAGCTGATTTTCAATGATCAGTTCCCACCTGATTTCCCTTATATTAACTATGTAACTCCTGAGACTTTAAAGGCAGTACCTGATTCATACTTTACTGAAGTTGGTTCAGATATTAAGCAGGTTATCAGAGATAGAAAGATTGCGCCTGAATTTAAGAAGAAGGATCTTTCCAATGTTATTGCGGAAGTGTTCAACAGATACCAGACAAATGGTTCAAGTGAAATTCTCGATAACATCAAGGATTTAGGTTTCGAGTATTCAACAGTTGCCGGTATGACAGTATCACTGTCAGATATCAACGTAGCTCCTAACAAGGAGAAATATGTGAAGGCAGCCAAGGAGAAATCTGATGTTCTGCAGAATCTGCTTAAGAGAGGTCTGCTGACTCCTCCTGAGTGGGAAAAGCTGTTCTCTAAGCTTTGGGATGAAACCAAGAATGCGATTGGTGATGAAGTAATGGCATCTTTACCAAGAAAGTCACCGATTAACATGATGGCTGTTTCTGGAGCTCGAGGTAATAAGTCGCACTTTACTCAGCTGGCAGGTATGAGAGGTCTGATGGCCCGTCCTGTGCAGTCTAAGTCTAAGGAATATCAGCCTTCAATTATTGAGGTTCCTATCTATTCTTCATTCCGTGAGGGTCTGAACGTATCTGAGTTCTTTATTTCTACTCACGGTGTAAGAAAGGGTCTAACTGATACAGCCTTAAAGACAGCTGAATCTGGTTATCTGACAAGACGTCTTGTTGATGTATCACAGGATGTAATCATTATGGAAGATGACTGTCACACTGACCAGGGCTACTATGTTGAAGCTATTATCGATAGAAAGAACAATTCTATAATCGAGAAGTTTGAGGACCGTATTATCGGCAGATATTCTGCCCAGGATGTAACAGATCCAAATACTGGTGAACTGATTGTTGGCAGAAATGAATTTATCGATGAAGCTGTTACTTCTAAGATTCTAAGTGCCGGTATTACCGGTATGTCAATCAGAAATACATTTACCTGCCGTTGTAAGGATGGTATCTGCCGTAAGTGTTATGGACGTAATATGGCAACCGGCAAGCTGGTTGAAAATGGTGAAGCCGTAGGTATTATGGCTGCCCAGTCAATTGGTGAACCAGGTACACAGTTAACAATGCGTACATTCCATACCGGTGGTGTTGCCGCAGCTGGTGATTCGGATATCACTCAGGGTCTTCCACGTGTTGAAGAACTGTTTGAGGCAAGATGTCCTAAGCGTCCGGCAGTTCTGGCTAAGATTGATGGTGAGATTACCGCTATTAATGAGCTTGAAAACAAGACTTATGAAGTAGTTATTACCAATGAAGCTGAGTCTATTCCGCATAAACTTGGTATCACTCAGACTGTTCGTTCATTCATGGGTGTTGGCTTTAAGGTCAAGGCTGGTGATAAACTGACAGAAGGCAATATCGACCCTAAGGAGCTTCTGGAAATTGCAGGTGTACAGGAAGTACAGCAGTATATTCTGAAGGAAGTTAAGAAGGTTTATGCCGCAGCCGGTATTGATATTTCCGATAAGCATGTTGAAATGATTATCAGACAGATGCTTAAGAAGGTTATCATTATTGAACCAGGTGATTCTGAGTTCTCAGCCGGTCAGGGTGTTAACTTAAGGAAGCTTACTGCCATTAATACCAAACTTTTAATGGAAGGCAAGACTCCTGCCAAGTTCGGACCACTGCTTCAGGGTATTTCTAAGGCGTCAGTTGAAACTGAGTCATTCTTATCAGCCGCATCATTCCAGGAAACTACAAAGGTTCTGACTGATGCTGCGGTAAACGGCAAGGTTGATACACTGTTCGGTATTAAGGAAAATGTAATTATCGGTAAGCTGATTCCAGCTGGTACTGGTTCAAAGTTTGATCGTGAGTCTACAAGACTTATTAACGAAAGAGCCGCTGAACTGGATGCTGAAAGAGAGATGAAAGCTGAAGAAGCCAAGGAGGATCTGGGTTTACCAGTATCTGTAACTGGCGATGAAATTATGGAAGAAGAATCTCAGGAAACTGTAGAGGAAGCTGCTGAATAATAATCATAAAAGACCAGGTTATGCCTGGCCTTTTATATTGTCTGGGATATGTTCAGAACATTTTGAATAATTCTGGCGATTTCTTTTGGACTTTTTTCTATTGGCTCACTCAGCCACTGTCTTAGTATGTAGTAGATACCTCCGGCAAAGTAGCAGGTAGAGAGCTTGAGACTTTCATCATCATAGTCTTTCATGTATCCAAGTTTTCTTAAGTGAGGGATACGCTGTCTGCATATTTCGTTTATCAGAAGGACAAAGTCTTCGTCATTTCTGTATTTAAAAAGAATGTTCAGAAGTTCTCTGTTTTCAAAGAAGTACTGGCATACCTGTTCCAGAAGCTGGTCTTCACTGCTGTTTATGTTTGACTGTTTTTCGATATTTTTTATATCCTCAAATATTGAGTAGCGAATTTCGTTCAGTATGTCTTTTGGTTCTTCGTAATGACGGTAAAAAGTAGCTCTGTTGATACCGGATTCTCTGCACAGGTCTGTAATGGTGATTTTGTTCAGTTGCCTTGTATGCAGGAGTTTAAGCAGAGCTTCTTTCAGCATCATTTTGGTGATAATTACTCGCTGGTCACTTTTCATTGGTTCTCCTTTATTAAACAAAATTGTGCCTGCTGTTTTATAAGTAGCGTTTGGTGTGTATCTGATGATTGAATATGCAACAGATGTAGCTTATATTGATTATTGTAGCATAATTTACATGCTGTATAAGGAGGGATATGTTATGGATTTTTTAATAAAAGTGGTGGCCTGCTTCCTGGCGGGTGCCGGTGCTGGCATTGGTACTGGTTTTGCGGGTATGAGTGCGGCGGCGGTTGTTGGACCTATACTTATGACTTTTCTGGATGTTCCTGCCTATGAGGCTGTAGGAATAGGATTAATTTCAGATGTACTGGCCAGTGCTGTGAGTGCCTATACTTACAACAAAAGCGGCAATCTGGATATAAAGAATTCTCTTCCACTGCTGTTCTCGGTGCTGTTTTTTACAGTTATCGGTTCATATGTGGCCAGTTTTCTGCCAGAGAGGACCATGGGCTCAACGATGCAGATATGTCTGCTTTTCCTGGGCTTGCGGTTTTTGTTTAAACCGGTCAATAAGACAAAGGAACAGTTTGCTCAGGTATCGCAGAAGGAGAGACTCGTTAAGTCAATTGTCGGCGGTACACTGATTGGCTTTATATGTGGATTTGTAGGTGCAGGTGGTGGAATGATGATGCTGTTTGTATTGACTACATTTCTGGGCTATCCTATGCATATGGCGGTTGGTACAAGTGTATTTATCATGTCGTTTACGGCTTTAACGGGAGGTTTTTCACATTTTGCGATCAGCGGCCTTCCTGATCTGACGATTACGCTGTTAAGTGTAGTGTTTACGCTTTTCTGGGCAAGAGTAGCTTCCTATATAGCCAACAGATCTGATTCTAAGACTTTAAATAGAGCTGTGGGAGTTACACTTATTTTGACAAGTGCTGTAATTTTAATAGTTAACGCAATCAAGTAGCCACCTTTAAACGGGTGGTTTTTAATTTGTTACACAAATGTATAATATTGTCCTTTGTGTGTTTTGAAGGATGTGATTAATATATTTAATTATGGACAAGAATAAAGATACAGGTTTTATGATTAAGCTGTCCACAATGATTGTGGATAAGCGTAATCTGATATTTCTGATAACAGTTATAGCGCTTATATTTTCGTTTTTTTCATCTGGCTGGATTGAGGTTGAAAACAGTCTTTCTGAGTATCTTCCAGTGGACAGTGAAACAAATATTGGCCTAAAACTGATGGATGAACAGTTTGTAACCTATGGCACTGCCAGGGTAATGGTTTCCAATGTTGATATGGATACCGGTGAGATGCTGCTTGATGAGGTTAAGGACATTGAAGGGGTTCAGCGGATTGATTATTCATATGACCATATTTCAGCACTCTATGATATTACTTTTAACTATCCGGAAACTGATGATAAGTGTCTGGCATCTCTTGCGGAAGTGAAGCTCAGACTTAGTGATTATGATGTTTTTGTTTCCACTTCCCTTGGCAATCAGACGGCGGAGATACTGGACAAAGAGGTAGGTTTGATTACAGTTATTGTCGCTGTGATTGTGGTTGTTGTGCTGACATTTACGTCTAAGACATATGCAGAGGTTATAGTGCTCCTGATGACTTTTGTGATTGCGATGATATTAAACAGTGGCACTACTTTTCTTTTGGGAAAGATTTCCTTTGTGTCTGATTCGGTTACTTCAATACTGCAGCTGGCTTTGTCTCTTGATTATGCGATTATTCTCTGTAATCGTTTTAAAGAGGAACATGAGACCCTGCCTTTAAGGGAAGCGGTTATTGTCGCTTTGAGCAAGGGTATACCGGAGATTGGTGCATCGTCTTTAACAACAGTTGGAGGACTGATAGCCATGTGTTTTATGCAGTTTCGTATCGGTTTTGATATGGCTGTCTGTCTGATAAAGTCTATTGGTTTTGCGCTTTTGTCGGTGTTTGTGGTTATGCCTGGACTTTTAATGTTGTTTGGTCCTTTGATGGATAAGACAAAGCACAGGGATTTTGTGCCTAAGATTTCTTTTGCGGGTCATTTTGACTATAAGACAAGGCATGTTATACCGGCTGTTTTTGTGCTTATTATTGTCTGTGCCTTCTTTCTGTCAAACCGCTGCCCCTATGCCTATGGCTATGGGGCTATTGAGACGCCAATGATTAATGATGTTCAAAGGGCATCCAATCTGATAGAGGAGAGTTTTGGTTCAAATAATTTTGTGGCTCTGGTGTATGAGGGAAACGATTATGAGACGGAAAAAAGAATGATAGAGGAAATTGAATCCTATGATGAAGTTGATTACTGTATGGGTCTTTCTAATATCGAGGCAATTGGCGGCTATATGCTGGAGGACAGATTAAGTCCCCGTGAGTTTGCGGAACTCACCGATCTTGATTATGAGCTTTGTGAGCTGGTTTATTCTTATTATGCGGTGGTCAATGAGGATTATGGTCAGATTATCAATGATATTTCAAATTATAAGGTTCCGCTTATTGATATGCTGCTGTTTGCCTGTGACAAGGTGGAATCTGGGATGGTTACTTTAGATGATGATCAGATGGATATGCTCATGGAGGCCAGGGTGTCAATGATGTCGGCCAAGGATCAGCTTCAGGGTGAGGATTATAATCGTATTCTTATTTATCTCAATCTTCCGGTATCCGGACAGCAGACATATGATTTTGTAGATACTTTAAGGGGTATTGGGGAGTCTTATTTTGAAGGTGATATCTATATAGTAGGGGAATCAACCAGTGAATATGATTTTCTGAAGTCTTTTGAAAGAGATAATGTGGTAGTTACGCTTGTGTCAATTCTGATTGTGCTGATGGTACTGCTGTTTACTTTTAATTCAGTAGCCATGCCAATACTGCTGATACTGGTAATTGAGGGATCTATCTGGATTAATTTTTCAATTCCAACTGTGATGAATGAACCGATATTCTTTTTGAGTTATCTGATTGTTTCTTCTATTCAGATGGGTGCCAATATCGATTATGCCATTGTAATAGGCAATCGTTTTAATGAGCTGAAGAACAAGATGAGTCACGAGGAAGCGATGGTTGAGACGCTGAATTTTGCCTTTCCTACCATTCTGACTTCAGGTACCGTTCTGGCAACCGCTGGTCTGCTTCTGGGCTTTATTACTTCCGATGCGGCAATTGTGGGCATTGGTACTATCGGCAAGGGAACGATTATTTCGATGCTGCTGGTAATGTTTGTGCTGCCTCAGATTCTGGAAGTTGGTTCAGTGCTTGTTGATCGTACTTCGTTTAAGCTGCAGAAGAAAAACAGTCAGCTTAAATCAAATGGTCTGGTTGTTGTAGATGGTCTGGTATCTGGTGAGATAAACGGCAGGGTAACAGGTATTTTTAAGGGTACTGTTGATGGCTATGTGAATGTAAATGTGATGTCACATGATGTTAAGAAGGAGGAAAAAGATGAAAAAGGCAGTTAGTATTCTGGTGCTGTTTTTATGTTTTATGTGTTTTCCTCTAAAGGCTGAGGGAAAGACTGTTGAGATCTATACAGCACATGATCTTGTGAAGCTGGCTAAAGAGTGTCACTATGATGCGTATTCTAAGGATCTGCGGGTGGAGTTAATGTCAGATATATCGTTAAGAGATGTGAAGGATTTTTCTTTAATGGTGTTTGATGGAGTGTTTGATGGCAATGGTCATACCATATCTGACTATATAGTTGATGGCAGGTTTTCTCCCTGTGGTTTTGTGGGGCATCTGATGGATAATGGAAGGATTGAAAATCTTCATATTGAGGGAGTAAGTGTTCCTGGAGGCGATGGCAATAATGCTGGAATTTTTGCCGGTATTAATGATGGAGTAATAGAGGACTGCAGTTTTAAGGGCACCATTAAGGCTAATGAAAATACGGGCATGGCAGCCGGTATAAATAATGGGGTAATAAAGAG
>DBOW01000119.1:14298-37346 GCA_002299675.1 Solobacterium sp. UBA636
GGCAAGAATTCTGGTGTTATAGACAGCTGCATAAGCTACGTTTCTTTAAATACCCAGTCCACAAACTCTTCAATTAATATTTCGAATATAGAATTCAGTTCTCTGGATGATCTGAAACAGGTGTCATCTTTTCTGGATGCCGGGGGCATTGCGGGAATTAACAGTGGTGAGATAATAAGCTGCAGAAATTATGGTACTGTCGGCTATCAGCATGTTGGCTATAATATAGGCGGTATTGCCGGCCGAAGCAATGGCTATATTGTGGATTGTGAAAACGACGGAACTGTTGATGGGCGAAAAGATGTCGGGGGTATAGCTGGTCATATGGAGCCAGATATTATTAATGACATTTCTTCATCGGCTGTCGGCAGGCTTAAAAGTCAGATGAATCAGCTTAATTATCTGGTGAACAGGGCAAGTGACAGTTTTTCAGCTGGCAATGATTATGCCACAGAGATAATGGATGAGATGTCTGATGAGGCTTTAAGGGCTATAGATGCGCTTAAGAATATTGATATTGAGATAAGCAGACCTGATGATGGAGATATAAGAGATATTGAAGTTAATGCTGATCTTTCTGCCCTGGATGATAGTTTAAGAAGTCTTAATGATAGTTTTGGGAAGCTTTCAGGCAGTATTGGTGATACAGCAGGCAATCTGAGTGATGATATTAAGCAGATTTCTGATAAGCTTAATCAGATTTCTGCGACAGCGATGGAACTGATTAACTATGAGCCATCAAATCCATATAAGGATATGTCATCTGTCAATATTGAAAACATCAGATATGGCAGGGTCAGAAACTGTTTAAACAGCGGTGAAATAAGTGGTGACATGAACGTTGGCGGTATTGCCGGAGTTATGAGCATTGAAAAAGGCAATGATCCGGAGAATGATGATCTTTTCAGTTTTGATATTGATAAATCAAATTCATATGAACTGAAAGATCTTCTTGATGACTGTGACAATACAGGTGCAGTAAAAGCCAAACGTTCCAATTCAGGCGGCATAGTCGGCCATCAGGCTGTAGGCTATGTATACAATAATCGAAACCGTGGTGATGTTTCTTCAAATGATGGGAACTATGTTGGTGGAATAGCTGGCAGAAGTTCAGCAAAGTTAAGTGATAATCTGGCAAGATGTTATCTTGAGGGCAATAAATATATTGGTGGAATTGCAGGATATATTGATGAAGATGGAAGCCTTGTGAACAGTTATTCAATGGTAAATATAGGCAGCTATGAGCAGTATGCGGGTGCGATATGTGGGCTGAGTGATGGAACACTTAAAGATAACTGTTACTATTCGCTGAATCTTTATGGTGTAAATGGTATAAGTTACTCTGGTCAGTGTGTTCCGCTTGAATATAGCGAAATTGTCAGAAGAGATGAATTTTTTGATAAGCTTTATCTTAGTTTTGAATATGATGAAAAGACGGTTAAATGTGTTGAACTTGAGTATGGTGAGAGTCTGGATGATTCTGTTTATCCAAAGATGCTCGGCAATAAGGATACCAGAGTAGTTTTTAATGAGGCAGATCTTAAGAATATCCGGCAGGATATGCATATTAAAGGCGTGGATGAGGAATATGTGAAGGCTCTTTCTTATTCACTTAGAAGTGATGGTGAGGTACTGCTTTATTGCGATGGGCAGTTTTCAAAAGATGACAGATTAAGACTTTCTGTTTTGAAATCAGATGAAGAGAATCTGCTTAATGCTTATCATATAGATATTCCTGATGATGGAAACGGTATTCATAATCTACGTTTGAGGATTGATGATAATGTGGTATTTAAAGTTGATGGAAATGTGACTGATTATGAGCTTATAGGTTCGTTTGCGAGTTTTAATGTCGCTGGTTTAAGTCATGATATTATGATATATAGAAAAGCTGAAAGCTATGTGCCATATTATGTGATGGTTTTTGTGGCTGGCGGTTTAATTGTGCTGTCTTTGGTTATCAGGCACCATCGTAAGAAGGAGAAGCTTAATGCGTAATGAGGAAATTTCTTTAAATACTAAAAGAAAGCTGGCTGAAAAGCTTAAGGAGCTGATGAGGAAGAAGGCTTTTGATAAGATTACGGTTACTGAGCTTATTGAGGGCTGTAAGATTAACCGTAAGACTTTCTATTATCATTTTGAAGATATTTACGATCTGCTCAAATGGACATTTGAGGAAGAGGCGATAGCTGTAGTCAGGAATTATGATCTGAAGTGCAATCCGGAAGAGATTATCAATTTTGTGCTGGATTATTGTGAAGAGAATCGTTTTCTTCTGACTAATGCCTGTGATTCTTTAGGCAGGGACAGTTTTGGGCGTTTTTTCTATAATGATTTTTATGATATTGGTCTTTCGCTTATTTCTGAGGCTGAAAGGGTATCCGGGAAGCTGATTGATGACAGGTATCGTAAATTTCTCTGTTCTTTCTATGTGGAGGCTATAAGCGGTATTCTTTATAACTGGATAAAGAGTGATATGAGCGGGTTTTCCAGAGCGGAGATAATTGCCTATATTACTTCAGCTGTGGGTAATTCTTTAAAGGGAATTATGGATGAATATGAGGTATTTCCCAGGTAAATTTTTGTGTTTATATGGTTTAAATAAGTGATTTCTGTAGTGGAAATCACTATTTTTTGGGTTTTTTATGATACACGGAATGGCGTAATATTATGTATCTTAAGTATAATGCGATAAACAGGGTAAAAAGTGAAAATATGTGTTGAATTATTTGAGCTGAAAGGTTAAAATAATTGAGCGCTTGCGAAGATATGGGAGATTGCTGGCACACAGAAACCTGTGTGATAACCAGGGAACTCACGTGGAGCAGGTTTCAGGGTTTAGAACTCTGAGGATGAATAGAAGGAGGAAAAATTCATGGCAAAGAACAGCGTAAGAATTAAATTAAAGGCTTACGAACACAGATCTTTAGACTTAGCAACTGAAAAGATTGTTAAGACAGCTGAAGATGGCGGTGTAAAAAAGGTCGTAGGACCAATCCCTCTTCCAACTGAGAAGCAGGTTGTAACTGTATTACGTGCAGTACATAAGTACAAGGATTCACGTGAGCAGTTCGAAATCAGAACGCACAAGCGTTTAATCGAAATCATCGGCCCAACTCCAAAGACTATTGATGCTCTGTCAAGACTGGAGCTGCCAAGTGGCGTTGAAATCGAAATCAAATTGTAAAAAAGAAAGGTGACATCATGAAAGGAATTCTAGGAATTAAGCTTGGTATGACTCAGGTGTTCACAGAAGCAGGTGCACTTATCCCTGTAACTGTGGTTGAAGTTGAACCTAATACAGTTCTTCAGGTTAAGACTAAGGAAACTGATGGCTATGATGCTTTACAGTTAGGTCTTGAAGATGTTAAGGAAACAAGAGCTACTAAGCCAGTTATTGGACATGCCAAGAAGGCAGGAACTAGTCCAAAGAAGTTCGTTAAGGAAGTAGTTAACGACGAAGCTACTTACAATGTAGGCGAACAGATTAAGGTTGATATCTTTTCCGCTGGTGACATCGTTGATGTTACTGGTATTTCAAAAGGTAAGGGTTATGAGGGTGTAATCAAGAGACACAATCATGCCATGATCCGTGAGACACACGGTGCTGGTCCAGTTCACAGATCTGTTGGTTCATTAGCTACTACAGGTCGTAACAATGGCCGTATCGAAAAGAATACACCAATGCCAGGTCATGACGGTGTATTAAAGACAACTAATCAGAATCTGGAAGTTATCAAGGTTGATGCAGAAAAGAACTATATGCTGATCAAGGGTAATGTACCAGGACCAAAGAGAGGTCTGGTTGTTGTTAAGACTACAGTTAAGAAGGTAAAACATGTTGAACCAAAGGTTTTACTTGAAGGTAAGGAGGCTTAATCTAAATGGCAAACTATGATGTATATGATTTAAAAGCCGCTAAGGTCGGTGAAGTTGAGCTGGCTGATGAAGTCTTCGCATGTGAGGTTAATACTCAGGCAATCTTTGATGCAGTGTTAAGACAGCAGTCATCTTGGAGACAGGGTACTCACAAGGTTAAGAACAGAAGAGAAGTATCAGGCGGTGGCAAGAAGCCTTTCAGACAGAAGGGTACAGGCCGTGCAAGACAGGGTTCATCTCGTGCAGTTCAGTACAGAGGTGGCGGTATCGCATTTGGTCCAACTCCAAGAAGCCATACTTTCAAGCTTAACCGTAAGGTAAGAAGACTGGCTTTAAGATCAGGTCTTACTTTAAAGGCTCAGGCTAATGAGATGTTCGTTCTTGATTCAATCGCAATGGACGCAATGAAGACTAAGGAATTCGTTAAGGTTCTTGGCGGTTTCAAGGCTGATAGAAAGTCATTATTTGTAGTAGATATTGAAGATGATTTCGATAATGCATATATGGCTTCAAGAAATATTCCAGGTGTAGTTATGGTAACAGTTGAGGGTTTAAATATTTATGATCTTCAGAATGCCGATAAGTTATTTATGACTAAGAAGGCTGCACTTAAGACTCAGGAGGTTTTAAGCAATGACTAATGCAAGAGACATCATTGTTCGTCCTCTGGTTACTGAAAAGACAATGAAGTGCGAAGATGCAAATACTGTTGTCTTTGAGGTAAAGAAGGGTACAAACAAGATCGCTATTAAGCAGGCGATTGAAGAGATCTTCAACGTTAAGGTTGAAAGAGTAAATGTAGTTAACTGTCCTACAAAGGTTAGAAGAATGGGCAGAATGGGTCAGTACCATTTCACTACAAAGGCCATCAAGAAAGCTTACATTACATTAAAGGATGGCTATAAGATTGATATCTTAGCTGATAAGTAATATCAATAAATATCGGAAGAAAGATGCTATTTCCGGATAATTTGCATAAAAAAGGAGAAATGAAAAATGGCAATTAAGAAATATAAGCCAACTACTCCTGGTAGACGTGGAATGACTGGACTTACATTTGAGGAAATCACAAAGAAGTCTCCTGAAAAGAGTCTTTGTGAGAGCTTCAATAAGTCTGGCGGACGTAACAACACAGGAAGAATTACTACAAGACATCATGGCGGCGGTCATAAGCAGTTATACCGTATTGTTGACTTCAAGAGAAACAAGGATGATATTCCTGCAACTGTTAAGGCTATTGAATACGACCCTAACAGAAATGCCAATATCGCATTAGTGGCTTACGCTGATGGTGAGAAGAGATATATCCTTGCTCCTAAGGGTTTAGAAGTAGGTATGAAGGTTGTTTCAGGCAAGGCTACTGATATTAAGGTAGGTAATGCGCTTGAAATGAGAAATATCCCTGAAGGTACATTTGTTCACAACGTTGAATTAAAGCCTGGTAAGGGTGGCCAGATTGCACGTGCAGCTGGTGTAAGTGCTCAGATTCTTGGTGTTGAAGATAAGTATGTTACTTTAAGACTTGCATCAGGTGAAATGAGAAAGATTTTAGGTAACTGTCGTGCTACTGTCGGTACAGTTGGCAATGAAGATTACAGCTTAATCAACTTAGGTAAGGCTGGTAGATCTAGATGGATGGGCGTTAGACCTACAGTCAGAGGTTCGGTAATGAACCCTTGCGATCACCCTCACGGTGGTGGTGAAGGCAGATGTCCAATCGGTCGTAAGTCACCAATGACTCCTTGGGGCAAGAAGGCTATGGGTGTTAAGACTCGTAGAAACAAGAAGGCTTCAAGTGATCTGATTATCAGAAGAAGAAACGGTAAGTAAGAAAGGGGTAGTAATTAATGAGTCGTAGTTTAAAAAAGGGTCCATTCTGTGATGAACACTTAATGAAAAAGGTTGAAGCATTAAATGCTGCCAACAAGAAGGAAGTTATTAAGACCTGGTCAAGAAGATCAGTTATCTTCCCTAGTTTCGTTGAACATACATTCGCAGTTCATAACGGTAAGGAACATGTTCCTGTATATGTAACTGAGGATATGGTTGGTCATAAGCTTGGTGAATTTGTTCAGACAAGAAAATTTGGTGGTCACGGCAGTGACGACAAGAAGGCGTAAGGAGGATTAACTGAATGGCTAAGAAGACAAATGAAGCTGTTGTAGAAGAAGTTAAGCCTGCTGTAACTGAAGCAAGAGCTACTGCAAAGACTGTTAGAATTTCAGCCCGCAAGGTTAGATACGTTCTGGCACTTGTAAGAGGCAAGGATGTTGAAGAGGCTCTGGGAATTCTGAAGTTTACTCCAAACGGAGCAGCAGATGTTGTTGCCAAGGTAGTTAAGTCTGCCAAGGCTAATGCAACAAATAATCACGGTTTAGATGAGTCTAAGCTGTATATTAAGGAATGCTATGCTAACGAAGGCTTCACAATCAAGAGATTTATGCCTCGTGCAAGGGGTTCTGCATCAGCAATTATGAAGAGAACAAGCCACATTACTGTAGTTGTGGCAGAAAGATAAGGAGAGAAGTCCATGGGTCAAAAAGTAAGTCCAATAGGAATGAGAGTCGGTGTTATCCGTGATTGGGAATCTAGATGGTATGCTGAAAATGATTTCGGTGACCTTCTTCAGGAAGATATCAAGATCAGAAAACACATCGACAAGGTATACAAGAAGGATTGCATGGTTTCTCGTACTGAAATCGAAAGAAGCAAGAATCGTGTAAATCTTATAATCAGAACTGCTCGTCCAGGTATGTTCCTTGGTGATGAGCAGAAGAGATTAAATGCATTAAAGGCTGAGATTGTTAAGCTTACTGGCGGTAAGGAAGTTGCTGTTCGTATCGTTGAAGTTGCAAACCCAGATTTAGATGCAAGACTTGTTGCAATGAAGATTGCCAAGATGCTTGAGGAAAGACAGTCTTTCCGTACAGCTCAGAAGAAGGCAATTCAGTCAACAATGAGAGCTGGCGCCAAGGGTATCAAGACTGCTGTATCTGGTCGTCTTGGTGGTGCTGATATCGCCAGAACTGAAGGTTATTCAGAAGGTGTAGTTCCTCTGCATACATTAAGATCTGATATTGACTATGCCTGGGAAGAGGCAATGACAACTTATGGTAAGCTGGGCGTTAAGGTCTGGATCTGCCGTGGTGAAGTTCTTCCAGGTGAAATGGTTAAGGAACCAGAAAAACCAAAGGGTTTAGGCGATAGAAGAAGAAATGACCGCAGAAGAAATGATCGTAGAGCTAACAATAGAGCCGAGGCTCCTGTAGAGGCTAAGCCAGTGGCTGTAGAAGCTCCAGTAGCTGAAGAAGTTAAGGGGGATGAGTAATTATGTTAATGCCTAATAGAACTAAATATCGTCGTCCTCATAGATTAAGCTATGAAGGTAAGTCAAAGGCTGGTACTGAAGTAGCATTTGGTGAATATGGATTAGTTGCCTTAAATGGTGCTTATATCTCTAACAACCAGATCGAAGCAGCCCGTGTTGCGATGACACGTTATATGAACCGTGGTGGTCAGGTATGGATTAAGATTTTCCCTCAGCTGGCTATCACTAAGAAGCCTCTGGAAGTACGTATGGGTTCCGGTAAAGGTGCTCCTGAAGGATGGGTAGCTGTTGTACAGAAGGGCAGAGTAATGTTTGAAATCGGTGGTGTTTCTGAAGAAATCGCCAGAGAAGCTTTCAGACTTGCTGCCAACAAACTGCCTGTTAAGTGTAAATTTGTAAAGAAAGGTGAGTAATTATGAACGTTAAAGAAATTAGAGATAAGTCAAATGACGAACTATTAAAGACTTTAGATGAATTCAAAAAAGAATTATTCGACCTTAGATTTCAAAGAGCAACAGGTTCAATTGATAATCCAATGCGTATCAGAGAGTTAAGAAAGTCTATTGCACGTATCTTAACTGTCTTAAAGGAAAGAGAAAGTGAGGAAGCTAAGTAATGGAAAGACCAAATTCAAGAAAAGTTCTTCGTGGTGTTGTTGCATCTGACAAGATGGACAAGACAATTGTCGTTGAAATTATGGAAAAGAAAGCTCACCCACTTTATGGTAAGAGCACTAAGTTCTCGCGCAGATTTAAGGCTCATGATGAAAACAATGAAGCTCATGTAGGCGACACTGTTGAAATCATGGAAACAAGAGCTTTAAGTAAGGATAAGCACTTCCGTCTGGTGAGAATTGTTGAGAAGGCAGTAATTCTATAGGAGGTAAATCATGGTACAGAATGAAACAAGATTAAAAGTAGCTGATAATACCGGTGCCAAGGAATTACTGATCATCAGATGTTTAGGTGGTTCAAACCGTAAAACTGCAAACATTGGTGATATCGTGGTATGTTCGGTAAAGGAAGCTCAGGCTGGCGGTTCTGTTAAGAAGGGCCAGGTTGTTAAGGCTGTTGTAGTTAGAACTAAGTACGGTATTTCAAGAGAGAACGGTTCTTATATTAAGTTTGATGATAACGCTGCAGTTATTATTAAGGAAGATAAGACACCAGTTGGTACCAGAATCTTTGGTCCGGTAGCAAGAGAACTTCGTGATAAGGATTTCATGAAGATTATCTCACTTGCTCCAGAAGTTTTATAAGGAGGAGATCTGAATAATATGAAGATTAAAAAAGGTGATAGAGTTCAGGTCATTACTGGACAGGACAAGGGTGTTGTAGGCGAGGTTATCGCTGCATTCCCTAAGGCAGATAAGGTTGTAGTTGAAGGTGTTAATATTCGCCGTAAGCATATGAAGCCTTCTAACGCAAATCCAGATGGCGGTATGATTGATAAGGAATGTCCAATTCATGTATCAAACGTTAAGATCGCTGAAGGTAAGAAAGCTAAGAAGAAGTCTAAAAAAGGAGGTAAGGATTAATGAACCGCCTTCAAGAAAAATATAACACTGAAGTTAAGGCTAATTTAATGAAGAAGTTTGGTTTTACTTCTTCAATGGAATGTCCTAAGCTTGTTAAGATTGTTATCAACATGGGTGTTGGTGAAGCAGTAGCTAATCCAAAGGCTCTTGAAGAAGCAGTAGCTGAGCTTACAAGTATTGCTGGTATGAAGCCAGTTATTACTAAGGCTAAGAAGTCAATCGCTAACTTCAAATTAAGAGAAGGTATGCCAATTGGCTGTAAGGTTACTTTAAGAGGCGAAAGAATGTATGAATTCTTTGATAAGCTGGTTTCAATTTCTCTTCCTCGTGTAAGAGATTTCCATGGTGTATCAAATACTGCATTCGACGGCAGAGGTAACTATACTCTTGGTGTTAAGGAACAGATTATTTTCCCTGAAATTCAGTACGATAAGGTAAACAAGCTTCGCGGTATGGATATTGTTATCGTTACAAGTGCTAAGAATAATGAGGAAGCTAAGGCTTTATTAACAGAGCTGGGCATGCCTTTTGCTAAGTAAGATGGAAGGAGAGAAAAATGGCAAAGACATCAATGAAGGTTAAAGCACATCGTCCTGCTAAGTTCTCTTCTAGAGCTTACACAAGATGTGAGAGATGTGGTCGTCCACACTCAGTTTTAAGAAAATATAAGTTATGCCGTATTTGCTTCAGAGAGCTGGCTTATCAGGGTCAGATCCCAGGCGTTAAGAAGGCAAGCTGGTAATAAGGAGGAAGGCAAAAATGATGAATATGACAGATCCAATTGCGGATATGCTTACCAGAATCAGAAACGGTTTACATGCTGGTATGAAATCAGTAGACGTTCCTGCATCTAAGGTAAAAGTTGAAATTGCCAAGATCCTTAAGTCTGAAGGCTATATCGACAACTATAAGGTTGAAGGTGAAGGCAAGGATAAGACTATCACTATTGAATTCAAATATGCACCAGATGGTTCTAAGGTAATTACTGGTCTTAAGAGAATTTCTAAGCCTGGTTTAAAGGTTTATGCTAAGTCTGATTCTGTTCCTAGAGTATTAAATGGTTTAGGAACTGCAATCATTTCTACTTCTCGTGGTTTAATGACTGACAAGCAGGCTCGTAAAGAGGGTCTTGGTGGCGAAGTTATTTGCTACGTTTGGTAAGTTTCAAATAAAGGAGAAAAGTAAATGTCACGTATCGGAAATAAAACGATTACCATTCCAGCCGGTGTTGAAGTTACAGTATCTGCTGGCAATGAGGTGACTGTGAAGGGTCCTAAGGGAACTTTATCACGTCAGTTCAGTACATTAATTAGCATCAATGTTGATGGTTCAACAATTGTTTGTACAAGAGCCAATGAAGAAAAGCACACTAAGCAGCTTCATGGTACTACTAGAGCTTTAATTCACAACATGATTGTTGGTGTAAATGAGGCTTATTCAAAGACTCTGGAAATTGAAGGTATCGGTTACAGAGCTGCACTTCAGGGCGGCAAGCTTGTGATGAACTTAGGTTATTCACATCAGATTGAATATGTTCCTGAAGAGGGTGTTAAGGTAGAGGTTCCAAATGCAAATACTATCGTTGTATCTGGAATTGATAAGCAGAGAGTCGGTGAAGTAGCTGCTTTAATCAGAGGCTACCGTAAGCCAGAACCTTACAAGGGTAAAGGTATTCACTACAAGGGTGAACATATCCGTCGTAAGGAAGGTAAGACTGCTGGTAAGTAATAGGGAAAGGAGTTTAGTTTATGATTAATAAAGGATCTAAAAATGTTGAGCGTTTAAGAAGACATGAACGTATTAGAAACAAAGTTAATGGTACAGCTGCCTGCCCTAGATTATGTGTTTTCAGATCAAATGCACATATTCACTGCCAGGTTATCGATGATACTAAGGGTAATACTTTAGTAAGCTGTAGTTCTGTAGAAATGAAGCTGGCTAATGGCGGTAATATTGAGGCTGCCAAGACTGTTGGTGCTGAAGTAGCCAAGAGATGTTTAGCTAAGGGTATTGATACAGTTGTATTTGACCGTGGTGGTTATATCTATCATGGCAGAGTGGAAGCACTGGCTGATGCAGCTAGAGAAGCTGGACTTAAATTCTAGGAGATGACTATGACACAGAAAGACAATCGTAGACCAAGAAGAAATACACGTGAAGTTAGAGAAAAAGAATTTGAAGAGCGTGTAGTAAAAATTAACCGTGTTTCTAAGACCGTTAAGGGTGGACGCAGAATGCGTTTCTCTGCTCTTGTTGTTGTAGGTGACAAGAAGGGCCGTGTAGGTTTTGGAATGGGCAAGGCTAATGAAGTTCCAGATGCAATCAAGAAGGCTGTTGAAGCTGCCAAGAAGAACGTTATTAGAGTTCCACTTGTAAATGGTTATAGAACTATTCCACATCCAATCGTTGGTGTATATGGTGCTGGTGAAGTTGTACTTAAGCCAGCTGCTGAAGGTACCGGTGTTATCGCTGGTGGTGCAATTAGAGATGTACTTGAACTTGCAGGCTGCACAGATGTTGTAACTAAGTGTGTAGGTTCTAGAACTTCTATCAACATGGTTCGTGCAACTTTTGCCGGATTAAAGTCATTAAAGACTGTTAATTCTGTTGCCAAGGTTCGTGGCCTGAAGGTTGAGGAAGTTAGATAGGAGACCAGGCAATGAAATTACATGAGATGAAATATAACGAGGGCGCTAGAAGTTCTATCAAGCGTCTGGGCCGTGGCCAGGGTTCTGGTCAGGGTAAGACTGCCGGTAAGGGTCACAAGGGTCAGAACGCAAGATCTGGCGGTGGTGTAGCTATCGGTTTTGAAGGTGGTCAGACACCTTTATATAAGAGAATCCCTAAGAGAGGATTCACAAACTTCACTAGAAAGGAATACGCTGTAATTAATCTTGATGTATTAAACAGATTCGAAGATGGTGCAGTAGTTACTCCAGAAGTTTTAAAGGAAACTGGTATCGTTAAGAAACAGTTAGACGGTATCAAAGTATTAGGCAACGGCAAGCTTGAGAAGAAGCTTACAGTTAAGTGCAATAAGATTTCTGCTAGCGCAAAGAAGGCAATAGAAGAGGTAGGCGGAACAGTAGAGGTATTATAATGTTTAAGACATTTATAGACTTCTTTAAGAACAGGGATATAAGAAAGAAAATTTTCTTTACCCTGTTCATCCTGTTTATCTTTAGACTTGGAGCTGCAATTCCAGCTCCCGGAATTAACGATACTATTATTAAGCTTGGAAGCAATTCTCTGCTGACAATGATGTCAATTCTGGGTGGTGGTTCAATTGAACAGATGTCTATATTCTCTTTAGGTGTTGGTCCATATATTACTTCGAGCATCATTATTGAACTGCTCGCAATGGATATTATTCCTCCACTTGCAGAGATGGCCAAGTCTGGAAAGAAGGGCAGACAGCAGATGGACAGAATTACCAGATATCTGGCTGTAGTGCTTTCTTTGGTACAGGGCTACTTTATCGTGCAGCTGTTATCAACAACTTATGGTATAGTAGATAATCCAGGCTTTGTAACATATGCCTATATTTCAATAATCTTTACAGCTGGTACAATGTTCTTGCTGTGGCTGGCTGATCAGATTACTACCAAGGGTGTAGGAAATGGTGTATCAATCATTATCTTTGCAGGTATTGTTGCCGGTATGCCATCTAATTTCCAGGAAGTATATTATACTTTCATTGGTGCTGGTGCAACTTCATCTTTGGGATGGATTGGCTTCATCATCTACATCCTGATGTTTGTCGCAATTATTATTCTGGTTGTAGTAATGCAGATGTCTGAAAGAAGAATTCCTATTCAGTCTTCAACTGCCCAGAGAACTAATCGTACAAAGGGTGATTTAAATCATCTTCCATTAAAGATTAATTCGGCTTCAGTTATTCCGGTAATCTTCGCAGGTGCTCTGATTCAGGGACCTCAGATTATTGCTTCATGGGTTAATACTGATGCCTATAACTGGCTGGCTAAGATCTGTGACTTTAAGTCTCCATTGTTCCTGGCTTTCTATGGTCTGTTAATTATTCTGTTTACTTTCTTCTATACTAATCTTCAGATTGATCCTAGTAAGATTGCTGAGGATCTGGGTAAGCAGGGCAATTATATTCCTGGTGTAAGACCTGGAAGTGAGACTAAGGATTATATCTCGAAGGTATTAAATAGAATCACAGTTCTTGGTGCATTATTATTAACATTTATTGCGCTTCTTCCATATGTAATCAGTAATCTTACTGGTTTATCGCAATCAGCTGCCGTTGGTGGTACAGGTATCATCATCGTAGTTGGTGTGGCTATGGAAACATATAAGCAGCTTAAAGGTCAGCTGACTTCTAAGCAGTATAAGGGTTTTGTAGGTAGATAAAAATATTATGAATCTTCTAATTATTGGTGCTCCAGGCGTTGGCAAGGGCACAATGTCTGAGTATATTGTTGACTATTATGGACTGGTACATGTTTCTACTGGAGACATGTTAAGAGGAGCTATTAAGGAATCCAGCCCTGTCGGTTTAAAGGCCAAGGGCTATATGGAACAGGGAAAGCTTGTTCCAGATGAAATCATCCACGATATTATTGTGGAAAGACTTTCAAAGGATGATGTAAAGAAGGGCTTCTTGTTTGATGGATATCCTCGTAATATCGAACAGGCTAAGGATTTGTCGGTAATTCTTGAGGGGCTTGGCATGAAGATTGATGCTGTAGTAAATCTTGAAATCGATGATGAAGTAATTGTTAAACGTATTACAGGCAGAAGATTCTGTCCAAACTGTGGACATACATCAAACATCTATTTTGCTCCTGATAAGGTCGAAGGAAAGTGTGATGTATGTGGAAATGATATGGCTGTAAGAGCTGATGATAACGAGGAATCGCTTAAGGTCAGACTCGCAACTTATCATGAGCTTACTAAACCAGTTATTGCATACTACAAAGAGCTTGATCTAGTTAAGTCAATTAATGCAGACCAGAAAATGGATGCAGAATTTGAGGATATCAAGAAGGCTTTGGAAGGCATTAATTAATGATTAGTTTAAAATCTAGTCGTGAAATAGAACTTATGGACAGGGCAGGCACAGTTGTCGCCCTGGTCCACAAGCGTCTTAAAGAAGAAATTAAGCCTGGCATGACCACCAAACATATCGATCAGATTTGTGAGGAGGTTATCAGGGAAAATGGTTGTACTCCATCTTTCAAAGGATTATATGGGTTTCCCGGTTCAGTATGCACTTCAGTAAATGAAGTGCTTGTTCACGGTATTCCTGGTAGCCAAATACTGAAAAATGGTGATATAATAAGCGTCGACGTCGGCGCCTGCTACAAGGGATATCATGGCGACAGTGCCTGGACATTCCTGGTGGGAGACGTTGATGAAAAGACAAGAGACTTATGCAGAGTTACTGAAGAAGCGCTCTACAGGGGTCTTGAGCAGGTCAGACCTGGAAACAGGATAGGAGATATCTCCTGGGCAATACAGTCTTATGTAGAAGCTCATGGATATTCATGCCCTATTGAGTATACGGGTCATGGCATCGGCAAAAGTGTTCATGAAGATCCATATGTGCCAAATGTTGGAAGGCCACACACTGGTCCGATCCTCAAAAGAGGAATGTGTATTGCCATCGAACCAATGGTATTTATGGGAAAGCCTCATTGTCATACGTTAGATGATGACTGGGGAGTTGTAGCCAATGATCATTCACTGTCTGCACATTATGAGCATACCATCGCAATTACAGCAGATGGTTATAAGATTCTAACGAAGGAGGACTAAACATTTGGGAAAGCAAGATGTTATTGAAATTGAAGGTTTGGTAATTGATACTTTACCAAATGCACAGTTCAAGGTGAGACTTGAAAACGGTCACGAAATCCTGGCTCACGTTTCTGGTAAAATCCGCATGCATTACATCCGCATTTTACCGGGCGATAAAGTTACCGTAGAGATTTCACCTTATGATTTAACACGTGGGCGTATTACATTTAGACATAAATAGTCTAGGAGGGAAAACATGAAAGTAAGACCATCTGTAAAACCAATCTGCGATAAGTGTCGTGTTATTAAGCGTAAAGGTCGCGTAATGGTTATTTGTGAAAACCCTAAGCACAAACAAAGACAAGGTTAAAGAAGGGAGAAATTAATAATGGCTCGTGTCGCTGGAGTAGATATTCCTAATGATAAAAGAGTAGTTATATCATTAACTTATGTTTATGGTGTTGGTGTTCCAACAGCAAAGAAAATTTTAGCAGAAAACAATATCTCTGAAGATATCCGTGTTAAGGATTTAACTGATGAGCAGTTAGCTGCAATCAGAAAGAGTCTTGATGCCTACAAGCTTGAGGGTGACTTAAGAAGAGAAACTCAGCTTAACATCAAGAGACTTATGGAAATTGGCTGCAATAGAGGTATCAGACATAGAAAGGGTCTGCCTGTAAGAGGCCAGAGAACTAAGACAAATGCTCGTACACGTAAGGGACCTCGTCGTACTGTAGCTAATAAGAAGAAGTAGTAGGAGGTATAGTTATGGCAGATAAGAAGACTGTTCGTAAGAAGCGTGTAAAGAAGAATGTCCAGACTGGATGTGCACATATTCATTCAACATTCAACAATACTATCGTTACAATTACTGATGAAGCAGGTAATGTTATTTCTTGGTCAAGTGCTGGTGCATTAGGCTATAAGGGTTCACGTAAGTCTACACCTTATGCAGCTCAGTTAGTATCTGAAGCAGCAGGTAAGACTGCAATGGATCATGGCATGAAGAAGCTCGAAGTAAATGTTAAGGGTCCAGGACCAGGCAGAGAAGCTGCAGTTAGAGCTTTAGCTACTATCGGTCTTGAGATTACCGCAATCAATGACGTTACTCCAATTCCACATAACGGTTGTCGTCCACCAAAGAAGCCTAGAGGCTAATGAAGGAGGAAACATATGCAGAAGTTTGAACGTCCAAAATTCAAAATTAGTGAGTATGTTGAATCTGATAACTATGGTAAATTCGTAATTTCACCGCTTGAGAGAGGCTTTGGTACAACTTTAGGCAATGCATTAAGAAGAACAATGATTTCGTCTCTTCCTGGTGGTGCTGTTTATTCAATCAAGATTGATGGAGTATTCCATGAGTTCTCATCAATCAAGGGTGTAAGAGAAGATGTTACAATGATCATCTTAAATATCAAGCAGTTAATCATTGATATTGCGGATGATTCTACTTATACTTTAAGAATCAGTGCAAAAGGACCTTGCACTGTTACTGCCGGAGATATTATCTGTCCAGCCGGTGTAGAAATCCTGAATAAGGATTTAGTTATCGCTAATCTTGAAGAAGGTGGCGTTCTGGACATGGAACTGATGGCTAAGATTGGAAGAGGCTATGTTTCTGCTGATGAAAACAAGCAGATCTATCAGGGTTCTTCTCAGGGTATTGGCGCCATCTATACTGATGCAATTTATACACCAGTAGTAAAGGCTAACTTCTCAGTTGAACCAACTCGTGTTGGCCAGAGTGCCAAGTTCGATGAACTGACTGTTGAAGTGTGGACTGATGGTTCTATTAATCCTAAGGAGTCAATTGCCCTGGCTTCCAAGATTCTGATTTCGCATTTAGAGTTATTTGCGGAAGCAGATTCGCTGACATCTGAAATGGGTTCTTTAATGGAAGAGAACGTTCATGACGGTGCCGGCAAGGCAATCAATATGTCTATTGATGATTTAGACTTAACTGTAAGATCTTACAACTGCTTAAAGAGAGCTGGTATCTCTACAGTTGAAGAACTGACACAAAAGAGTGAAGATGAAATGAGCAGAGTTCGTAACTTAGGAAAGAAATCTCTTAAGGAAGTTAAAGAAAAACTTGCTTCGCTTAATTTATCTTTCAAGCATTATGAATAGGAGAAAAATTTATGCATAATCGTAAATTAGGACGTACAGCTGATCATCGTAAGGCGCTGCTTAGAAACCTGGCTACTGAAGTAGTTATGAGAGGCAAAATCGAAACTACTGAAAAGAAGGCTATGGAATTAAGAAACGTTGTTGACAGCTTAATTACAGTTGCTAAGAAGGATACCTTAGCTGCAAGAAGACAGGCTGCTGCTTATTTATACAAGGACGAAGCAGTTAAGAAGTTATTCGCAGAAATCGCTCCTAAGTATGCTGACCGCAAGGGTGGCTATACTAGAGTTACTAAGACTGGTATCAGAAAAGGTGATAACGCACCTCTGGCAACAATCGAATTATTATAATCGATTAAAAGAGATGTATTAGGAGAAGTTTAACGCTTCTCCTTTTTTAATGCTAAAATTAGTTACAGTATGAAAAGATTTGACAGAAGTATTATCATTACAATTTTGCTGATTGCGCTGTTAAGTGTATCTTTTCTGTTTGCTTCCCTTAAGATTAATGTGATTGCAATTGATTACTGTAATGAAACCCTGAAAGATTCAGCCGCCCAGGCTGGAAATGATCTGAGGCGCTATATAAAGAATGACTATGAGCTTTTAAATGTAGTTGCCGATCTGCTGGTGCAGCATGGAAGCATGGATAATGAGATAGTAAGGAATCATTTAAGCTCTTTTAAAAAGAGAGGTACCATTTCCAATATAGGTATACTGACTAAAGACAATCGTCTTATTCTTTCAGATGGAGAATATGATGGTCTTTATGATTTTGAAACTGAACAGGCTATGTGTCCTTATGTATCGGATGTAAAGACCAGTGAGGATGGAAGTAAATATCTTTATCAGGCAGTGCAGGTAAAACTGGATGGGGAAGCTGTTGCGATCATCTATGGCTATGTTAATCTTAAGGATCTGTCTAATGCCATGTCGAGCAACGCTTTTGATGGTCAGCTGCAGATTTATGTAGCTGATGGTGAAACTGGTGATTTACTGGTTGATACCTGGCATAATGTGCTGGGCAATGCCTATGATGAGTCATTAATGAACCAGAAGACCAAAGATGGCTATGATTTTAATTCATATAAAAGTGATTTAAAGAATAATACTCCAGGGTATATCGCTTTCTGGTCTAATTCGGCTGAGGAATATATGTATTCTTACTATGAACCGGTAGGTCTGAACCGTTGGATGGTTCAGGTAGCGGTTGTAGAAAGCGTTGTTTTTGCCAGGGCAAATTCTATCCGTAATGTATTATTTACTCTTGCGATACTGGAGACCATTATTTTTATAGTCTATTTTGTCTATATTGTCTCAAAAGTTAAGAAAGAAAAGAGAATTCAGGAAGCAGATCTGAAGCGTACTTTAGATATGTATGATATTCAGCAGCTGCTGTTTAATACACGGAATAATGCTGAGTTTATTGTTAAGGCACTTGGCAGGGTTAAAGATATTACCAGATCAAGGCTGTCATTTCTGATGAGGATTGATAGCGATGTTATTACAGAAATATTCGGTTCGAATAATGACACTAAATGGCAGGAAAGGCTTTTAAACAGAAGCATAGAGGACAGTTTCCCGCTTCTTTATGATGAATTAAAACATGGCAGAACGGTAAAATTGAGCTATGATGAATTTTCTGATCTGGCTTGCGATTTTGATTTAAACATACTTGATGAGGTCGGCGTGAAGAGTTTAGCGGCTGTGCCTATTATAAACAGTGATAATGTTTTAAATGGTATCTTTGGTATAGCCAGCGTGGATCTGGAAAGCAGCTATGAACATACAATTGAGTCTCTTTCCCGGATTTTTATGATGGCATTAAATAATATGGATTATCTGAAGAAGATTGAGAGAATGGGCAGTTTTGATGCGCTTACCGGACTTAAGAACCGTAACTGTTACGAGGATTATATTGCTTCTTTTAATGGTGACAAACTGAGCTGTATCTATATTGATGCGGATGGTCTGCATGATCTGAATAATACGCTTGGTCATGAGGCTGGCGATGAGATGCTCATATATATGGCGGATACAATAAAGAGGGTATTTGGTCTGAATAATTCATATCGAACCGGTGGTGATGAGTTTGTGGTATTTGATAATCTTAAATCACTGGAGGAGTTAAGAGAAGACTGTAAAATTATGGAAGAAAGATTTGAAGAGGCTGGCTATCATTCTTCAATCGGTATTTCAGTTATGGATAATGGTATGAGTATTAATGAACTGGTTAAATCAGCTGAAGAGATGATGTATAAGGCCAAGAGTGAATATTACAGTAATGATTCTAATAACCGTCGTGTCAGAAATATGAACAGGAAGCTGGAGGATACCCTGTTAAAGAAAAAAGATACCGATGTTTTCCTGAGAATTATTTCTTCCAGATTTATGGGCGTTTATGTAGTGGATCATGAAAGCGATACTGTCCGGTCTATTTATGAGCCTGATTATTTTAAAGAGATTCTCAAGAAATATGATTATCATTTTTCGGCTTCGCTTAGAGAATATCTTAAGGAATATGTTTCTGTAGATGATTGTAAGAAGATTGAGCAATATCTTGATTATGAGAAGCTTAGAAACTGTCTGATTAAAGAAGATTCTGAGGAAGTCGGTTTCAGGAAAAAGGATGGTGAAGAACTGATATTAAGAATATATCCGGCAAAGGAATATGGCTGTGATAATGGCCGATGTTCATCGGTCTGGGTTTTTGAGAAAGTGTAGGCCTGGTGTGAAATCAACACCAGGTTTTATTTTGTTCAGTTTTTATACAATTTAAGTTCATATTATCTTCACTTTCTATATTGTAAACTAGACACAATATTTGGAGGCTGCAGTGTGAAAGAGACTTGTGAGAGGGTAGAGAAGAAATATGTTCTAGGCAGGGATAAGTATAACTGTCTGTTAAAAAGGCTTGATGAGCATATTGAAAAGGATAAGTATTTTAACAGTTCTATAAGGTCGATATATTATGACAATGATGCTTATCAGATGATTAATCGTTCTATGGAATCACCTGACTATAAGGAGAAGATCAGAATCAGAGCTTATGAGGATAATCCTAAAACAGTATATGTTGAATTTAAGCGTAAGCTTGATGGTATTGTCTATAAACGGAGAACCAAGGCTTTATATCCTGATACTCTGGATATTTATCATTGTGATTTTACAGATATGCAGATTGGAAATGAACTGAAATATGCCCTGAAATATTATGGTGATGTTAAGCCCAAGGTATTTATTGGCGTGGAACGTAAATCTTATCTGACTGTAAAGGAGAAAATACGGATTACCTTTGATGATGATATGGTTTATCGGTTTAATAATCTTTCTCTTGAAAGAAAAGAAGATGATAAGAAGCTGGGTGATTATGTAATTATGGAAATCAAGGCTTCAGGCAGCTATCCAGTGTGGCTAAGTGAAATGCTCAGCGAGGAAAAGATATTTCCCCGCGGGTTTTCAAAGGTTAAAGAGGCAATGTTAAGGGAAATGGGAGGAAATAGAGATGTCACTTTTTAGCAGTATATTTACAAGTACATTTACTGTAGGCCAGTTTCTGATCGCCTTATGTGCATCAATGGTACTTGGTTTTGTGGTAAGCATTTATTATATGTTCCACAATACATATTCAAAGAGTTTTGTGCCTTCGCTGATACTGATACCGGCAATTGAATGTGTAGTTATTATTATGATTAACGGCAATATGGGTGCTGGTATTGCAGTTGCGGGTTCTTTTGCGCTTATCCGTTTCAGATCAGCCAGAGGTTCAGCTAAAGATCTGACGGCCATCTTTATGGCCATGGCCATCGGTATTATCTGTGGGACTGGCTATATTGGCATTGCGGTACTGTTTACACTTATTGTTTGCGTTATCGGTATGTTATTGAGCCTTGTCAGATTTGGTGAGTGTGATGGAAAGATGAGATATCTCAAGATTACCGTACCGGAGAATATGAACTATGATGAGGCTTTTGAGGAAGTGCTTAATAAATATTGTTCAAACTATGAACTTGAAAAGGTGAAGACACTCTCACTTGGTTCTCTGTTCAGAGTTGAGTATTCTATAGTGATGAGGGATGTAAGTAAGTTAAGAGAGATGATTAATGAGTTAAGAATCAGAAACAACAATCTGGAGATAGTCTGTGGCAAAGAGGCGATATCCAAGGAGGAGCTCTAATATGAAGAAGATAATAGTATTGTTTATGTGTCTGCTGCTATGTGGCTGCAGCACAGTTATTTCTGATAATAGCGGTAATAGTGTTAATACTGATAGTAATGATGTTACAGTATCTGGCTATGATTTAAGCATTAAGGACAGCGACAAGAATCCCAGCTACCTGGATGGTGAGAGGATCGAGCTTGGGAATGAAGATATCAGTATAACCAAAGGCGGTACTTATATTTTAAGTGGTAATGGAAGTGGAACGGTAACTGTTGATGCAGAAAATGATAATGTGTTTCTGGTATTTGATAATGTGAATATTAAAACGCAGGACTTTGCGGCTGTCTATATCAAGGAAGCAGATAAGGTTACGATAATACTTGAGGGTGATAATTATTTATGTGATGGTTCTAAATATCTGCAGAGAGATGATAATGATGTTGATGCAGTAATATTTTCTAAGGCTGATATGGTCATTGCGGGTAGTGGCAGTCTGAATGTGACAGCTGAATATGATAAAGGCATTGTCTCTAAGGATGATATGATTATTACTGGTGGTGATATTGAGGTAAATGCCATTAACGGCAAGGGCATAGTTGGTAAGGATACTTTGAAGCTCTGTAACGTTGATTTAACTGTCTTCAGCAATAAGGATGCCCTGTCTTCGGATAATGATGAGGATGAGTATCGTGGCTATGTTTATATTGAAAGCGGAAATATAAATATTAATAGCTGTGGCGATGGCATCTATGGCTATAATCTGGTGCATATTGTTTCTGGCAATATAAATATTGAGACCACATTAGATAATAATGATTCTGTAAAGGGCATTAAGAGCGATGGGGATCTTGTCGTTATTGATGGAAGTTTTGTCTTAAGCTGCGAAGATGATGGTGTTCATTCTAATGGCAATATTACTGTTGAAAATGGTGTATTTGATATTGTCTCAGGAGATGATGGAATACATGGTGATGGAGATGTCGTTATTAATGGGGGCACTATCAACATTAATGATTCCTATGAGGGAATTGAGGGAATGACAGTAACCATTAATAATGGTGACATCTATGTATTAGCTTCAGATGATGGAATTAACGCAGCTGACGGCAGCGATGGTGATAATGTCTGGGACTTTGATAAGGGCGGTATAAGATCGGATAAAGGCAATATCGCTGCAGATGAAGGAACACTGCCAGGGAGGGATATGTTTAACGATGACAGTGGCACTCTTCCAGAAGAAGGCATGAGACCCGGAAAAGATATGAGTGGAGCGGAGGGTTTTAAGCCAGGCAGAGATATGATGCCTGATCTGCAAAAGAATGAAGCCAGTGCAGAAGATGCATCATATGTAACTGGTGCTGTAAATATGATGGACATGGGTTCTGAAGAGTACAGCGTGGTTATAAATGGCGGAAGTATTACAGTTGATGCCAGTGGTGATGGAATTGATTCCAATGGTTCAATTATCATTAATGGCGGAAATACAGTGGTATATGGGCCAAGTAATTCTGGCAATGCGGCTCTTGACTATGGAACAGAATTATTAATCAATGGGGGCAGTATTATTGCGCTGGGCAATGGTGGCATGCAGGAAGGAATTTCATCTGAGAGTTATCAGGGATATCTGTATTATGGTGTTAATACTTATGGAAGTGATGAGCTGATTGAAGTTTACAGTGGTGAAAATCTTTTGTTAAGCACGGTTTCCAGGAAGTCATTCAACTCAGTCATTGTGTCATTTGAGGGTTTAAATAACGGTGACTCATTAACTGTAAAAATTGGAAATGACAGTTATGAATGTACAGCTGGTCAAAACAGTTCTATGGGGTCTTTTGGCGGTGGCAAGGGTTTTAAAGGATAATCATGATAGAATATATCTGAGGTGATCGGATATGGAAATTAATGAAGAGAAGGACCTGGAAATGGTCTCTGGTGGAGCCGCAAAGACTGTTACCTGTACTGCCGAAAGGGAAGTCTGTGAAGTGTGCGGTCGAAAAAAGTTTACGCTTTATCTAGGCATGGGCGGAAGAGCTGTGTGTCAGAAGTGTGGCCATGCCCAGATTGTCCTAGAATGGTTCAATGATTAGTCATTCATATGTTAATATTAGAGGGTAATTACCCTCTAATTTAATTTTGTAAGGAGAAGAAAATGGAAAAGGCTGTAATAACTGTAGTAGGTAAGGATAAGGTTGGCATTATTGCCACTGTATGTAACTATCTGGCAAAGGTTAATATTAATATTCT